>CAJUPJ010000003.1 GCA_910588655.1 uncultured Lachnospiraceae bacterium | reverse complement strand
TATATGTTTTGGCAAAAATTATTTATTTTTATACCCTAAAGCCTGAATAGTAACCCCTCCCATCCAATTATTCAAAAAAAACTTGCAAACATCCCATTCTTGTGCTAAACTTAACCAGTATGTTTTAAAACAATTAATTAATCACGTATGCGGATTTCGTACATGGTGCTTTGGATATGGCTTTTAATGCCATTTCCTGGTCTTACGTTTGGAAGCATATGGAAGCAATGAAACCATGATGGAGGTATTATTATGAGCGTTATTTCAATGAAACAGTTACTTGAAGCAGGTGTCCATTTTGGCCACCAGACAAGAAGATGGAACCCTAAGATGGCAGAGTACATCTACACAGAACGTAATGGCATTTATATTATTGACTTACAGAAGTCAGTAGGAAAAGTTGATGAAGCTTACAATGCTGTTAAAGATATCGTAATGAATGGTGGTACAATTCTTTTTGTTGGCACAAAGAAGCAGGCACAGGATTCCATAAAAGCAGAAGCAGAGCGCTGTGGCATGTTCTATGTTAATGAAAGATGGCTTGGCGGCATGCTTACTAATTTTAAAACAATCCTTACACGTATCAAAAGGTTAAAGGCTATTGAAACAATGTCAGAGGATGGAACATTTGATGTACTTCCTAAGAAAGAAGTTATTGGCCTTAAAAAAGAATGGGATAAGCTTGAAAAGAACCTTGGCGGAATTAAGGAAATGAAAAAACTTCCTGACGCTATCTTTGTTGTTGACCCTAAGAAAGAAAGAATTTGTATACAGGAAGCACATACATTAGGTATTCCTCTTATCGGAATTGCAGATACAAACTGTGACCCTGAAGAACTGGACTATGTAATACCAGGTAACGATGATGCTATAAGGGCAGTTAAGCTTATTGTTTCTAAAATGGCTGATGCTGTTATTGAGGCAAACCAGGGTGTTTCTATGGCTGATGGCGGAGATGATGAGGAAGCTGTTGGTTAATAAAAGACAGATTAAATTAATATTGGAGGAAAATTAAAATGGCAATTACAGCTTCACAGGTTAAAGAATTAAGGGAACTTTCCGGCGCTGGCATGATGGATTGCAAAAAAGCGCTTTCAAATACAGATGGTGATATGGACAAGGCTGTTGAATGGTTACGTGAAAATGGTCTTGCAAAGGCTATTAAAAAGGCTGGACGTATTGCTGCAGAAGGTATTGTGGCAGTTGATGTTGATGCAGATGGCAAAACAGCTTCTATCGTAGAAGTAAACAGTGAAACAGACTTTGTTGCCAAGAATGAAAAATTCCAGGCGTATGTTGCAGAAGTTGCAGCGCAGGCTAAGGCTTCCAGTGCAGCAGATATAGAAGCATTTCTTGCAGAGCCTTGGGCTGCTGATACAAGCATGTCTGTTGATGATAAATTAAAAGCTATGGTAGCAGTTATTGGCGAAAATATGAATATCCGCCGTTTTGAAAAAGTTACAACAGATGGATTAATCGTTTCTTATATCCATGCAGGCGGAAAAATTGGTGTATTAGTTGAAGCAGCTACAGACTCTTCAAGCGATGGTGTTAAAGAATGTTTAAGGAATGTTGCAATGCAGGTTGCTGCTTTAAATCCTAAATATCTTTCATCAGATGATGTTGATGAAGAATACAAAGAGCATGAAAAAGAAATACTTTTAAGCCAGGCAAAAAATGACCCTAAAAATGCAGGCAAGCCTGATGAAATCATTGAAAAAATGATTACAGGACGTCTGAATAAAGAGTTAAAAGAAGTATGTCTTTTAGAGCAGGAATATGTTAAGGCTGAGAATAAGGAAAGTGTACAGACATATGTACAGAACACAGCTAAAGCTGAAGACTGCCAGATTAATATTAAGAAATTTATACGTTTTGAGACTGGCGAAGGTCTTGAGAAAAAAGAAGAAGACTTTGCCGCTGAAGTTGCAGCACAGATGAAGTAAAAGTTCTTATCATTTTTAGCAAAACTTAACCCCCATGAAGTTGTATTCTTCATGGGGGTTTTATTATTTATAAAAACAAATCACTCTGTCCTGTAACTTTTATCTGCTTTTTTACTATTACACTTTGGATATGCATTATAATCCCATATATGTGTTATCTTCATTTCTTTATCTGTTTTTAAAAAGAAATCAAGAAACACATTTCTGTTATTAAAGCTTCCATTCACTATTGGGTCATCATACGTGCAGTCTACATGATACCATTTATTTTTTATTTTAACAATGTTCCAGGCATGCGCGCCTCCTGTAACCATCTGGCTTTTTATTCCATAATGCCCCATTATTATTATAAATGCCTTGGTATATCCGTCACATACTGCTATACCCCTGTCCAGTGCACCTTCTGCTGTATGGCTTATGGCTGGGACTGTACCTGTTTTATAAAGTGTCTTGTCATATTTTACATTTTGGACCAGCCAGGCATGTGCAGCATAAACTTTTTCATAGTCTGTCATTTCTTTTCTTACATATTTTGAGTAAATTACTTTAAGACAGTTCTTTTTATTTCTTTTATAAACCTTTACCCTGCATTTTAATTCCATGCCAGCCGTTTTTGCTGTTATTACCGCTTTTCCTGCTTTTAATGTTTTAACCCTGCCATTCTGGTCTACTTTTGCAGTTCCTGGGTCCAGGCTTTTCCACTTTATTTTAGATGGTGCACTGTAAACATAAATTTTATCCTGTGCTCCTTCAATATCAATTAAACTGTTGGATGAAAGCACTGTCTGGCTGGTACCTGTTACAAGCAGGCCATATTTTTTAGCGGTCTTTTCTGCTTTTGAACCTGTTTCTGCTACAACGGTAAGCCTGTTTTTATTACATCCATAAAATACTTCTTTTCCAAAGCTTGTTACCTGTCCTGGTATTATTATCTGGTACATGGAAGTACAGAAAGCGAATGCCCTGCTGCCTGCTTTTTTTACAGACCCTGGCAGTTCTATTTTCTTTAATGAAGCACATGCTTCAAAACAGTTTGCCGGAATTGCCTTTATCTGGTTACTTTTAAATTCTACACTTTTTAAATATCCACAATATGAAAATGCACCAGAGCCTATACTTTCTATATTGCTTCCAATAACAATACTGGTAATAATCTCATTGCCACGGAATGAACCACCAGCAACTGCAGTAACAGTATAACCGTTATATTCATCTGGAATAATAACATTTCCGCTGTTCCCAGTATATGAAACTACCTGGCATTTATTTGTGCCTTCTATGGCTTTATAAACAATACCTTCTCCGCTTGTGAATACATTATCAGAAGTGTTATTGCTGGTAATATTATTAATGCTGCCATCTGCCATTCCTGCCCCTGTACAGTGCACAGGCTTTATGCCTGTGGCAGGTATTAGTACAAGAAACAGAAGGCACATGGCAGCTTTTATAATTGTATTTTTGGTAAAATTGCTTTCCAGAATAAATTTTTTATCCATACTTTTTTATGATAAACCTGTTATTACCCCGTTATCGTCTACGTCTATCCTTTCCGCAGCAGGATGCAGCGGCAGCCCTGGCATTGTCATTACTGTTCCTGTTATTGCAACTATAAAGCCCGCCCCAGCTGATACATAGGCTTCACGTATATTAATATTAAAACCTGAAGGTCTGCCAAGCTTTGTTGCATCATCTGAAAGCGAATACTGGTTCTTTGCCATGCAGACAGGAAGTTTACCATAGCCAAGCTTCTCAAGCCTTTCTATTGCCTTTGAGGCAGCATCATCATATGTTACACCATCCGCACCATATATTTCCCTTGCGATTGTCTCAATCTTTTCCTTTATTGGAAGTTCTGTACTGTAAATTGGCGCATAATGGCTTTCTTTTGTTTCAAGGGTTTTTATAATTTTTTCTGCAAGCTCTGTGCCACCATTGCCGCCATGTTCCCAGACTTCTGAAAGCGCAAGTTCACATCCGTTTTCTTCACAATATTTTCTTACATAGGCAAGCTCTGCTTCTGTATCTGTAACAAAACGGTTAAGCGCAACAACGCATGGAATATTGTACTTTGCTATATTTTCAATATGCTTGCCAAGGTTGGCAATGCCTTTTTCCAGTGCAGCAAGGTTTTCCACACCCAGTTCATTTTTAGGCACACCGCCATTGTATTTAAGGGCACGCACTGTAGCAACAAGTACGGCAGCATCTGGCTTAAGCCCTGCTATACGGCATTTGATATCAAGGAATTTTTCTGCCCCGAGGTCTGCCCCGAAACCTGCTTCAGTAATTACGTAGTCTGCAAGTTTAAGTGCTGTCTTTGTTGCACGTACGCTGTTACAGCCATGTGCAATATTGGCAAAAGGCCCGCCATGTACAAATGCAGGTGTATTTTCCACAGTCTGTATTAAATTAGGCTTTATTGCATCCTTTAACAGTGCTGCCATTGCGCCAACAGCGTTTAACTGCTTAGCTGTAACAGGTTCACCATCATAATTGTACGCAACAATAATCCTTCCAAGCCTCTCTTTTAAATCTTTTATATTTTCTGCAAGACAGAGAATTGCCATAATTTCTGATGCAACTGTAATTATAAAATGGTCTTCCCTTACAACACCGTCGGCTGGCCTGCCAAGCCCTGCAACAATATTTCTTAAAACCCTGTCATTCATATCAACACAGCGCTTCCACACCACCTGGTTAGTGTCAATCTTAAGGGCATTGCCCTGCTGTATATGGTTGTCAAGCATTGCCGCCAGAAGGTTATTGGCTGATGTTATTGCATGGAAATCACCTGTAAAATGCAGGTTTAAGTCCTCCATTGGCACAACCTGTGCATATCCGCCGCCAGCAGCCCCGCCTTTTATTCCAAAGCAAGGCCCAAGCGATGGCTCACGTAACGCTATTGCTGCTTTTTTACCAAGCTTTGCCATAGCCTCACCAATGCCTACAGTAGTTGTAGTTTTCCCTTCACCAGCAGGGGTAGGGTTTATGGCAGTTACAAGCACAAGCTTTCCATCTTTATTATCCCTGGTTCTCTCCCACAACCCATCTGACAGTTTAGCCTTGTATTTTCCATAGAATTCAAGTTCATCTTCATAAATACCAAGCTGGTCTGCTACATCACGTATATGCAGCATTTTTGCTTCCTGTGCAATTTCAATATCAGTCTTCATAAATATACCCCGTCTTTCCTTATTCTGGTTGCTTTCTTCAAAATAAAAAGCATTGCTGCCTGCAAGGCATGTTTAAAATTTATTTATACAAAGCGGCTAATCCACTTTACATAATCTGCTGCAATATTGTAACCTGTACATTCATAAAGCATACGTGAACCTGCCATTTCCTCAATCTCATTAAAAACCAGGTTTCCGTCTTTGGTAACTATAAAATCAATGCCTGCCATGCCAATCCTGCTTCCACCAAGTGCTTCTGCAAATTTTTTGATATAGCTTTTCTGTGACTCCATAAGTTTATATTCACTGGCACTTCCGCCTAATGAATAGTTTGAACGGAAATCATTGCTGCCATTTCTTATTACTGCTGCATATATTTCCCCTCCTAAAATATATACCCGTATATCAGAGCTGTTACTCTCAATCCTTTCCTGTATAACACAGTCCTTGCCCTTAAGGTTTTCAAGGATTTCCTTTAGCTTTTCTGTATTAGATGCGCCATTGTCAAGCAGGAAAACCTCACGCCCTCCATGGCCGTCTACAGATTTAATAACTACATCATTACATGAATCACCTGCCAGGTTGCTTACAAGCCTTTTCAAATATTCATTATCAAGAAGTGAAGGTAAATCAGATTTACTTACAAACCATGTATTTGCAGCCCATTTATTGCTTTTAACTTCGTATGTAAGATGTTCTGACAGGTACATGGCAGCTTCATACTTATTATTTCCAATATGCACAAGGTATGCAGGGTTAAAAACAGCTATACCCTTATTCTCATAGTGCCTGCTTACCCTGTAGTCCCTTGTCCTGTTTATAACAATATCCGGTTCTGCATATTCTAAATGCTCTTCTGCTGGCACATACTCAAAACTAATGCCCTGGTTATCCCCTTCAGCCTTAAGTTTCTCAATAAATGCCTTGTTCTTTTCTGCTTCACTGCTTTGGTAAATTATATATCCTTTCATATCCATCCCCCAGTCAGCCAGCATGTCCTGCTGGCCAGATAAAAGTTCCAGCCTGTGCGGTTACCCACTCATCCATTTTTTGCCTATTCAGGGAGTGGGTAACCGCACAGGTGGAAAAATTGTGTGCTCTAAATTATATTTATAAGTTACTTTGTGTACAGATTTTTATTTTTCTGCCACCTCCCTGTCCATATGGCATTAACTTGTTACCTGGTGTCAAACGGATATCCGCAATCCGCATTGCCTGCAGGCAGGCATTAGCTACTTGCCCGCCTGCAAACCAGCCTCATTGAATAAACCCTTTAAATGGCTTGTTTAATGAGGTTATAATATAAGCAATTATCTTATCAGCCACATTTATTCCAGTGCAGTCATATATATTTTTAAAATGTGCATTAGAATTAACTTCACATACAACTTCTGCCTCCCCGCTTTCTGTAAAAAGCAGGTCTATGCCTCCAAAACAAAGACCAAGGGCATCTGCTGTATCTAGTGCAATCTGGCATTCCCTGGCAGAAGGGCTGTAAGGCTTCATGCATCCGCCATTTGTTATATTGGCACGGAAATCCCCGTTTACAGAATACCTGTACATAGCTGCGGCGGCTTCACCGCCTGCAACTTCAATCCTTACATCCCTGCCGCTGCTTTCTTTAATGAACTTCTGGTATATATGCGGCGTACCTCCAAGCCTTAAGGTAATTTCCCTAAGCTGCTCAATATTTTCTGCAAGGTACACCTGTTCACCAAATGAGCCATAACATTCTTTAACTACAACTGGCAAAGAAAGTTCTTCTATAACTTTACCAAGAAAATCTGTATTTGTATAGCCCATATTTGCATATGCCATAGGTGCGGTTACTGAAGGTATAAGCGGTATCTGTAAATCTGGCGGTTTATCCCTGTTCCATTCCCACAGCTTCTGGTATGTTAAAGATTTATCATCACAAACTGCTGTAGCTTCTACAGAATTACACATAAATATATTTTTTTCCTGGCAGATTTTTTCAACCTGCCGTCCAAGCCTTATATCCTTATCCCAGAATAAAAGAAACGCATCCCCTTCAAGTGCCCTGTAAATTTTTTCCACACCACAAGTTCCATAAGAACAGAGTATATCTGAATTTTCAATAATATCCAGCTCCACACCCTGCTTCTCTGCAGAACTTTGCAGGCAATGGTAATGTTCCATAAATTTTTCTGTCTTATAAAACGAATTTACCAGGATATGCCCTTTAATACTGTTCATTCTGTATTACCTCCATGCCACTTGCCTCTGAATAGTTTTGCAGTGTTTCTTCTATTTCACTTTCAGAAACTGGCGGTACATTACCTAAAAGCAAGTCAAAATCATTCATTGTCATAAGTATTTTTCTTGGTTTTGTTCCCTCAGCAGGTCCTACAACGCCTGCCTTATGGAGCTGGTCTATAATTCTTCCTGCCCTGTTAAAACCTATAGAAAAGCGTCTCTGGAGCTGTCCTGCTGCTGCCCTCTCTGACTCAATTACAAACCTTCCTGCATCTTCAAAATATTCATCCCTGTCAGACTTAGGTTCTTTTTGCTCCTTTGTCCCGGCATCAGCAACATCTGGTTCAACTATTTCAGTAACATTATTATTATAATCTGGTTCTTCATTATTATTGCGTAAAAATTCAACTACATCACTTACTTCTTTATCTGAAACAAATGCACCCTGTACACGTACCGGCTCTGAATAACCTGACGGGAAGAAAAGCATATCACCCTTTCCAATAAGCTTCTCAGCACCACTTTTATCAAGAATTGTACGTGAATCAATTGCTGATGATACAGAAAAAGCTATTCTTGATGGGATATTTGCTTTAATTATACCTGTTATTACATTAACAGAAGGACGCTGTGTTGCAAGTACAAGATGTATTCCTGCTGCCCTTGCAAGCTGTGCAAGCCTGCATACAGCGTCTTCAACTTCCTTGGAAGCAACCATCATAAGGTCTGCAAACTCGTCTACTATTATTACAAGTGACGGCATTTTAACATAACCAGCCGCCTCCGGGTCTTCTACAGTTTTTATTTTCTTATTATAGCCTGTAATATTACGCACGCCAAGCTCTGTAAATTTATTATACCTGTCCATCATCTCACGTACTGCCCAGTTAAGCGCAGCAGATGCTTCTTTAGGGTCTGTTACAACAGGACAGAAAAGATGTGGTATGCCATTATAAACACTAAGTTCTACAACTTTCGGGTCAATCATAATAAGCTTGACATCATCTGGATTTGCCTTATATAAAATACTCATTATAAGCGTATTTATACATACAGATTTACCTGAACCAGTTGCCCCGGCAATAAGAAGATGCGGCATTTTAGCAATATCTGTTATAATGATTTTGCCGCCAATATCCTTTCCTACGGCAAATGTAACAGGTGATTTTGATTTGGTAAATTCTTCACTCTCAAGCAGTTCCCTGAAACCTACTGAACCAGGTTCAGGATTTGGTACTTCTATGCCTACAGCAGATTTGCCTGGTATTGGTGCTTCAATCCTTATGCTTTGCGCCGCAAGGCTTAATTTAAGGTCATCTGCCAGATTTGTAATTTTATTGACCCTTACACCCTGTTCAGGGAATAACTCATATCTCGTAACAGTGGGCCCGCATGTTACAGCACCCATCTGTACATTTACATTAAAACTCTTAAGGGTATCCTGGAGTTTGGCAGCTGTATTGCGTAAATCATCATCTGTCATGCCATTAGAAGACTCTTCTGGTATTTTAAGCAGTCCTGGATATGGGAAAATATATTCTGGTTCTGGAAGGCCTGCAAGCTCCTTGCTGTTATTAAGCGCATTAAATGTACCAGAAGCAGAAACATAATTATCTCCTCCTATCCTGCCATGGTTTGTTGTAGTTTCTGGTCTTTTATATGCTGGCGCAGAAGAAACCTCAGTCTTGCTTTCCTTCTGGCTTACAGTTTTGCTTTCCTCCTGCTTTACAGCATAACCACCCTGTGCCTGTGGTGTACTGCTATCCATAACAGGTGCTGCATCCCTTATATCTTCTTCCATATTACTGCTGGCAGTTTCCCCAGTATTACCAGTTGTTTCCTGCATAATAACATCCATGCTCTCTTGTGGCTTTAATTCCTGTCTGGCATCATTACTGGCAGTTTCTGCAGAATTATTATCTTCTGGGGCTTTTACCAGTATAATATTATCATTAACAGAATTGCTGCTATCTTCTATATTATCTGTACTAAAATTATCTGCACTAAAACCAGCCAGTCCATTAAAATTTTCTGGTTCTAGTTCATTAAAGTCTTCTGGTTCTGTTACCTTTTCTGGCATACCTGTTTCTATATATTCTGCCGTATCTTTTATAGTAAACAACGGCTCCTGGCTTATTTCCTGCACAGTATTACGTTTCCTGCCAAACTTTTTATTTAATTCATCACGGAACACAGGAATATTTTCTATATTCCTCTTACGTCTTTCGTCATCTGTTTCCTGTTTCTGTACAATATTATTTTCATCATTAACAGGAACTTTTTCATCCACAATGCCAGGGATTACTGCTTCCTCTGGTTTCTTTATTGCAGGTTTCTCCTTCTTGCCAGGCTTTTTATTGCCAGCAACAATTTCTTCCATTGTGTTTTTACCAATTGCCTGTTTACGTTTATTTTCTTCTATTTCATCAAGCGTCATATTCATTTCCATAAGATTTACTGACTGCATGGCATGCCCGTTATCCCTTGCCTGCTGCCTCCTTATGGAAGGCTGTGGTATCACCCTGTAAGAAGGTGCTTTATAATCTTCTTTACTGCTTATCTCCTCATATGTATCTTCCATCTGCTGTTTATATGCATTTCTTTTACGCAATGCCGCCATAAATTCTATTCCATGGAAAATAAACAGGCATAATACAAACAGCGCCATCATTATTACTACAGCGCCGACTTCCCCTGTAATTTTAGAAAATATAGTGCTTATAACCCGTCCAAGTATACCAGGGTTGCCTTTCCCTTCTACAACCATATCACCAAGCGTCAAATCCATACATTCAAAGTATTTTTTATGCATTACATGGTTGCTTGTATAGTATTCAGTAATTATTTCCTGTCCTGACAGCAGGTCAGAAATGCCAAGCATAAGCCATATTGCTGCTGAAATACTTATAAGTTTCCTTGGCACACGGTGGTCTCCCTGGTTGACAAGACCGAATATATAGCCAATTATAATTCCCGCAGGCAGAAGCCATGCAGCCCACCCGAATATTCCAAAAAATAACCCTCCAGATATCTTCCCTATAATTCCTCCCAGCCCAAAATAACTTAAATATAAAAATACTGCAATTATAGCCATTACAATAAGGGTTATGGCTGTTTCAAATGCCATCCTGTCTTTATATTCATTAACATCCTGTATTTTCCGCTGGTGTATTTTATCTTTATCTGTTTTAGTTTTTTTACCTGCCGCCTGGGAAGATGTTTTCTTAGCCCCCTGGCTTCTGCCTGTTTTTGTACTGGCAGCCATCCGGGCTCTGGCTCTTGTATTAGTAGAACTGTTTGCCGCCGCCATCCTGACAACTCTCCTTTTCCTTTATTACTGGATTTTAATTATTGCTAGATTTTAACCCCAAAAATTATAACCAACTGCAATACTGCCTGCTATTATACAATATATTGCGAAATATTTATATCTTTTGCCACGCACAAGTGCCATCATAAAACATATTGAAAAATATCCTGCTACTGCTGCTACTACCGTAGCTATAATACAGCCTGTTATATCATCTTTTACAATAATGCCTGGCTGTAAATCCTTAAGCTCAAGCACAACAGCACCAAGTACTGCTGGTATTGACATTATAAAGGAATACTTTACAGCAAATTTTTTATCAAAACCACATAATATGCAGGCTGTTATAGTAGTTCCCGAACGTGAAATGCCAGGCATTGTTGAAAGCCCCTGCGCTATGCCAATAATTCCTGCATCCACGTAAGAAGCCTCTTTAGGCTTCTTAATCCCCTCATCTGCCAAATCTGCAATAACCAGAAAAGCAGCCGTAATAAAAAGACATACACCTGGAACCATTATCATATCATTTGCCGCACCAATAATATCTGAAAGCAGGATACCTATTATCCCTGTAGGTATTGTTGATACTATAACAAGCATAACAAATTTACGGTATGAACTTTTTATTATATGCCTGTATTCTTTGCTGCTTCTAAATAATCTGGCAAAAAATATACCAATATTTGCGAAAATATCTATAATAATATGTATTCCCTCAGCCACCAGTTTTGCTATATCCTTATGGAATGCTATAAAGATAGCAACCAGAGTGCCAAAATGCAGCATAATGTCAAAAAACATGCCGCCGCTTCCTAAATCCACTCCAAGTACCTGTTTAATTATAATAAGATGCCCTGAACTGCTGACAGGCAGAAACTCGGCAAGCCCCTGCACCAGGCCAAGTATAACAGCTTTCCATACTGGCATAGGTAACACTCCTTACTATTTTTACTTTACCATTTTAAGGTAACTATTTATCTATTATAACTATTATCCAGGTGAAAGTAAAGACCATGAACAGTTGTTTTGTGTGTTTGGATAATTTCCAGTTATCTTGTTTTTTTGGTGAACGGACGCAGGGTTTCTGTCAAAATTACTGAAAAATACTTGTTGTTATAATTGGAAATTATTTCACTATAGATTTATAAAAATCATAAATTCCTGTTGCTGCAATAAAGGCAAAAAATGGCAAATAATTAATTAGATAACGGCTTCTTCCTTCAAAAAGCAGTGTAAACATAACACAGCCTAAAACTGCCATACATATTGCAACTTTCCTATAAAATCCATGTGCTTTTTATTGTTTCCAGTACCATTGTCATAGTAAAATTCACGTACAGTTTTTTGTAAATTTCCATTGCCTGAAGAATAATCCTCAACAAAAAAATCTTGCCCTTTCAGTTATCTCCCTGGTAATCTCACTTTCTTTTATTTTTAAATTTGTACTTCCTGTAACTGGAAGATTAAATATATTTGTAATAAGCAAAAATAGTACTATAAAAAGTATACATGATACAAATATACGTTTTATAGAAAAATGAAAGTAATTTTTTAGTATTTTCATTTTTTCTCCTTTTATATATTTTTATTTTCATAATCTTAGCAGATATTTTAGTGTGCTTCAAACCAGTTGTTTCCTTCTTCTACTTCTACAAGAAGCGGCACGCTTAAGTCTGCTGCCCCTTGCATTTCTTCAAGCAGCACTTGTTTTACTTTTTCTTTTTCTTCTATATATGTTTCAACAAGAAGTTCGTCATGAATTTGTAAGACAATTCTTGATTTTAATTTCTCCTGTTCCAGCCTTTTTGCAACACCTGTCATTGCTATTTTTATTATGTCTGCAGCTGTACCCTGTATAGGCGAATTCATTGCAACCCTTTCACCAAAAGATTTTTGCATATGGCTGCTTGATGAAAGTTCTGGTACTGGCCTCCTGCGCCCGTATATTGTTTCTGCATATCCTTTTTCCCTGGCTGACTGTACCATTTCATCAAGAAATGCTTTAATCTTTGGATATGTTGCAAAGTATTGTTTTATAATTTCATCTGCTTCTTTCCTGTCTATATCTAAATCCTGCGCAAGCCCGAAACTGCTTATTCCATAAACTATGCCAAAATTAACTGCTTTTGCATTACGCCTCTGTAAGTCTGTAACTTCTTCAAATTGTGTATGGAATACCTTTGAAGCTGTTATCCTGTGGATGTCATCACCATTTTTATATGCTTCTGCCAGTTCTTTATCACCTGACATATGTGCAAGCACCCTTAGCTCTATCTGCGAATAATCAGCATCTAAGAATATACATCCCTCTTTTGGGATAAATACCTTCCTTAACTGCCGTCCAAGTTCCATTCTTATAGGAATGTTCTGGAGATTCGGCTCTGTACTGCTTATCCTTCCTGTGGCTGTAATTGTCTGGTTAAATTTCCCATGTATACGTTTGTCACTTTCAATATATACTGGCAGCCCGTCTGCATATGTTGACTTTAACTTGCTTACTTGCCTGTAATCAAGTATTTTAGGAATTATTGGGTCTTCTGTGCGCAGTTTTTCCAGGATATCTGCTGAAGTTGAATAACCAGTCTTAGTCTTTTTGGCATTTGGAAGTTTTAACTTATCAAAAAGTACTACACCAAGCTGCTTTGGTGAATTTATATTAAATTCTTCACCTGCAAGGTCATAAATATCCGTTTCAAGTGCCTGTATTCTGGTTTCAAGAAGCCCTGACATATCTTCTAATACTTTTTTGTCAGCTTTTACGCCTTCACGCTCCATCTGGTAAAGATAATATGCTGCTGGCATCTCTATTTCTCTGAAAAGCTTATACATACCCTGTTCTTTTAATGCCTCTGTTAAAGGGGTAAATGCAAGACATGCAATATAAGACAGTTCACCTGCATAGTCAAGAAGCTTTTTTAATTCCTCTTTCTGTCCGTCTGAAAGCAGGTTGTTAATCCTGCTTTTGCCAAACCTTTCTGCATATGTTTTTACAGTCAAACCCAGGTAATCCCTTGCAATATCATCGGTTAAGTATGTGTCTTTTAAAGGATTTAAAAGATATGCTGCAATTGAAATATCTGTTATTTTATTAAATAATTTTTCTTTGCCTGTTATTCCGTTATCATTAAATGCTGCCTGGCATGGTGCAGCGGTTTCTTCTGATAACGCCTTTACTGGCGTTGCAAGGTGGAGTGCATTTTTAAAGTCTGTAATAGCAATATTTTCTATATTTTCTTCAATTTTTTTGTATAGCTCTATAATAAAACTGCCTGTAATATTATTATCTTTAAGCATACATGCAGTTACACATTTTCCGTCTGTTTCATAACTTACGCCGAAACCTGCAAATAAGTATTCTTTTTCACAATCATTTTCATCAAGGAAAAAACTTAACTGCCCGTCATTATTTTTATGTTTCTTCTTATCTGCACCCTGGCTTTCCCATTCATTTCCCATAAAAGCAATTCCTGCCGTTAAAGGTTTTGCTTTTATAAGTTTGTCCACAAATGCACCAGCATCTTTTGTATTATTTATATAAATAAAATCCTGTGGTTTTACTGAAACTTTTGATACAACAGAAGCGTCAAAGCGCTTTATAAGGGTTTTTAATTCAAGCCTTTTAACCCATTCTAAAGCATCTGCTGTAAAAATATTATTTAACTTTGCATTTTCAAATGAATAATTTATGTCACAATCCGTTTTAATTGTTGCAAGTTTTTTACTAAGAAATGCAAGCTCCTTATTATCACGCAGAAGTGTCTGTGCCCTTTTTGGTGTTATTTCGTCTATATGGATATATGCTTCTTCTACAGATGGAAATGATGTTAATATTTTAACTGCTGTCTTTTCGCCTACACCTGGCACACCTGGTATATTATCAGAAGCATCACCCATAAGCCCTTTTAAATCTATAATCTGCAAAGGTGTAACCCCATATTTGTCTATTACATCCTGTGTATGGTATTCCTCAACCTCTGAACCACCTTTCTTTGTCTTTGGTATGCTTATCTTAACTGTTTCTGATGCAAGCTGGAGCAAATCCCTGTCCCCTGATACGAGCGTAACTTCTATATCTTCATTTTCTGCTTTTTTAGCTATTGTCCCAAGGATGTCATCTGCTTCATAACCGCCCTGCATTACTATAGAAATACCCATAGCTTTAAGCACTTCCTGTAAGACAGGGACTTGCTCTGCCAGTTCATCAGGCATTTTCTTTCTTGTACCTTTATATTCAGGATATATCTTATGGCGGAATGTTGGTTCACTTACATCAAATGCAACTGTAAGGTAGTCTGGTTTTTCTTCATCAAGTATTTTTAACATTATATTAAGAAAACCATAAACACCATTTGTATGCATACCCTCTGAATTTGTTAAATCAGGCAGCCCGTAAAAAGCCCTGTTTATTATGCTATGGCCATCTATCAACACTATTTTTCCACTCATTTTTAACCTCCAATTTATAATAAAAGTACCAGCCCTATACATAGTACAACAAACAAAATTATCTTTTCTGCCTGTAGTATCTTATATTGAAAAAGGTAATCTTCTGCTTCCCTTATCCTCTGTTCAGAATTAATTTCCAGTTCTGTTATATTATTATCACTTTCCAGGTAACGCATCCCCATTATCATAGTATAATAAATATCATACTCTTCCTGGCAGTCCTTACACTGGCGTATATGCGCAAGAAATTCTTTTAATTCTTTATGGTTTAATTCATCATTTATAAATGGAATAAACTTGCTCTGGACTTCTTTACACTGCATTTTATAATCCCTTCTTTAATGATGTTTTATTAACTGTCCCATTTTACGCTGCTTCCCCTGTTTCCTTTTGTAACTGTAAGCTTCTGTGGTATCTGTTCTTTTAATTCAGAAACATGTGAGATTACACCAACAAGCCTGTTGCTGCCTGCAAGCTCTAAAAGCACATTTACTGCCTTATCCCTGGCATCATCACTAAGTGAGCCAAAACCTTCATCTATAAACATTGTATCAAGCCTTGCCTTGCCAACTGTATTTTGTACAATATCTGCCATTCCAAGCGCCATTGAAAGTGATGCCATAAATGTTTCACCACCTGAAAGTGTATGTGCATCCCTGGATTTGCCCGTTAAAGGGTTATAAACATCAAGCTCAAGCCCTGTTTCGCCCTGGCCGCCTGCGCCTATATCCCGGCACTCAAGCAGAAATTTCCCTGGTGCTATTTTAGAAAGCCTCTGGTTGGCTGCCTGTATAATCTGCTTAAAATACTGCCTTTGTATATAAGTCTGGAAATGTATTTTTCCATTGGCTGCTTCATTAAGTGATTTAATTACCCTTAATTTTTCTGACATTGCCTTTCTTTCTTCCATAAGCGCCGCCAGCCGCTCCAGTGATTTGCTGTTGCTTTTAATGTAAAAGCTGTACTGGTCAAGTTCTTTTTTAATCCCGGCAATAAGCTGGTTTAATTCCTCTAATGGCTGTTCCAGGCTGCCAATATTAACTTTAACTGTATTATCAAGCTGTTCTTTTATTGTTTTAATTCCTGTACTGTTACTAATACATGTTTCATTATAAGCCGTAATTTCCCTCTCCATTCTTTTAATTGCAGCAGCATCCGTTATAGAATTCCTGTATTCTTCTATATCTTTAAAACCATTTTCCTTAAGTGCTTCCTGGAATGTTTCTGACAATTCTGCAAGGCTGGTTTCTAAATCTTTTAACTGCCTTGCAAGCTCCTCTTTTGCCCCTTGCACACTTACAAGTTTTTTCTGTGTATCCTTTAATTCTTTGTTCGCACTTCTGTACCGCCCATCAAGCAGGTTTAAGCTTTCTTCACATTCCTTAAGCCTGCGTCCTGCCTCTTCTTCTGTATCATATGCAAGTGAAGACTTAAATGTTTTTATTTCATTTTTTAATACTTCCAAATCCATTTCAAGCCTGTGGATTTCTTTTTCTTTATTTTCAATCCATTTTAAAGCTTTTTCCTGCAGGTCTGCAAGCTTTTCCAGACCTTCCTGCCTGCTTTTTTTATCAGCCGCTTTCTTCTTAAGTTCTTTTAAATTACTGCTTATCCTTTTATTTTCAGACAGAAGCCATATGCGTTTTTCCTCTATTATCTGCTGCAGCTTTTCAGAAGAATAATTTTCTATTGAATAAATTTCTGCCTTGTTATCTTCTGCCTGTAATTTTTCTTTGCCAGAAAGCCTTTCTATATATTCATTTAATAATGCTATTTCAGCAGAAAATGCACTTTTTGCTGTTTCCATTTCTTTCTGCATTTTATTCTTTTCTGTTTCACATTTGCGCTCTGCTGCCTCCGCCTTTTTAACCATTTCTTCTGTTATTGCGTCATCTGGTCTTTTTGCAGGATGCGGGTGTTCTGTAGAACCACATACAGGACATGGGCATGAAGGTTTAAGGTCTTCTGCAAGAAAAGCGGACTGGCAGGCAATATATGTCCTGGTGTACTCCTCATGTTTCCTGCGGCTCTCTTCCCACTTTTTAACACATGCAAGTAATTTTTTACCAAGTACAGTTAAATTTTCCTGCCATTGGCTGCATGTTTCTTTCTTCTGTATAAGCTGGACAAGAACCCCCTGTTCCTCGTTATACTTTTTCTTTTCCGTTTCTATCTGTCCTGTTTCAATTTCCAGCGTTTCATACGATTTTAAAATATCATTAGATATATTTATTTCTTCTTTAATCCTTACAAGTTCATTAGTTTTGTTTTCTTTTTCTGATAAAGCATTTTTAACTGATGTTTCAAGGCTGGAAAGAATTGTTTCCTTTTCAGATAATATTTTATATTTTTCAACATCCTGTTTTAAATTATCCCTTTTTGTTATATATCCAGGCATAAGCTGGTTATATTCTTCCTCTGCCTGTTTATGCTTTCCAGAAACTTCATTAAATTTTAAAACCAGTGTTTCTTCTTTTAGCAGAATATCTTTTGCCTTTTTATCTGCTTTATTATATTCATCCTTCCTGTTATTATAATTTTTCTCCGCAAATAATACTTTTTCTGCTTTTTTTGCCAGCTCTAAAACTAAGATTTTATTATCCGTTTCCTCTTTTGCCGCATCCAGTTCCTCTTTCTGTAATTCAAACTGTAAAAGCCTGTCTATAAGCTTATTCTTTTCCCTGCCTTTAGCTATACATTCATTTAAGCGGTTATATTCCTTTTCCTTTTCACTATACAAAATATTTTTATTATTGTATACTTCCTTAAGCCTTGCGATTTCTTTATCCAGGACATCTGTAACAGCGTCCTGTTCTGTATCTTTTCTTTCAAATGCAGTAATAAATTCCTCTTTATAAGGACTTTCTTCCTGGAATTCTATTCCGTCTGCAAGTTCTTCAAGCTTTGTGGAATTGTATTTTAACTGTGTTGCCTCTGCCTTATATTTCCTGAATATAATATCCTCAATATCACCATAAACCTGTGTTGAAAAAATCTGCCTGAATATCTCTTTGCGCCTGCCAGTTTTATCCATAACAAGCTCCTGGAACTCCCCTTGTGCAATAAGTGCAATTTTATTAAACTGCTCTGCTGTAAGCCCTGTAATTTCTTCTATTTTTTTATTTATCTGCGTAATTTTCCCATTAAACTGTGTGCCATCAGGCATTATAAGCTCTGCTTTCGCCTGCTGCCTTATAGTAGCATATTTCCCATCCTTATTCCTGCGCTTGCTCTTTCTTTCATATGCAGGAAATCTTTTTATTGTATATGTACTGCTGCCATAGCTGAAAGTAAACTCCACATATGTTTCCATTTCATCAGAAGCATACTCGCTTCTCATCATAATACTTTTTCTTTCCTTGCCGCTCATGCTGTCATAAAGTGCAAACATTATGGCATCAAATATAGTAGTCTTTCCTGAACCTGTATCACCAGCTATAAGAAACAGCCCGTTCTTTATTTTATTAAATTCAATTATTTCAGTACCGCCATACGAACCAAATGCTGACATAATAAGTTTAACTGGTTTCATTATATACTAACCCGCCTTCCATAAAATCATGGCTGCCTGCTGCTGGCAGCTTCATCTATAATCTCTTTTATAAGGCTGCTTTCCTGCATATCCATTTCACGCCCTGCCGTTTCCTTAAAAAATGCACTAAATGCCTCATAAGGTGATAATTCCTTAAAGTCTGCTACTTCTTCACTGATTATCTGCCTTGTCCTTGAATTATCTGCTATAATTTCAAGTATATTTTCAAAGTATCCCTGTAACTGCTCCTTAACCATTTCTGGTATATCATCATCTGTAAGGGTAACGCTTATGTAATCCTGCCTGTTTTGTTCATTTGCCAGTGCAATAATATCTTTAAGGCTTCCCCGGAACTTTAATACATCACGTCCCGGATTAACTGGAAGTGTTTTAATCTCTATATTACTTCCCTTGCCACCCATTAATACCATAGTAATGCTTTTTTCATGTGCTGCTTCACTTACTGAATATTTAAGCGGTGTACCACAGTAACGGAATTTCTCTCCGCCAACCATCTGTGCACCATGTATATGCCCAAGCGCGGCATAGTCAAAATCTTTTAACACTGAAATATCAACTGCATCAGTGCCTCCTACAGAGGAAGTTTTCTGTTCTGAATCACACCTTTCTGGTATTTTACTACCATTTTTATAGAACTGGTGTGTAAGAATAACATTCCTTTGTGTCCAATCAATATCTTCTTTTGCAAGCAGTGCTTTAATAACAGCCTGTTCACCCTCTGCCGCTTCATCTGGCATAAAATGGCGTACCATCCCTGGTTTTATAAATGGCAGCAGATAAAAACTTACTTTTCCATAGCTGTCTTCTAAAACAATCTTTTCCAGCCTTTCATCCTCTTTCTGCGGAGGCAGCACAGATATATAAATATTGTGCTTTTCAAGAAAAGTCCTGCCATATTTTAATCTTTCGGCTGAATCATGGTTGCCAGCAATAATAAAGGCAGGAGTATTATTTAATGATATAAGGAATTCGTCAAGAAGTGTAACAGCCTGTCCCGCTGGAACAGCCTTATCATATATATCACCTGAAACCAGGACTGCATCAGGCTTTTCCTGCTCTAAATACATTTCAAGCTGTTTTATAAAGCCATACTGTTCCTCATATAAATCATAGCCATGTAACTGCCTTCCAAAATGTAAATCTGATAAATGAAAAAATTTCATTGGTATACTCCATTCTATATACTATTTTATTTCATCCAGGTATTTTTGCAATTCATCTGTAAATTTACCAATATGTATACCATCAACAAATGAATGATGTGCCTGCACCGACACTGGCATAAGCACCCGTCCATCCCTTTCATAGTATCTGCCCCAGTCAAATAATGGTGTTGCATTATCTTTTTTGCCTGCATTAGTATGTGAAATATGTGTATATGTAACCCAGGGCATTGGTGAACACTGGAACACATCATTTCCAAGAGGCCCAGTAAAATATTCCTTCTGCTCCTCTGCTGTATGCGTTGCCAGTTCCACATATTCATCTATTGTATTTTTCATAGGAACATTAATTACCTTAAATAATTCCGTTTCTTTATCAAGATAAGTAAAAGCAGTATCAATATTATTAAATAAAACAATATTGCCATCTAAAAAACGGTAACGGAACTCTTTAATCTTATTTGCACACCTGCATACAGCATAAACAAAAGCTATTGTAAAAGAAAAACCCTGTTTACGGGTATATTTAAGAAAATTTGTTATATCTGCATTAAAAGTCACACAAAAAGCTGGTTCAACACTATTTCTGAATACCATACAGTGCATAGCCCTGTCCCAGTTTTTTTCATCTATTACCTGGTAAGTATTTGCCATAGAAACACTCCTTATAAATTTTATAATAAAAAAGCAAAAAATGCTGTATTACTCCATGTCTGTATACAGCTTCTCTATTTCCTCTATCGTAAGACCCGTTATTTCAGAAATTAAACCAACAGGCAGACCTGCTTTAATAGATTTTCTTGCAGTCTTATACTGGTTATTTCTTTCTCCTATTTCCTCTCCCTCTCTTCTTCCAGCATCACTAAATTCTTTCATCAGCTGGTTATAATCAAGGATTTCCTTCTGCCTGGCTGTATATTCAAGCTGTTTCTCTTTATCCATGCTTATATTCTGTAATTTACTGTAAGCTTTGCCAACATATACATTCTTTTCTGCTAACATTTTAAACTCCTCCTCCCTTTCTGCATCCAGGAATTTAGACCATAACAATAAATCACTGTTTTCTTCTTTTAATTCTTCTGGCAACTTTGGCAGTTCTATTACATGGAATTCTATTTTATCGCTGTATAATGTGTTCCTTGTGTCCTCCCTGAGATGGAAACATGAATAAAATTCTTCTGTGTCATCAAATAACTTGAAATCCAGTATGCTTATACTGACACATTTCTTTATTTCAGAATAGTCTTCCCCTTCCTCAATCTGTTCTGTAACCATTTTGGAAACATAAAACAAAGTCCTGCTGGTCCATGCCTTAAACACCATTAACTGTATTTCCACATCTATTTCTGTATCATCATTCATTAGTATCCTTACATCAAGAATTCCAAATTTATCATTTTTATGTTTTTTACGGAGGTATGTATTCAATATTTTTGTTTCTTTTATATCCTCTGGTTTAATTTTTAATACTGCTGATAAAAACCCTTTCCTTACCTCATCATCCATCATTATTTCTTTAAAAGCAAAGTCAATTTTCGGTTTCATTAATTTTACATCCATATTATTCCCTCCGTACTGGTAATTTGTTATATTATAACATAAGTATGGAAAGATGTAAAACTATTGCGCAATTATTTTCCTTGCAACAGGTATTTTATTTATTATATAATATGCCATTATAGTTAATATTAAACTTCCCACACAGATTACTGATGCCTGCACAATGATATTATTAAATTCCCTGGTAATATAGTATGCAAGTGCTACAAGTATGGACTGGTGCAATATATAGACTGGATATGATGCATGTCTGGCAAATTCCATAAACTTTGTTTTTTTATTTAAAAACCTTTTTCCATATACCAGTAATACAAGTATTGTAATCCATCCAATATAACATACCCATATATCCCCATAAAATAAGTATTTGTAATATAGAACTGCTGATATTAATGTTGATGCCAGGCATAATAATGTTATCCATTTTATATTTTTCTCTGCCTTTTCCATAACAGCATTATTGCTTATAATATAATAACCTGCCAGATAAAGTGCCAGGTTTTTTCCAATGCTGAAACCTCCAAAATTGCCAATATAATACATAAGCCATATTGGAATAAATAAAAGGATTATACAGGATATATGTAATTTTCCTGTTACTTGTACAACTTTTTTGTATGGTAAGTAACGGAATATAATTAATGATAATATTGAGATTATAAATAAATATAATATAAACCATAAATGCCCTGGCGTAAATGCGCCATCATAACCGCTTAAATCTGTAAAATGTGTAAAAAAGTACCGCCAGTTTTCTATAAATCCGTCACTGTAATTATAAAAAAACTTTCTCGCATACAATGTCTGTATTGGAACTAGAAAAACCATGCCAGTTATAAATGGTATTAAAAGCTTATTTATACGTTGTATTACAAATTCTTTTGTTGTTCTTTTCTCTAATGAAAGCCTTGCGCTTATGCCTGCTAATAAAAAAAGCAATGGCATAAACCAGGGATTTATTAATACAATTAATGTGCTGTATATTTTATTTTCTTCTAACCATACGTAAAAACCAGAACCAAAATTATTCCATATCATAAATGTATGTACTGGAAATAAAAGAAGTATTGATATGCTCCTTAAATTGTCAATATAATGGTCTCTTTTTCCTGTTAACTGGACTGGCTGCATTTTATTTTATCCTCCATATTTTTCTGTAAGGCAGCATAATTATAACAGGCTTTGCAGTTCTTTAAGCCCGATATGCATTACTGGCACAACTGCAGTGCAAAAAACCTGGGTATGGTAACCAACAGTAAAAACACCGCCTTCCCAGCTGACTTCTGCACCATAATTTGTATAACTGCATGCCGAACGCAGCCACCATTTACAGTTTTTCTTGTAATCCCCCATTACATTTCCAGTGCTTATCCCACGTGCATATGCATAATCTGCTGGCTTCATTCTCCTGTTTGCTTTTTTATCCTTTTTATGCTCCCAGTCTATCTTTTTATCCCATAAACCATAATTTTCATTTCTTATTTCAGGTATTGATAAAATATATATTTTATCTTCTGTATCCCTGCCATTTCCTTTCATATATCCTGGTGCTGCCTGGTTATTTACATTATGTATTTTAATTGCTTTCTGTTCATTAGCGTTAAATGCCATATTATAGAAATCATTAGCAAGCCAGTGGCGCAATGTACATTCTTCCCATGTAACTGATATAATTATATCATTATATGCCTTGCAGTCAATTCCCTTGTCTGCCATAACAAAAAGCGTATCCCCGTCATTCCATAATACACGCCATTTTATCTTTTCCCACTTAAAATAACGGAAAGTTTTGTCCCCAAAATTATTACTGTTTTCTGTATCATCCTTGCTTATTCTTCTGTATTTTATACCTGAAACATATGCATCACCATTTATATCATATTCTGCCTGTGTAATAGCAGGGACAAGTTTATATCCTTTTACTTCAGTCTGCGGATAACTGCCAAAATACAACATGCTCCAGACTGCTTTGCCTGTAATATCATCATATACAGGATTTGCAAAATCCATTTTATCCATTATTCTTCCTCCATTAATAACAACTTTAATAACAAATTCCACTACCCCAGAATTGAAATATCTTATCATAGCCAATTGTCTGGTTAATATGCTTTTCCAGTAATTCCACAAATGCTGGTATATTTTCCCCACGTAATTCTAAATCCTCTGGTGTGAAAGTACAGCTTCATACATACATCCCCAGTCCTTTCCGCCGTTTATATAATAATCCCTGCATGTTTCAATGGCATCACAAAGCTGCTTATAATATTTTTGTTCTATTTTATCTTTATACATACTGGCAACTTTCTGTGCCAAATGTACAAGCCTTAATTCTATGCTTCCGTCCATTCTTAAACCCTCCTGGTTATAGTATATCTGTTAAGCTTTCTAAATCCAGGTGCATTACCGGCACAACTGCAACTGCATTTCCCATGCGGTGTAATATATGGCCATAATCATGTTTATCAATAGCTCCTGATTCTGTTACTTTCGTATTCTTCATTTTTGTGCCATATCTTGTATCAGCACAAGGTGAACGTGTCCACCAGCAGCAGCATCCCTCACGTGAACTGTCCGGTTTTGCAACATACCATTTTTTATTGCTGTCATGTTTATAAACCCACACACCACACGCCTGTGCATAGCTGGTTGGCCTCATTCTCCTGTTAATCTTTTTATCTATTGTATGTTCCCAGTAAACTTTTTCATCCCAGAAACCATAACGTGATGTCCTGAGTTCTTTAATAGAGAGCAGGTAAATTTTGTCATTTGTCCTATCAGTAATATTTTCACCATTACAAATATATGATGTTTCTGTTTCATGCATTAAAATGGCTTCCTGTTCCCTGCTGTCAAATGCCATATTATAAAAGCTGCCTGCAAGCCATTCCCTTAAAGAAGACTGTTCCCATATTACAAAGTTATCTGTATTATCATATGCTTTGCAGTCAAGCCCTTTATCTGATATTACAAAAAGGGTCTTGCCATCATTCCACAGCACCCTCCATTGTATTTTATCCCACCTGAAATAACGGAAAACACCATTCTGCTTTATTCTTCTGTATTTTATGCCATATGCCAGGGCATCGCCATCTTCATTATATACTGCCTCTGTAATCCCAGAAGCCAGTTCATTATCTTTAATTTCTGTCTGTGGATAACTGCCAAAATATAACATGCTCCAGGCAGTCTCCCCTGTCTCCCTGTTATATGACGGGTTTTTAAAATCTAACTTGTCCATTTTCCCCTCCATTAATATCTGAACATTAACAATATAAAAGATTAATTATTGTTATACAGCAAAATTTACTTATAGTATTTATTATAACACCATTTTATAACTTTTTGAACCCAAAATGCCATAACTGCTATATATTTTATGAAATTCCATATACCAGATAATTATACCTTTTGTATCTGCATATTTAAGCTTGACAAACCCAGGCAGTTTTATTATACTATAAATCAGTTTACAGTAAACTAGTTTATAGTATTGGAGGAAATGCAATGCCAAGCCGTCCTAAAATTCCAAAAGATATGATTTTACAAGCTGCCCTGGAACTGTTAATTGAAAATGGATATAGCAATGTAACAATAAAGACAGTTGCAGAAAGGCTGGATAGTTCCACCCAGCCTGTTTCGTGGCATTTCGGCAACATGGATGGATTCCGCAAAGCCCTTGCAGAATATGCTGTATCTTATGCCAACGAAAAATTAAAACCACTTTCCAGAAATGCTGTTAGTGCATTTTCAGAAATAGGCAATGCTTATGTTGATATTGCATTTGATATGCCCAATTTATTCAGATACCTTTACCTGAATGAGGGCAGCAATTATTGTATGGGTACATTTGAAATGCTTCTTGAAGCAATAAATAACCAGAACCTGTCTTCAGAGATAGCTGCTTTTTTTAATATTTCCAATGATAAAGCCCTGGACTACCTTACCAACACTATATTATATTCACATGGGCTTCTTGTTGCAATAGTTTCAGGCGTTATGA
The DNA here is from genome assembly GCA_910588655.1 of uncultured Lachnospiraceae bacterium. GTDB lineage: Bacteria > Bacillota > Clostridia > Lachnospirales > Lachnospiraceae > Butyribacter. The sequence goes on along the minus strand of CAJUPJ010000003.1, from coordinate 131,058 downwards.
AATCAGACAGGCAGGATGCAAAAGAAAAAATCCATAATGCATGTTCTGCTTTTCTATTACAAGCAGGCGGCGATATGGATAAATTCCATAAAACAGAAAATTACTTAAAAAAACAATAAAATTATGCCAGGTTCAAAAGTATAAAATTTACAGAATTAAGGATAAGGAGGTATAACCTGCATGGAGAAACCAAAATTAATAAAGAAATTTATATTACCTGCTATTATGTGGCTGCTTTTTGAAACTATAGCTGTTACTCTATGGCTTACAATGGACAATATATTTTATCTGGTAAATTTCAGTTACATAGGGACTTCAATAGCAACAGGCTTTCTTTTGTTTGGGCTTAAATACAAACATGCACGCAGGGTTGCACAATTTCTGGTTGGAACTTATATGTTTGTCTATCTTGGGTTAATCAGTAATGAAAATATGCAGATTGAGGGGTTCTGGTATTATTTATTTACAGGCGTTTTTGAAGCAGCAACTATCCATTATGCAGTAGCAAAGATATTTGGCCCGCTGTTTTTCGGGCGTGGATGGTGCGGGTTTGCCTGCTGGACAGCAATGGTACTTGATTTGCTCCCATATAAAATACCACAACAGCCAAGAAAAAAGTGGGGCTTTATAAGGTATATTACTTTTGCAATATCTTTTATTTTTGTTTGTAGTTTATTCCTTGCAAATGTAAACAATATGGAACGCATTATGTTCTGGTCATTCTTAATTGGAAATTTTTTATATTATTTAACTGGAATTATACTTGCTTTTGCATTAAAGGATAACCGGGCTTTTTGCAAATACATATGCCCTGTTACAATATTCCTTAAGCCAATGTCTTATTTTTCTTTAATGCGTATTAAATGTGATGAAAGCAAATGTGTTTCCTGTGGCAAATGTAAAAAAGCCTGCCCTATGGATGTTGATATAACTGATAATTCAAGAAAAAGAAAAAATGGAACGGAATGTATCTTATGCCTGGAATGTGTTAAAGCGTGCCCTAAAAATGCATTGTGAAAGGAATAAAATAAATGAAGCAGTTTAATTGGAAATACTATTTTGTGTTACTGTTATTTTTACCTGTCTTGCTGGAAATTTTTCTAAAAGCGGAAAATTATATAACATTTTTATGGACATTTTCCTTGCTTATGGGATATTTTGTATGGATACTGTTTTCAGGGATTATTTTTTACAAGTATAATAAAAAAAGAGGGCTGCGGAATGAATTTTGCATAAATTATGAATATGAAATGCTTACAGTACATTTCTGGATTGACACAGTTAATAAAGAACTGGCTGTATTATGTTTATTAAATCCATTTAAAGTGCAGTATTTTTCTTTATACAGTATTGAAGAAATAGAACCCGTAATTTCCTTTGCTGGAAGAAAGAAAAATCATGTATATGGTGTATATTTTTATATAACAATTAATGGAAAAAAGACCAGTGTGGGTGTTATATCTTCAGGAAGGGGATATTTAACCAATATGGACTATGTAAACTGTTATCTGGAATACATACAAAATTTTAAAGATATTATCTGGAAAGCAAAATTAATGTAAAATATTAGATAAAAGTAAAAATGAACCACATGGCATATAATAAATATACCAGTGGTTCATAAATTATATTAAAAGCTGTATGTGTATAAAATACTTTCCACATCCCTACGCACTGGTATTGATGGTATACCACCACGTTTCTGCACACAAAGGCTTGCTGTTGCATTGCCAAATGCTGCACATGACTCCCATTTATCCCACTCCATATTTTCTATGTCTGTATGGTATTTAAGATACCTGGATAAGAAACCTCCCCAGAATGAATCCCCTGCCCCTGTAGTGTCTGTTACAACTGCTTTAAAACCTGGAATTACACTGTTTCCCTTATTACAAGCCAGGTAAACGCCTTTATCCCCAAGCGTAACTGCAATTATACGCGGGCCTTTCTGTAACAACTTTAAAGCAGCTTTTTTATAATTATTTTCACCAGACAGCATTATGCTTTCCTCATCAGAAACTTTAACCATATCTGCATATTGTATTGCCTTGTTTATTGTTTCTGCTGCATCCTTTTCACTGTTCCAAAGCAGTTCTCTGTAATTAGGGTCAAATGAAATTACTGCCCCTGCTTCTTTAGCTGTTTTGACAGCTTCAATAGTAGCAGACTTTGCTGGTTCATCTGTTAGTGATAATGAACCAAAATGGAATATTTTACATTCTTTTAATGCCTCTTTGTTTAATTCCTGTATTTGAAGGCATGTATCTGCACCTGGCTTTCTTGCAAAAGAAAACTGGCGTTCCCCGTTTTCATCCAGTGCCACAAATGCAAGTGTCGTAAATACAGTGTTATCTTCTACAATGTAATCTGTACAGATGTTTTCTTCTTCAAGTGTTTTCTTTAAAAAAACTCCATGCAGGTCTTTGCCGGTTTTGCCAATTATAGCAGTTTTACATCCCATATGGCTTGCTGTAACAAGCAGGTTTGCAGGCGCACCACCAGGATTTTGTTCAAATAGCTTCATTCCATTTTCACTTATGCCACTTTCAGTAAAATCAATTAAAATTTCGCCTAGTGCAACTATATCAAACTTTTTTGCCATTTTTTAAATCCTCCATTATCTCATTATAACGCTTCCTGTTTAAACGGTAGAAAAACAATACAGCTGCTGTTACAAGCCAGAGTATTCCTGGAATTGTGGTAAATGAATGTTTCATTACTGACAAAACAGCTTCATTTTGCTGCTGGTTGGCAATATATCCATATTTGCCAAGCATTCCTGCCAGCAAGGCTGTACCAAGCGCCATTCCTGCTTTATTTCCAAGTGAAATAAATGCATACTGGAAACCATCATTCCTAAGCCCTGTCTTCCACTGCCCATATTCTGTACAGTCTGGAATAATTGCATAAATTGCAGTATTAAAACCTGAAAAAAAGAACTGCACAAGACCAGAAAGTATATAAAACATCAAAGGGTTTTCTTTTACACTGAATAAATATAATGCCAGCATGGAACAGCCTGTCATCAGTGCAAATATTGAAGCGGCACGTCCTTTGTTATTGGTTTTCCTGAATACTGGCTGGAAACAGGCAGCCCCTATAATTGAAGGAATAATTATACACATTGAATAAGAAGTATAATATGAAGCATTTCCTTCAACATATGTAAAATAGTAAAGCACATCCGCATTCCTGCCATATAATGTAAACCCAAACAGCACCTGGCCTGCCAGTGCCAGCAGATACGGACGGTTCTGTAATACAGCTTTTAACTGTATTTTTATGGAAATTTTTTCTTTCTCTGGCATCTCTACTACTTCTTTAGTTTTGGCAAAACAGAAAAAATGGCATGCTGCAAATATACATCCATAAATAATTGCAACTGTAAGATAACCTGTTTTAGAGCTGCTTTTTCCAAATTCTTTTATAAGCGGGACTGTAATAATATTTATAATGCCTATTGCCACCATTGCCGCTACAGAACGTGAGGTGTTTATCTTAGCCCTTTCATCAATGCTTTGTGTCATTGCGCCACATAATGTCCCATATGGTATATTTACACAAGTATACCCCAGAACAAGAAGGCAGTACGTTATCACCATATATACAAGCTTAGCACTGTCTGGCCAGTCTGGATGTGCCCAGAACGCAAGCACAAGTATTACTGAGGTAACAGGTGCTGCAAATAACAGCCAGGGACGGTAACGCCCCCACCTGCTTTTTGTCTTATCTGCAAGCCCTCCAATTATTGGGTCGTTTATAGCATCCCAGAACCTTGAAAATAGCATTAAAGCCGAAACTGCTGCCATGCTTATCCCAAATACATCTGTATAAAATATCATTAAAAAATTACTTACAAACATCCAGCTGAAATTACAGCCTACATCCCCAAAACCATACGCTATTTTACTAATTAAAGGCACTTTGCCATTATTGTTCCTGCTCTCCATAAATATCTCCCCTTAATTATATAAACCAGACGGATATGCCGCCTGTACTGGCTGCCACGCTGCCGTTTTTATTCCTGTACATTAATAATTACTTTCATTGTAGTTTCACGGTTATTGTCAATATACTGGTATGCTTTTAAATATTCTTTAAATGGAAACGTTTTTGAAATTAATGGTTTTAAATGTACCTTATTTTCTGTTACAAGCCTTATTGCGTCAATATAATCATCATGCCTGTACATCATTGTGCTTTTTATATCAAGTTCATGGTCATTGGCAACTGCCAGGTCTATTTCTGCCATTCCTGCAAATACAGCAACAAGCACTATAGTGCTTCCTTTCCTTGCATATTTAATTGCCTGGCCCATTGTGATGTTATTGCCTGCACAGTCATAAATTATATCTGCTTTATCCTGCCCGAATGTTTCAAGCATTGCTTCCCCAAAATCCTTTTCCATTGTATTTATACAGGCATCAATGCCACATTCTTTTGCCTTTTCAAGGCGCAGGCTGCTTACATCTGTAACCATTACTTTTGCAGCACCCATTCCCATGGCTGCCTGCGCAACAAGGTTTCCTATTGGCCCTGCACCAATAACAGCAATATTCATTCCAGTAACATCCCCTGCCTGTTTTATACCATGTACAGCAACCGCAAGCGGCTCAACCATTGCACCCTCTTCAAAGGACATTTCATCTGGTATAGGTGTAACCTTTGAAGCATCTGCCACAAAAAATTCTGAGGCTGTGCCTGTTGTCTGGAAGCCCATAACTTTTAATTCTTCACAAAGGTTATATTTGCCATGCCTGCATGGATAACAGTGCCCACAATATACTTGTGGCTCAATAGTAACTTTCTGTCCAATATGTAAGCCTTCCACATCCCTGCCTAATCCTGTAATCTCCCCTGAAACCTCATGCCCTTGTGTTACAGGGTAAGAAGTAAATGGATGTTTTCCATGGTATACGTGGATATCTGAACCACATATACCAATATTCATGATTTTAACCATCACCTGCTTATCTCCTAACTCTGGAAGTGGTACTTCCTTAAAAACTATTTCTCCTGGCTGTGTCATAATTTGCTGTAACATAATAATCATCCTCTCTTTCTTCTTTACTTTTATTAAACGTTTTATTAAAGTAATTAAATTATTGCATTTTTATATAAGATTGTCAAGACATTTTTGTAAATTTGCTATTATACACAATTTTATAAGATACTTTTTATGGATTTTGCATAAAAATAAGTGCAGCTACAGAGTTTTACTATCTCTGTAGCTGCACTTTACTGCAGTATTTATATATTATATTGTTTCTATTAATTTTCTAAAAAACTGCTTTGCCACCCCTATGGCGGATGCTTCTTTCTGGTATGAACAGTTTTTTAAATAACTTAAATCACCATCAAATAGATTATACTTAAAAATCTTCCTGCCAAGTTCTACCATATAGCTTTCCAGATATCCACCAGCATCCCCTCCCAGTATAATATCTGTATCAAAAGACATGCGCAGGTTAGAAATAAGTATTGCAAGGTTTTCAAGGTAATTATCCCACAATTCTGCTGCATCCTTGTCTGTGCTTATGCTTTCCATAAAATCTTCCAGCCTCTTCCTGCCCCCGTTAGTAAGTACACTTGCTGCACAATATGCATCAGCACATCCAGACTTGCCACAGTAGCACTTTCTGCCTCCAGGAAATAAAACCATATGGCCAAATTCCCCAGCTTTACGGTTCTGGCCTGTAAAAAGCATGCCATCTATGCAGACAGCTCCTCCAAGTGTATTATTTAATGAAAGGTAAAGTGAATTCTTTAATTTCTGTGGATTTTCTGCAAGCATTGCTGCATTAGCATCATTTTCAAAATATACAGGTACACTAAACATCTGTTCTATTATTTTAAGGCTGTAATTTTCCAGCCCTAATGCATGTGACTTTACCAGGATTTTTTCATTCTGGTTAATAATGCCAGGCAGTGAAATGCCAGTACCCAGTAATTTGCTGCTCCGGATTTCAGCCTCACAAAACTTTTCAAGCATACCAGCAAGGTTACTATAACAGGACAGGTCTGCATCAAATTTTACCCTTGTGTGTTCCTGTTTTACAACTTCCCCACAGAAATTTACAAGAACCATTCCAATATGGTTTGCAGTTATATTTATTCCAGCAGCATACCTGTAATCTTTCTGAAGCCCGATTAATACAGCTTTCCTTCCGCCGGTGGACTCAAGCTCCCCTAATTCTGTAACAATTCCTTTGTCCATAAGCCCGTTTACATTTGAAAGCACAGTAGGCATGCTTAGATTTAATTCTTTAGCCAGCAGGGCCTTTGATGTATTCCCATTATTTAACATATAGTCCAGTATATTATACCTGGTTGTATTTTTTTTCTGGTATGACATGTATTTACCACAGCCTCACTTAATCTATTCTACCATTTCGAGCAGTTTTCCTGTAATGTCTGCCATATTGGAAGAAACTTTTTTTGTATTGTTGGAAACCTGTACATTCTTCTCAACTACACTTGAAATTCTTTCTATCTGTTCTGTAGCATGTGTTACAATTTCCACATTCTGCATTACCATTCCAGTAATTTTTTCTACATTCTGGTTAGCATTCTCAATATTTTCTACAGCATTATCAAAAGCTTCTGCTGTCTGGTCTGTAATCTGCTTTCCACCTTCTACTGCCCTCATTGAATTGGTAATCAGTTCGTTAGTCTCCTTTGCTGCCTGTGCACTTCTTGCTGCCAGTTCCCCTATCTGCGTAGCAACAACTGAAAATCCTTTTCCCATCTCACCGGCTCTTGCTGCTTCAACTGAAGCATTTAATGAAAGCATATTTGTCCTTTTTGCTATAGAATTGATTTCACCAATAATTTTTTCAATCGCAGCAGACATTTCACTAATCTTCTGCATTGAGTCTTTTAACAGTTCCATCTGTGACTGTGTATGCAGTATTTCCTTAACAGAATTTCCTGTTGCCTCTGTAATGCTGCCTGAAGCATCTGCACTTTCTTTTAATTCCCTGGCAAGCTGCTCCATTACATATTTTAAATCTTCTACTGCTTTTTCCTGTTCACCTGTGCCATTATAAATATCATCTGCATTTTCCAGTGTTTCACTTGTCACATGTTCTAAATTCCTGCATGCATTTTTTACATTACTAATAAGTGCATTATTGCGTTCCATATCCTCTTTCTGCTGTTCTAAAAGGCTTTCATTCTCATGTATGTTCTGGCTTGTATTTTCCACCATTTTATTAATGCTCTGCGAAAGCATTTCAAACTCAGGATTTCCTTTTTCATCTATTACAATATTAAAATTACCACCTGCAATTTCTTTCATCGAATTACTTATACGGTTAATTCCTGTAACAATTTTATTGTCTACCATCTGGTTAATCATAAATAATAACACAACAAAAATAATTAACATGCTTAATGAAACAACTACAGTCTGGTTGACACGTTCCTTATAATACTCGCTTGATGGCATAAAAGTACCAATAATTTTACCATCATACTCTTCTGAATAATAATAACCTTTTTCACCATTAATTACTGCCTTGCCTTTTCCAGTAAAATCTTCTGGAAATCCAGCTTCTTTTGCAGTTTTTCCAATTAAATCCTGGTTTTTATGTGCCAGTATCTTCCCCTCACTGCTTATGGCATATACATAGCCCTTTTCGCCAAAGTCAATAGTCTTCATAACAACATCTAGTGTTGTATTGGCAAGCATATTCTCCAGTACCTCAGGGCGCACTCCGACCTGTACCAGTCCCTTGTCATCAGTTCTTGCCACACCTATATACTGCATTACAATCCCATCAGCTACATTTACCTGCGGTTCTTGTACAATCTCCTTGGACGGGTCGTCAATAATTGCCATAAATGCATTTGACTGTTCACCACTTCTCATATCAAATCCAATATAACTTTCAATTGTACTGCTGGTAATAATCCCCTCTTCACTGATAATATGTAATTCATTTACCATCAGCCTGTCTTTGATTCCGTCCAGTTTAGCTGCATCCCCAAAAATTGAACTGTCAGCAGCCAGCATATCAGCAAATGCCCTTGTTTTAGCAAGGTTATTTTCGCCAAGGTTTTCTTTAAGGTCTTCAATACTCTGCTGGTTTGCTTCCAGTTTTGTTTTAACATCTTCAAGTTTACTCTTGCTGGATAGTACATTGTTACTTTTACTGATAAATGTCTGTAGTGCAAAAATAGCAGTAATAGTAACAAGTAATGCTACTGCCATATAGGCAAACAGACGCTTTGTAAAAAGTTTTTTCATTCTGAAACTCCTTCCTTGTGGGCTGGTTTTGTAACATATACCGCTTAATAAATGCAATATTCCAATATTAACACTAGCATCCAAAAAAAACAAGTACCAGATTAGATACATTTGACGCAAAAAAAGTTTAAAATTACGTCTTATATGTTATTAATTGCAGAGTTCACCATAAGCATGCCTGTTTTCTCCAGTTCCAGAAGAAATTTTTTCTTTTCCATACCACCAGCATATCCTGTAAGGCTTCCATCAGAACCAATCACCCTGTGGCAGGGTACTATAATTAAAAACGGGTTATGTGCAATAGCACCACCTACAGCCTGTGCGGACATGTTGCCTGTCCCTCTCTGTTTTGCAATTATATCTGCAATCATGCCATATGACATTGTATGCCCATACTTGATTGACAACAGGATTTCCCATACTGTTTTACGGAAAGGTGTTGCATTTTCCATTGATAATGGCAGGGCAAATCCAGGGTCTTTCCCGCCAAAGTAAATATCAAGCCACTGTTCTGCCTGTTTAAATACTGGAAGATATCCCTCAAGCCTTTCCCCTTCCAGTGTACTTCCAAAATATTTCTGCCCATCAATCCAAAGTCCTGTAAGTGACTTGCCATCACTTGCAATTGTTATCCTGCCAAGTGGTGAATTATAATATTGTATATACATACTGCACCTCCATGTTTTTTGTTATTTCTATGTATTATTTCCCTGTCTTTGCTGGTGCATAATCTTTCATACCTGGAACTGCCCCTCCTGCTACTGCCCAGAAATAAAGGCTTGCAACACTACAGTAAGGAGAAAGCCTGCGGCGGTATTTTTCAAACAGTTTTTTATCTATCTTCCTGTGATGATATACCATCCTCATTCCACGTTGTATTGCCAGGTCACTATAACTTAATATATCCGGACGTTCCAGGCAGAAAAGCAGTATCATTTCTGCTGTCCATACACCTACACCCTTAAGCCCTGATAGTGCCGTAATGGCTTCCTGGTCTGGCATTTCTGCTACTGCATCAATGTCAAATACACCTTTATATACTTTTTCTGCAAAGTCCTTAATATACTCTGCTTTACGGAAAGTCATCCCTAATGACTGTAACTCCTCTGTACTGGCGCTGTTTACTGGTTCCGGTGACACTTCACCATAGGCATCCTGCATACGCTGCCATATTGTTACCTGTGCTTTTGTAGAAATCTGCTGCCCTATAATACAATGTATAACTGATGAAAATAAGTTATCATCCGTCTGGCGCTCAATATGCCCAATCTTGTCTATTACCTCTGCAAGTTTTTTGTCTTTGCTTTTAAGATATTCTGTTTCCTTTTCCCCATATTCAAAAAACATGTCCATCCTCCATATTGTAAACTGGTGATGTGCCAATCATATAATATAAACAGGAAGAAATCAATACAAATTTTATGTGCCAGATGCCTGTAATATTCTGTTAAAGGGTATACTTTAACGGAATATTATGGCTCTGGCACTGTAAACTGTCCATTTTTTTACAAGAAATGCAGAATAATTTCCACCTGTGCGGTTGGATGCTAAAGAGCATCCAACCCACTTACCCATTCGCAAAAACCGTGCTGGCGCACTCCTATGTCTGCTAACGCATCCATTTTTTGCTCATTTAGGAAGTGGATTTCAACCGCACAGGTGGAATAATTTTATATATTGCCTGTAAGTTTTAAAAGTTCTTCTCTTATATAATCCACGCTGCCTGCTGACATGCTGAATTCATCAAGCCCATATCCAAGCAGGATTTCTGCTGCTTTTACATCTCCTGCCATTTCACCGCACATCCCGGCTTTTATATTTTCTTTATGAGCAGCATCTATTATATGTTTTATGGCGCTAAGGACTGCCGGGTGAAAGTATGAATATTTATCTGCAATTTTTTTATTGCCGCGGTCTACTGCAAGCAGGTACTGTGTAAGGTCATTTGTGCCTATACTGAAGAAATCTGCTTCTTTGGCAAATTCTTCTGCCAGCAGTACGCTTGCCGGTGTTTCCATCATCATTCCAGTTTCAATATTTTCACAGAATTCTTTGCCTTCCTCACGCAGTTCTTTCTTGCACTCTTCCACAACTGCCTTGGCTTCCCTTAATTCTTCAACGGATATAATCATCGGGAACATTATGCGCACATTTCCAAAGGCACTTGCACGGAGTATTGCACGTAACTGTTCTTTAAACATTTCTTTCATGTCAAGTGATATACGTATTGCCCTCCATCCAAGGAACGGGTTGTCTTCTTTTTCAAACTCAAAATAAGGAAGTTCCTTATCGCCCCCGATATCAAGTGTACGTATTGTCAGTTCCTGTGTGCAAAGCTCTGCTGCACGTTTATATACCTGGAACTGCTCTTCTTCTGTCGGGAAATGTGTATTTTCCATATACAGAAGCTCACTTCTAAAAAGCCCCACACCATCCATTTTTACTGGAAGTGCCCTTTCAATATCTTCTGCATTGCCTACATTAACACAAAGTGAAATCTTTTTCCCGTCTTTGGTAATTACTGGTTTATCCCTTAATTTTTCAAGGCGCTGTTTTTCATCTTCATATTCTTGTTTCTTTTGTTTATACTCATTTAATACAGCTTCTTCTGGTGAAATAATAATAACGCCTTCACCTGCATCCATGCAGACTGTATCTCCAGTATTTAATTTGCCAAGTATACCCTTTACACCTACAAGTGTAGGTATGCCAAGGTTTTTGGCTATTATTGAAACATGGCTTGTAACACCGCCTTCTTCTGTAATAATCCCTTTTACATAATCTGTATTTATCTTAACTGTATCTGAAGGGAACAGGTCTTTTGCAAGAATTATGGCTTCCTCCTGCAGATTTCCTATATCTGGCAGTTGTACGCCTTTAAGCTGTGCCATAAGGCGTTTGCCAACGTCCTGTATATCTGCTGCCCTTTCCTTCATATACTCGTCATCCATCATTTCAAAAACTGCTGCTACCTCTGCTATTGCTTCACTAACCGCACTTTCTGCATTTTCTGCATCATTGTTAATCTTGCTTTTTACACTGTCTTCTAATGTAAAATCCATTACCATTTCCAGATGTGCAGAAAAAATTTCATTAGTTACTGCAAGCTTTTCTAATTCTGCCCTTACAGACTCCCTTGCATCAAGAAACTGGCTGACCTGCCCTTCTTTATCCTGTTCTGGAATTTTACATTGTACAGGGCTTAAATCCAGTTCTTCGTATTTATATATTTTTGCTACTGCAATTCCTCTGGATGCAGTTTTGCTAACATATACTTTTTCCATAAAAATCCCCCATGCCGCGCTTTCTATTCCCCAAGCCCGCTTTCAATAAGCTCTGTAATCTTCTTTAAATCTGCTTCCTCGTTTTCACCATCGCACTGTACTTCTATCTCAGTGCCCTTTTTTAAAGCAGCTGCCATAAGGTTTAATATGCTTTTTGGCTGTATTTTTTTCTCACCATGTATAAGAAATACTTCTGAAGAACACTCTGTTGCTGCCTTTGATAAAATTGATGCTGGTCTTGCATGTACCCCTGAAGGGTTCACAATTGTAACTTTCTTTGAAACCATAATATCCCTCCTGGATTGTATTATTTATTCTGTAACACCGAAATGTGCAAATAAGATTTTTTCTGCTTCTGCGTTCCATAAGCCCCTGTTTTTCTTACATGCTTCATCAAGCTTTTTAAATAACGGGTCTGTCTTGCCAAGTTCCCCAAAGTCTTCTATTGCTGTAAGCGGCATATTAAACTGTGTATATGTCAGTTTTTTGCCACCTGGGATATTTGGCAGGTTCTTTGTTGTTTCTGCAATGCTGTCAATGCCTCCTACATGTGTAACCATAACCGCAGGTTCAATCTTCCCTTTGGCTGCAAGTGTATTTGCCTCAATTAAATCATCATTATTGCCGCCTGTTGTCCCTACTATATGTGTACTGATATAGTGTACATTATAAAGGTTTACTTCACCCATAAACTGGCTGTCAGAAGGACCTGCAAAGAAATTCATGCATCCATCAAATGCAAGAAGCTTATCACCCATTTCTGCAACTTTACGGTTCGGGATATATACAAATACATCATCATATCCTTTGCCGCCTGTAATATCACGCAGTTCCTTTACAGGGTCTGCCATGCTTGCTGTATTAACATACAGTAACTCAACACCATTTTCTTTTGCCTTTTCTTCTGGTATAACTTCCCTTGCCCTTGCAAGCTTTGCATCATCTATATCTGTTACTACAATGCGCTTTGGCTTGTTCTCAAACTGTATTCCGTAGCTTATTGCACCAAGTCCCATCGGACCGCAGCCGCCAAGGATAATTATATCCCCGCCTTCTTTTGTGCCGCCTGCAATGTCATGGTTTATCTTGTTAGTATGGTAATTGCCATGGTAGCCGCCTATAATACAGCTCATAGGTTCGCCAAGTGATGCCTCAAAGAAGCTTTCACCTTCATATGGCATAAGGCATCCTAACTCCATTACTTCATGGGGGATAATGCAGTATGTACATGCACCGCCAAAATACTCATAAGAATAGCCTGGTGAAGCAAGGCTTCCCTTGTAATTAAGCGCTGGCTGCTGTGTAAAACGCATACCTGGCTTGAACTGGTCTTTCCATTTGTCACCAACTTCAACAATTACACCTGCAAACTCATGCCCTATAATAATTGGGTTAGTATCAATATTCTGTGGTGCTCTTTTATGTTTCTTGCCCTGCTGTAACAGCTTATATGTTGACATGCATATACTGTCACTCATAACTTTTACTAATATTTCATCATCTTTAATTGCTGGAAGTTCAAATTCTTCAAGCTTTACATCCATAGCACCATACATTCTGACTGCTTTTGTTTTCATATTTTATACCCCGTCTTTCTATTTTTAAAATTTAATCTATTCCTTCTATAACTACATCTTCTTTTAATTTCATAACAAGTTCTTTTGCTGGAGGCTTTGTGCCTATTGTTGTTACTGCCCCGGCTGATGTTGCAATTCCAAGCTTTAATGTTTCGTCATTATCAAGGCTGTTTTCATATGCATATGAAAGCGCTGCTACCATTGCATCCCCTGCACCTACTGTAGAATGTGCTTTTACAGAAAGTGCTGGTGCTTTGGCTTCATAATCCTTCTTTAAAAGCATTGCACCACATTTACCCATAGAAACCGCTACTGTGCTTATTCCTTCATCTATAAGCCTTCTTGCAATGTTTGCTATTTCCTGCTCTGATGCTTTATAATCAAACCTGGCATATTCTTCAAGCTCAAGCCGGTTTGGCTTAATAATATCAGGCATTGCTTTAAGCCCGCTCCTGAACAGTTCACCATCTGCATCCAGAAATACCGCTGCATCTTTTTTATGTACAGTATCAATTATTTCTGCATATATATCTTTATCCATTCCATTTGGAACACTTCCTGCCAGCACAAATAATGTATCTTTGGATGCATATCCTTCCAGTTTATCTATAAGCTCTTTTAATTCATCTGCTGATGGTACTGCCCCTGGCTCATTAAGTTCTGTAACCATGCCATTTTCTTCAAATACTTTTGTATTTGTCCTGGTTTCGCCTTTAATCCACACAAAATCATTCTGTATACCTTTTTCATCCAGCACATTTTTAATGGTACGCCCTGCATTTCCTGCAAGGAAACCTGTTGCAATGCTTTTGCCGCCAAGCTCACATATTGTTTTTGAAACATTAATGCCTTTGCCACCGGCATCATATTCAACTTTGCTTATGCGGTTTAAACCTCCTTGCTGCAGGTAACCTATTTCAACTGTTTTATCAATAGCTGGATTCATTGTTACTGTTACTATCATTTCGCCAGTCCCCTTTCCGTTTTTATCTGTTAATTGCTGCCTAAAATGCTGTATACTGTATCAACATCACCATTTGCAAGTTTTTCTGCAGCAGATTCATCAAGCATTTTTTCTGCAATTACTGAAAGAATCTGAAGGTGTTCCTCACCAACCCCGGCAATGCCAACTACTATATTTGCAGTTTCATCCCCCCATGAAGTACCCTCTGGGAATGTCATTACTGCAATACCAGAGTCTTTAATATCTTTTTTGGCTTCTTCAATGCCATGTGGAAGTGCAAGCCCGTTTCCCATAAATGTGGAACAGCTTTCTTCCCTTTTCACCATTGCTTCAACATAAGGCTGGTCTACATAGCCTGCATCAACAAGCATCTGTCCCACTTCTTTTATAACTTCTTCCTGTGGTTTTGCCTTGCAGTTTACCTTGATATTTTCACGGTATAAAAGTTCCTTTTTCTCTGTTTTCTTTTTTGATTTAAATAACATAATAAGATACCTCCTCTGCCATCTTTTCCGGCTCGTTGTTTTTTTTCTTTGTAAGTATATTATAACCCGGAAAAAAAGGTCTTTTCAATGAAAAGACCTTTTTATTTGGCGTTATTGGTTGATGCCATTTTTAAACCAAATAATATCCGTAGCAGGACAAATAGGATAATTTACAGTTATCTGGTGTTTGTGTTTTTGTAAGGGTTGGTGGACGGACGGTTTCTGTGCCAGAGCCAGAATATTCCGTACAGGGGTACGCTTCCGCTACGGTGAGCCACGCAGCGGCACATAAAGCCAGATATTTAATGTTCCAAAATAAACTGGCGTTTATTCCGTAACATTAAATATCTGGCTTAAATGCCGGCGGGCTCAAAGTACCCCTTTAACGGAATATTGCTGGCATCATGGCACGCGAAACCTGTTACCAGCAATTTACATTACAATAAAGCATAAAAATAAGATAACTGTAATGGGAAGGAGAATGATTTTGCTAGCCACTTATTATCCAACCGCACAGGTGGAATAATTTTCGTTCGTCTAAATCATCTTCCCCATAACATAATTTACAGTTATTATATTAAATTTAGTGTTTAGTGGTTTTTTCTGTAATTCTGCCAGGGAACAGCAGGTTTCCAGTGTTCCATCTAATATTATTCAATGACAGGGGCACTTTAGCACCGCCGGCATTTAAGCCCATATATCCCAGGAGTTTTTGGGGATATATGGGCTTTATGTGCCGCTGCGTGGGCTAACGTAGCGCAAGCGTGCCCTGTCATTGAATAATTTAGCGGGACACTGGAAACCTTGCGTCCGTCATCCACACACAAACACCAGATAACTGTAAATTATCCCACAAAGTTATATTTTTGAAATATACTGGTTAAAGAATTTCTTTAAATATACTGAAAGCATATTCCTTATTTCCTCTTTTTCACCATTTTTAAGCATTTCCAGAAAATCTGCTTCTTCAATTAACAGGCTGCTTATATAACCCATTATTTCATTATTAACCCGGGTATTTTCATCCTCTGGCACAAGCATTATAATTACAACCTGTATTTCTTTAAAATAAGCATCTTTAAACGGCTTTTTGTCATGTGTAGTGCATATAGTAAATTCTGGCCTTACAACACCTTTTGTCCTTGCATGCAGAAGTGCAAAACCAAACTCTGCAAAAATCTGGCTTGATATTTCTTCCCTTCTTTGCAGTGCTTCGCGTATCATTTCACGCCTGTCAGAATAGGGTGATATTTCTTCACCAATCATAACCAGAAGCCTGTCAAAAGTAACCAGTCCATTTACTTTAAAATATCCCATATATTTTAGAAGAAGTTTTATCTGTGCAGCTACTTTATTAATCTGGTCAAGCTGTTCCTGGAAAGAGCCTGTTTCTTCATGCTTCTGTGGAAGCCTTTCATATTTATAAAAAAGATGCCTGATTTCTTCCATATCTTTTTCATTTAGTAAAGGGTTTACATACAATACAGGCACATCTTCTATTTCCAATGGTATGCTCGAAATAAAGAAATCTGTTTTACCTATAATATATGGGGTTACATCATTCTTGCCATATGTTGAAAGAACCATTTTATTACGGAATACTTTTTTAAGCTTTGATGACATAAGCCTTGAAATTCCAATGCCACTTGAACAGACTACTCCAGCATGTACTTTACGCAGTTTTTCTTTTCTGCCTTCAAGCCTTACCATTGCTGCCCCGAAATGTACTGTAAGAAAGCCTGTTTCCTCTGGTGGTACTTCTTTGCACAGGCTTTCACCAAGCACCCTTGCAACTGCTTCGCATTTCTTGTACAATTCTGCATAACTGCTTTTTATCTCTTCAAGCATGGGATTGTGTATTTTCATTCCATGCACAAGCCTTATAATTGTTGGCTGTAAGTGTGCTAAAAGCCCTTGCAGGAATTCGTCATCCTGCTTAACCAGGTAAGCATTTTCTTCATCGAATGCATCTATCATCTCATTGACAAGCCCGCGTAGCTGTGTTCCGCTCGCTAACGGCTGTGCAGCACCATATTGTATTTTCTCATGTTTAGAGCCTTTAATATGAAGCCAGATATATGTAATTTCAATTTCTGGTATTTTAATCTGGAACTCTTCTTCAAGCTTTGACGCAATTTTTACTGCAAGTGAATAATCAATATCCTTAACAATATCCTCTTCTATTTTGGCACTTTCCTCTATTACTTCATTCTTCATAATGCGGTTTATTGCAATAGAAATATGGATAACCAGCCCCATATATGAATTCTCAGTAAGTGATGCCACCCTTTTGTCATCAATATTGTTAATACATTCCATTACATTTTTAACAATGTTTTCATCAAGAATACCATGTATACCGTTCTTTCTTGTATACTTATAATTTTCTGGCATTTCATCTGTATTTTCATATGCTTCACGTAAAAGACTTGTATCCAGGTTTTCATTAATAAATGCCCCTATTGCTTTACGGTAATTTTCTTCTGTACCCTCTACATATATGCCGCTTCCTGGTTTCCTTATTATATCAAGCCCGAAACCAGAAAGCCACTCCCTTATTGCTTCCAGGTCTGTACTTACTGTCGCTTCACTTACACCAAACTTGCTGCTGTAATAAAACAGTTTTTTAAGACCTTTTTCTTTTAATATTTCTAATATAAGGCGCTTCCTGCGTTCCTCTTTATCAGGAACATCAGGGCTTTCCTCCTGGCATAAAAAGGAAAGCAGCCTTTCTTTTTCTTCCTGTGTCCCTTCAAGCCATATGCCCGTACCTGTTTTTGAAAAATATTTTATATCATATCCTTTAAGGTATGAGCTTATATATTCAAGTTCCCTCTGGGTAGTACGCTTGCTTACACCAATTTTCTCTGCCAGGGACTTTACAGGTATTGCTTCTTCTTCTGTAAGAAGTATTTTTAATATCTGTTTTGCTCTTGATAAAATCTTCATGGCGCAGCTATTCCTTTCTGTTGTTTTCCGCTAAGGCAAAGCGGGGAATATGTTTAACTCGCATCCTGCCCAGAATAAATGGAATATAGGATTTTTACAGGTTTGTCTGCTTTAAGTCTTCTATAAGCTGCCCGTATTCTGGCGCTGCAAGGAAATTTGTTATAAGTACCAGCCTTGCATCCGGGTTGCTATGTGCAGCACGTTCACCTAAATCCCTGTGTGTTACTACTATCTGTACATCTGCAGGTATTGATGATACTGGTGTATGTATTACCTCAATGCCTGACATTCCTGCTTCTGCTATTTTCTTCTTAAGCACTGTTGCACCCATTGCACTTGAACCCATTCCTGCATCACAGGCAAAAGCAATTTTATGTATTTTTCCAGATGGTGCTTTATTGCTGCTCTGTACTGGCATACCCTTAGACTGGCTTTTCATTGCATCTTTCTTTGCCTGTGCTTCTTCTAATGAAGTATCTTTTCCCATAAATTTAAGTATTGGAAGTGATATTACAAATGAAACAACTGCTGCCAGGAGCACGCCAATTACCAGCCCTATATAACTGTGGCGCTCTGCCATTGCAAGTATTGCAATTATGCTTCCTGGTGATGCTGCTGACACAAGACCCACGTCAAACATTGTAAATACAAATACACCACATGCACCGCCAACGATTGTTGCCAGAAGTAATAACGGGTTCATAAGTATGTATGGGAAATATATTTCATGTATACCGCCAAGGAAATGGATTATAACTGCTCCTGGTGCAGAGCTTTTCGCACTTCCTTTTCCTGCTATGCAATAAGCCAGCAGCACGCCAAGCCCTGGGCCTGGATTTGCTTCCAGAAGGAAGAATACGGACTTGCCTGCTTCCGTTACTTGCTGTATACCCATTGGTGACAATATTCCCTGGTTAATTGCATTGTTCAGGAACAATACTTTGGCTGGCTCTATAAAAAGGCTTACAAGAGGCAGCAGCCCATGTTCCACGAAGAAATTAACACCTGAACTCATAGCATTGCTTAATACATTGACAAGGGGCGTAATCCCAGCCATTGAAATTAATGCAAGAATACCACCTATAATCCCTAAAGAAAAGTTATTTACAAGCATTTCAAAGCCTGCTTTAACATGCCCTTCTATCTGCTTGTCAAACTGCTTGATAATCCAGCCTGATAACGGACCGGCTATCATAGCCCCTATAAACATTGGTGTATCTGGTGAACCAACAATAACACCCATAGCTGCGATTGCACCAATTATACCGCCACGCTTGCCTGCAACCACTTCACCGCCTGTATAGGCAATAAGCAGCGGCAGCAGCATATGTGACATAGGGTCTACTAATGCGGCAAACTTTTCATTTGGTATCCAGCCTGTTGGAATAAACAGCGCCGCTATAAGACCCCATGTTATAAATGCACCAATATTTGGCATTACCATTCCACTTAGAAACCTTCCAAATAATTGTACTTTTTCTTTCATACGCATACCTCGCTTATTCTAAAATTCCTGCACTCCTGCCACTAAAAATAACAGCCAGAAGGAAGCAGTTATAATTACGTCAGAGGCATAACTGGCCAGTCAATCCCTTTTTGATAGATTTATTATACTAATATTATAGCTTGTTTTGCAACAAATAGAAAAAGAGATTTGGCATTATCAGATAATGCCAAATCTTTTATTCTAAAAGAAAAACAGGCATTTAATGCCTGTTTTTCCCTGTATTATATACTTATACACCTGCATCCCCAAACCTTTTTACAAGTATTGCTGCAAGCATACCTGTTATTATGCCTGCCACAACCCCTGCTACAAGCAGGAACGGCAGGTAGTAAACAACCATGCTGTTCTGGAGCACTGCCATAGCAACAAGTATCTGCCCTATATTATGGAACACCCCGCCTGCTACGCTTACACCATAAACAGAAAACTTCTGTGTCTTCTTTAATACCAGCATTATAATAAAACTCAGAATTCCACCTGCCATGCTGTAAAGCATACCTGACAAGCCTCCAAATGCAAGCCCTGACAACACTATGCGTACAATTGATATGCCAAAAGCTGTTAATGGGCGGAAGTAAAAAATTGAAAATACTACTACAATATTTGACAGTCCTGCCTTTATTCCAGGTATGCCTAAGTTTAAAGGCAGCACTGATTCTATATAACTTAGCACAAATGCTACTGCCACCAGCATTCCAATACGTGCTATATTTTTAGTATCCGGCATTATTTAACATCCTTAATACTAAAGCTTATCCTTCCCATTTTATCTTTGCCAAGGCATACAGCCTTAACCCTGTCACCAAGGGTAAGGATATCCTCGACATGGTTTATCCTCTCTTTGGCAATTTTGGAAATATGCACCATTCCTTCTTTGCCAGGAGCAAATTCAAGAAACGCACCGAATTCTTTTATATTTATTACTTCGCCTTCAAGGACTTGTCCTTCATAAAAGTCCGTAACAATAATTTCAATAAGCCTCTTTGCCTCTGCCATTAAAGCTTCATCTTCACCACAGATTGAAACCATTCCCTCATCTGAAATATCAATCTTTACATTTGTACGTTCAATAAGTGCATTAATTGTCTTGCCTCTCTGTCCTACTACATCACCTATCTTCATAGGGTCAATCTGCATCTGTATAATTTTAGGTGCATATTTGCCTACATTTTTACGTGGCTCACTAATTGCAGGAAGCATAATATTGTCAAGAATATACATCCTTGCTTCACGTGTACGGCTTATTGCCTCTTCTACAATAGGTTTTGTAAGCCCATGTATTTTAATATCCATCTGTATTGCTGTAATACCATCTTTTGTCCCTGCAACCTTGAAATCCATGTCGCCAAAGAAATCTTCCAGCCCCTGTATATCTGTAAGCACAATATAATCATCATCAGTTTCACCTGTAACAAGACCACATGAAATACCTGCAACAGGTTTCTTAATAGGGACACCTGCTGCCATAAGTGACATTGTTGATGCGCATATACTTGCCTGTGATGTAGAACCATTTGACTCAAATGTTTCTGAAACTGTACGTATTGTATATGGGAATTCCTCTTCGCTTGGAAGCACTGGCACAAGTGCCTTTTCAGCTAATGAACCATGCCCGATTTCACGCCTTCCAGGCCCGCGGCTTGGCTTTGTCTCCCCTACAGAATATGATGGGAAATTGTAATGGTGCATATACCTTTTTTCTGTTGTAAATGCGTCAAGCCCGTCCACCTTCTGCTTCTCTGAAAGCGGTGCAAGTGTTGTAATTGTACAAATCTGTGTCTGTCCACGTGTAAACATTGCTGAACCATGCACCCTTGGAATAAGGTCAACTTCTGCTGCAAGAGGCCTTATTTCCGTAATCTGGCGTCCATCTGGCCTTTTATGGTCTTTTAAAATCATCTTGCGGACTGTTTTCTTCTGGTACTGGTAAATTGCTTCCCCAAGAATTGCAAGCCATTCCTCATTATCTGCAAATGCTTCCTCCAGCTTTTCAGTTACCTGGCGGATATTTTCCTCACGTACCTGTTTATCATCTGAAAATACTGCCTCTTCCATTTCCTCTGGAGGCACAATTTCTTTAATTGCAGTAAACATTTCTTCTGGAATTGCACAGCTTGTATATTCATGCTTTGGCTTGCCAGTCTCTTCCACAATTTTATTAATAAATTCAATAATTGTCTGGTTAATGCCATGACAAAGATAGATTGCCTCAAGCATCTTATCCTCAGGGATTTCGTCTGCACCTGCTTCAATCATAATAACCTTTTCACTTGTAGATGCAACCGTAAGCCTTAAGCTTCCATTATCCCAGGCTTCCTGTCCAGGGTTTACTACAAATTCCCCATCCACCATGCCAAGCTGTGTAGTTGCACATGGCCCGCAGAATGGTATATCTGAAATGCTTGTTGCAAGTGCTGAACCAATCATTGCAACAAGTTCAGGACGGCACTCAGGGTCTACTGAAAGCACAAGGTTATTTAATGTACAGTCATTGCGGTAATCCTTTGGGAAAAGAGGGCGCATAGGCCTGTCTATAACCCTTGCTGTAAGGACTGAATTTTCTGAAGCCTTTCCTTCACGTTTATTAAAGCCGCCTGGTATTTTGCCAACGGCATACATCTTTTCTTCAAATTCTACTGAAAGCGGGAAGAAATCTATACCTTCCCTTGGCTTGTCCGATGCTGTTGCAGTACAAAGCACTGTTGTTTCACCATAGTGCATAAGTGCCGCACCATTCGCCTGCTTTGCAACCCTTCCGATATCAACCGTAAGCGTCCTTCCTGCAAGTTCCATAGAATATGATTTATATGACATTATATCTCCTTCCTGAGCATAAACTCTTCTGGCAATGCCAGATTATTTTTTATACTGCAGGCTTTCCGAAACAACTGAAAAAACCGCCTTAAATGCGCATAAACCAAGCATTTTTAAGACGGGCTTTTCAGAAGTCCCGGGAATCGCCTGCGCACTATCTGTTATAGTATAACATTAATAATCCATCTATGCAAGGAAAATACAAGTGTTAAACACGTCCATTTCATAAATTCCAAAACATATGATAGTTTCCTGTTATCCTGTGTTTATAAAAAAACGCCAGTTTATTTTGGAACATTAAAGGCATGGCTTTATATGCCGCTGCGTGGCTTGACGTAGCGGGAGCGTACACCTGTACGGAATATTCTGGCTCTGGCACAGAAACCGTCCGGCCGCCAATAAAGGATAGTTTCTATGTGCGTCTGTTTTTACTTTTTGCAATTATATGTTATAATACCTGTGTGTATTTAAACACATAAAAAGTATAAAGGAGTTATTTAAAAATGCTGCCTGGTGTATTTAAATCAGTTAAAAAAGATGGGAGTATTTATTACAGGGCTTCAGTAACATTCCGTTCCAAACATATCAGCCTTGGAAGTTTTAAAAGTGAAGATATGGCACACAACGCTTATCTTGATGCATTAAATATTATTAACAGCAGCACACCCCTCCTCCCTGATAATTATTCCGGCGGGATATGCCAGTCTCTTTCTTTTGCTAAATGGATTGTACTGGTAAATTTTAAGAATAACGGGATTTATATTAAGACACCTGTATACCTGAAGAAGAAGTTTTTCTACTATTACCTGTCCGAGCAGGATGTGCTTATATTTGATGCAGATGACCTTTTCTATTATTCTGACCATACAATTATGAGGCGTGGCGGACATCTTTTTGTTACTGAATACGGCATGCAGGTCAATATTGCTTCAAGATATGGCATAAGGAACTTTGCAAGGCCTGGCAAAGATTTTATATTTGTTAATGGCAATAATTGTGACTTCCGTTATGAAAATATAGAAATTTTAAACCCCTACCAGGGTGTAACTATAGAAAAATATAAAAACGGGATATGTTATGTAACGCGTATACATATTAACGGTAACTTTACTGTAGGGCGCTACAGCTCTATTACAGAAGCGGCAGCAGCTTATAATAAAGCAGCAGATATACTGGAAACAAACGGGGTTAAAAAACATTTTGAAAGAAATTATATAGAAGACCTGCCATCAAAAGAATATATGGAATTATATAATTCCATAACCATGCCAGACAAAATAACAGGCATGCCAGATATTTAGGATTACCAGGCATGCCTGTACTAAGCAAAGTTGAACTTTAAACGGTCTTTTTCTTTAATTTATAATACTTTTTTAATACAAAATACTCAAGCCTGCGTTTTAATACAATCTGTATTTCCTCATGTTTCGCAACAGGTTTTACAAGTATTGAATATATACCTGCCCTGTTTGCTCCAAGGATATCTGTAAATATCTGGTCACCTACAAACAGTGTAGTATGGGCATCAGTACCCATATGTTCCATTCCTTCTAAATATCCTCTTGCGGAAGGTTTCCCTGCCTTATAAACATAATCTGAGCCAAGTGCATCAGCAAGCGGTTTTACCCTGCATTCTTTATTATTTGAAATAATACATGTCTTAAAACCTGTTTCCTTAAGACGCCCAAATAATTCTATTGCCCTTATAGTTACAGGTTCTCCATGCTCAACTAATGTATTGTCAACATCAAACAAAATTCCCCTGTAACCTTTTTCATAATAACTGTAATAGTCAATATCATATGCCGAATCATAATCATCACTTGGAAATAAACTTTGATACATTTATAGTCCTTTCAGTTATATATCATTAACCTGCCTGTTTTGCAAGATTCACCATTTCTATTGCACCTAATGCACAGTCATACCCTTTATTGCCTGCTTTTGTGCCAGCACGTTCTATTGCCTGCTGTATATTGTCCGTTGTAACAATGCCAAACATTACAGGTATGCCAGATTCAAGGCTTATGCTTGCAATCCCTTTTGCTGTTTCATTACACACAAGGTCATAGTGGCTTGTTGCACCACGTATTACTGCACCAAGGCATATAACTGCATCATACTTGCCTGACATTGCCATTTTCTTTGCCATAAATGGTATTTCAAACGCACCAGGAACCCATGCAAGTGTTATATTGTCATCTTCAACACCATGTCTTACAAGCCCGTCACGTGCACCGCTTATAAGCTTTGACACAATAAATTCATTAAACCTTGCACCTACAATACCAATTCTTAAACCACTGTCTGCTATTACATTTCCTTCTAATGTTTTCATAATCCCCTCATTTCTATGCTGCTTCTTATAAATTCCATTACCTGTGCAGGCAGCATGCTGCTACAGGCTGGTAATAGTTTAACATTCCAGCTCTGTCACATTATTAATGCAAATCCAGTATATGCCCCATTTTCTCCTTTTTTGTTTTAAGATAAAACAAATCATATTTACCAGGTTCAATTTCAATAGGCACTCTCTCTGTTATTTCAAGATTATAGCCTGCAAGCCCGTATACTTTTAACGGGTTATTTGTCATAAGCCTTAACTTGTGTATCCCCAGGTCAACAAGTATCTGTGTCCCTATTGTATAATCCCTTGCATCTTCTGGAAAACCAAGTTCTAAGTTGGCTTCAACTGTATCAAGCCCGCCATCCTGCAGCGCATAAGCACGTATTTTATTAATAAGCCCTATGCCCCTGCCTTCCTGGCGCATATACAGAAGCACTCCCCTGCCTTCTTTAGCAATCATCTTCATAGCAGCGTCATACTGCTGGCCGCAGTCACACCTTGCTGAACCAAGCGCATCGCCTGTCAGGCATTCTGAATGTACACGGCACAGAACTGGCTCACCGTCTGTAATATCACCCTTTACAAGGGCAACATGGTGCTCACCATTTAATTTGTTAATATAGCCATATATTGTAAACTCCCCATAGCGTGTAGGCATCTTTGCTTTTGCCACACACTCTACAAGCACTTCATGCTCCTTGCGGTACTGCACAAGGTCTGCTATCCTGCCAAATTTAAGCCCATGCTTCCTGGCAAATTCCAGAAGGTCATCTGTCCTTGCCATGCTGCCGTCTTCTTTCATTATCTCACAGCACAGCCCGGCAGGTTCAAGCCCTGCAAGCCTTACAAGGTCAACAGTTGCCTCAGTATGCCCGTTACGCTCTAATACACCGCCATTTTTTGCCTGTAGCGGGAACATATGCCCTGGCATCCTGAAATCTTCTGGCTTTATATCTGGTTCAACAGTTTTCTGCGCTGTTATTGAACGCTCATACGCTGAAATGCCTGTTACAGTATCTTTATAATCTATTGATACCGTAAATGCTGTACAATGGTTATCAGTATTTATCTCACACATCTGGCGCAGCCCAAGTTTTTTAGTATACGATTCATCCATTGGCATACATATAAGCCCTTTTGCATGGCTTGCCATAAAATTTATGTTTTCCTGTGTAGCAAACCTTGCTGCACAGATAACATCCCCTTCATTTTCCCTGTCCTCATCATCAATCATTACAATATTTTTCCCTGCTTTTAAATCTTCAAGCAGTTCTTCAATAGTATTAAACTTTACGTCCATTATTTTCTTCCTTTCTGCAAAATATACTGGAGGCTAAAACCCGTTTTCCATAAGAAAATCCATTGTTATTTCTGGTGCGCTGTTATTTGAACTGTTAACTGGTTCTTCTCTAAAAGCCAGAAGCCTTTCAACATACTTTCCAATAACATCATTTTCAATATTGACAATATCCCCTGCACCTTTACCAAGTATAATGGTTTCTTTAGCGGTATGTGGTATTACTGATACCGAAAATGTGCTGTCACTGTCATTTACTGTTGCAACTGTAAGGCTTGTTCCATCAATTGCTATTGAGCCTTTTTCAACAATATATTTTAAAATGCGCTTATCTGTATTTATTGTTACCCATACTGCATTATCTTCCCTTGCTTTGGAAACGATTGTGCCAATGCCGTCAATATGCCCTGAAACTATATGCCCGCCAAAACGCCCGTTTGCATGCATTGCACGTTCAAGGTTTACCCTGCTTCCTTTTGACAGGCTTCCAAGTGAACTCCTGCGCAGGGTTTCAGCCATAACATCAGCAGTAAAAAGTCCTCCATGTATAGAGGTAACTGTAAGGCATACACCATTTACGGCAATGCTGTCACCAGCCTGGCTTCCTTCCAGTACCTTTGATGCCTGTATTGTAACTACTGCTGACAGGTTTCCTTCTGCAACAGAACTTATAGTACCTATTTCTTCTATAATGCCAGTAAACATGTTCCAGTCCCGCCTTTCTTTATTTCACATGCTATTTCCAGGCTTAATATCATATTCCAGAAGAATATCACTGCCAAACTTCTTAATATCCATATTTTCACATATATATGCACCATCAGGCGATAATACGCTTTCACCCCCGACCGGTGTATACTTTCCGCTTCCTCCAAATATCTTTGGTGCAATATATGCCTGTACATGGTTTACAATTCCTGCTTTTAATGCACTGTTATTCAGAGTGCCGCCTCCTTCAAGAAGCAGGCCGTCAATACCCATGCTTCCAAGCACACCCATAAGCATTTTTAAATCTGTCCTGCCATTAAATGCTGCGGTCTTAACAATAACTGCACCTCTATCTTCAAGCTGTTTTATCCTTTTTTCATCTTCTGAAACTGTTGCAATAATTGTCCTTGCCTGCTGTGCAGTTTCAAGTATTTTGCAATTATCTGGTATACGCAGATGGCTGTCACATATAATCCTTACAGGATTTCTGCCAGAAGGCATATGGCATGTAAGTTCCGGGTTATCATTAATAACTGTCTGTACGCCTGCCATAATTCCAGTTAATGCATTTCTGGTTTTCTGTACATAAGCCCTTGCCTCTTCACCTGTTACCCATTTGCTTTCACCTGAATCACATGCTGTCTTGCCATCAAGCGTCATGGCATACTTCATAACAACATATGGTGTCTTCGTAGTGATATAATGGAAAAATACAGGGTTAAGTGCATCACATTCTTCTTTTAATACACCCGTTACAACATTTATGCCTGCATCCCTAAGCTGTTTTATGCCATTTCCTGCAACAAGGCTGTTAGGGTCATCTGAACCAATATACACATTTTTAATGCCATTTTCAATAATTGCCTGTGTACATGGCGGCTGTTTGCCATAATGGCAGCATGGTTCAAGTGTTACATAAATATCCGCCCCTTCTGCACTCCTTTTAAGATTCTTAAATGCATTGCGTTCTGCGTGAAGCCCGCCATATTCTTCATGGTATCCTTCCGCAATAACCTCCCCGTCTTTTACAATAACAGCCCCTACAAGCGGGTTAGGGTTAACCCTGCCAGTACCATTGCGCGCCAGCTCTATTGCGCGCCCCATATATTTTTCTTCCAAAAAAACACCTCTTTCCATATTCCTTATATGCTGGAAATAAAAGAATAAAAGGTAAAAAGCCCTGGATAAAAACCAAGGCTTAAAATCTGAAAGTACAATTATAACTTTATAATTTATATTGCATATATTACAAGACAGCACATGCATTACAAAGACTGCCTGTACTGCAGACATAAGCTGCCATGCGCACATCTGTATTATATAATAAAATCCATGCCATAAAAATATAAATATTGTACATCTTCTCTTATCCAGACTTTACTGTCGGCTTTGGAATTGCACCAAATCATGCCTTGCGGCTTGCGGGCTTGCCTTAAAAAGACACACCGCCGGTCGGGAATTAAACCCTGCCTTGAAGAATTTATTATTTACACGGTTGTTATTATATATTATTACAGGTATTTATTCAAGTGGTAATTACAAAAATGCACGTCCGTTTCATAAATTCCTGTCCAATAAACTGTATGTGGGATAATTTACAGTTATCTGGTGTTTGTGCGTGGATGACGGACGCAAGGCTTCCAGTGTTCCACTAAATTATTCCATGACATGGCACGCTTGCGCTACGTTAGCCCACGCAGCGGCACATAAAGCCCATATATCCCCAAAAACTCCTGGGATATATGGGCTTAAATGCCGGCGGTGCTAAAGTGCCCCTGTCATTGAATAATATTAGATGGAACACTGGAACTTTGCTGTTCATTGGCGGAATTACAGAAAAAACCACAAAACACTAAATTTAATATAATAACTGTAAATTATGTTGTGGGGAAGATGATTTAGACGAACGAAAATTATTGAATATCCTTGTTATATAATAATTACTACCTCATTTAATAATAAGTGGCTAGCAAAATCATCTCCTTCCCATTACAGTTATCTTATTTTTATGCTTTATTGTAATGTAAATTGCTGGTAACAGGTTTCGCGTGCCATGATGCCAGCAATATTCCGTTAAAGGGGTACTTTGAGCCCGCCGGCATTTAAGCCAGATATTTAATGTTACGGAATAAACGCCAGTTTATTTTGGAACATTAAATATCTGGCTTTATGTGCCGTTGCGTGGCTCACCGTAGCGGAAGCGTACCCCTGTACGGAATATTCTGGCTCTGGCACAGAAACCGTCCGTCCACCAATACACACAAAAACACCAGCAAAAGATAACTGTAAATTATAACGTGTCTGGAAATTTATGAAACGGACGTGACAAAAATGTGCCAATAACATCTTTCTCCCGCAGGCAGACTGCTGCACAATAGCCATTTTCCATATAACTCCGGAAATAATATTTTGCACTATCTGTATTCTGTAGTATTTTAATACCAGGGTTATTATTAATAGTATTATTTTCCAATATATAGTTACTGCAGTCACCTGGCATAATTTTAATCTCAAAAGAATTTAGAGGGATTAAAAGCCCTGCACCCGCTGCCTTAACAAAGCTTTCCTTAAGAGTCCACAAACGGAAGAAAGCCTCCTGCTGTCCTGTTTCACTTTTCTGTCCTGCAACATACCTGTACTCACCATCACAGAAAAACCTGCGTGCAACCCTTAAATCTGCTGGTTTTATTTTCTCAATATCACAGCCTGCTTCTGTATCAGTAAATATGGCAAAAACTATTGTTCCAGAATGTGACAGGTTAAAGTGGATTTCTGGGAAATCTGGCAGGAACGGCTTTCCATTTCCATTATAAGACAGCTGTACATCTGCTTCCTTTAATCCATAATATGACAATCCTTTATCTAATAATGCCCCAGCTCCCACAGACAAGCGCTTGTCTTCTGCAAAATGGTAATTATCAGTCTTATTGCGGCGGGCAGGTGAAAGCTTTTTATAATAATCCTGGTAAATTCCATCAGAAAAATTTTCTGTATTTAACCAGTATAACTTTACAATATGCTGGTTTATTTCAATTTCTTTTTCTGTTATTTTCATTTCCTTTTAATATTTCTCCTGGATTTTACGTATTTCTTTTCATAATACATCCATAATATGCTATTTGCAAGCAGCCAAAATACATATTGGCTGGTTTATATTATAAAAACTGGGATAATTTACAGTATCCAGGGGACGAATTAAAACACTATAAATCCCAAAATATAATATAATTAATGTGCATGTAAAATTCCCAATATGCTTATTCCTAATATTTTTAGCAGGGATTTGCGCGAATTCCATGTCCTGGTAAATTGCCATAGTGGCATCCTGCGGTTTTACAGGGCATGGATTTTTTATATTCTAAATTTAATGCTTCAATCTTATGTTTTATTTCTGTTCTTAATGTACATTTTAATCCCCCATATTATTACAGCAGGAAGATTGTTATATAAACATATCTGGCACTGCCCGCAAATACAATATATTGTTACAATATATAAAATTATAAAACAGTTGAAAAATTTTGCATTTCCTGTTAATATTTTACAAACACCTGGTAGTCTGCATACTGTTGAAAATAATATTGATACAGATAAAACTTAAAGTAATAAGGCAATATAAAGAAGAAATCAATAATATGGAGGGGAACAATGGATAAAATACTCTTAATTGGCAAACGTGATGAAGATACAAGCAGTATTAACAAAAACCTGTCTGGAAGCTACAGTATACAATTATGTTCTAAGCACCCGGAAGATATAAAAGCAATTATGGAAACTGTAAAGCCAGACCTTGTTATAATCTGCAATGCAGGAAACGGCGATACTGGTATTATCGGATGGTTAATGGAAACCCACCAGGAACTGCCAGTCCTTGCAGTTACAACAGCAGATGGATGGAAAGAATGTATGGATTGTTTCCAAGGAGAAAAATATGATAAATTATTCCTTCCTGCTGGTAAAAATTCACTTCTTGCAAAATGCCAGCATATGCTTAAAAAAGATGTAAATAAAAATTCCACAGACACCACCAGCAGCACTGGCAAAAAAAAGATTTTAATTGTAGATGATTCCCCTTTGGTTTTAAGAAGTATTAAAAGCCTGTTAGAGCAGGAATATGATGTTATAGCTGCAATGTCAGGGCAGCAGGCATTGGACACTATTGTCACAGAAAAGCCTGATTTAATCCTTTTAGACTATGAAATGCCTGTAATGAGCGGAAAAACCGTTTTTGAAATGATTAAAAAAGACGAAAATATAAAAGACATACCAGTAATATTTTTAACAGGCATATCAGATAAAAAAATTATTTATTCCATATTGCAGTTAAATCCTGCTGATTATATATTAAAACCACCAGATACAAAGAAGCTGCTTAATACAATAAACAGGGTCTTACAAAGCTGATTTTATAAATATATTAAATCACTTTTGTTACTTTAGTTGTTTGCTCATAAGAATATTCATCCAAGAAAAAATATGCAAAAAATGTTTCCATCAATTTTTATATAAATTTGAAAAAATTTCATATAATGCTTAAAAAATATATATTATTATCATACAATAGAAGTATAAAAACATTCAATTGTATTTACTAAAGATGTAACAACTATATATGAGGAACTGGGAATGGACCTTCCTGCGGCAATCCGTATTTTCTTAAAACGTTCTGTCCAGGAAAGGGGAATTCCTTTTAGTATGAAGCTTACAGATGTACAGCATGATAATAAGGCAGTTGCTGCGATGCAGTGCATGTGTTTTATGGAAATCTGATTCCTGTATTTAATGAGGAAATTCTTGAAATCCACTCTTTTTAACCATAAAGTCCATTACAGACTATTGGTGTTACAAAGCAGCATTATTACTATTATCTGGACGCCCCTGTCCACACTCCCTGAAATAATAATCAAAATATATTTTAGAAAATTCTGCTGCCCTGTTTCTTGGTATGTAAACCTTATTTCCATTATCCATATGTATTTCTTCTTTGTTTATATGTATAATATGGTTCATGTTTAAAATATATGAGCGTCCACACTTTTCAAACTGTTGGAACTTGCATAACATACCATACAGCTCACCACTGCTCATACGCACTTTATATTCATCTGATTTCTGAAATAATATCTGGTAATTTCTTTGTGTTTCACAATAAATAATATCATCCGAATGCAGTTTATGTATTCCGCTTACAAGCTTTATAATAATCTCTTCCTCCTGTTTAACGCATGTCCTTTTCCATGCGATATCCATTGCATGGAAAAACCTTTCCTTTTCAAAAGGTTTAACAAGGTACTGTATAGCATCTATACCATAAGCATCCAGTGCATGTTCTTTTGATGCCGTAATAAATATAACTGGTACATCACAGCCATCACGCCGCAGTTCCTCTGCAAGCTCAACTCCTGTCATCCCTGGCATATAAATATCAAGCAGCAGAAGGTCTGGTACATACTCTTTTTTCCTGAAATTGTACAACAGTTCATATGTGCTTCTAAATTTCCTTATCTGGTATCTGGCATTTTGTTCCTTTTCATAATAGATGGATAATAGTTTCTCAACTTTGTCAAGCTCAGCAGGTTCATCATCACATAACACTATTGTGTACATTTTCCATTTCCTCCTTATAATAAAACTACTGTAAAACAGCAGGCATTACAGCCTGTTTATTATAATTTAAATGTATCATAAACTGTGTTTTTTTCAATATCAGGGAAATAGATTGCACTTTTCAGGGTATATATTGTAAACAATCCCCTATGCTTATTTATTGCCTCCTCTATCTCCAGAAAAACTCCATCCTGGTATTTTCTTCAATAGCAATATCCCTCCTTTAGAAAAACAAAAAAGCCAATACACCTAATCCCATAGACATATTGACTCTTGTGCCATATTAAAATTTCAATCCAGGCCAAAAAGCTTCTACAAACTTCAAGTTTTACGAAGCTTACCGCTTACTCAGCGCTGGCAAGAATTTCTTTTTTATTATATGAACCACATGACTTACATACTCTGTGTGATATCATTAAAGACCCACATTTGCTGCACCTTACTAAATTTGGTACAGTCATTTTCCAGTTTGCTCTTCTCTTGTCCCTGCGTGACTTTGAAGATTTATTCTTTGGACAAATTGACATTCTATATTCCACCTCCTAGTTACTTCCATAATCAGCACTTTTCCAATTATATCAATTAGGAATTAATTTGTCAATCATTTTTAATCCATTTTATTCGTTTTTTAAATCAAAGTTACTTCCTATAACTCCTGCCGCATCAGCACTTTTAAAACTCTTTCCATATGGGTTTTCTTCATTATACTTTATCTGCGTTGTTGTTTCCCCGCCTGAAACATAGCTTCTGCCACATTCAGGGCATATGGAAGTTTTAATCCTTACACTTGCCTGCATAACCTTGCCATTGTTATTAGCCGCTTTTTTATATGCATTGCTTACATGCTCCTGCTCATGTGACCTGACAGCCGAAGCAGCAGACTGTGGTGAAATATGTGCTGGTGACTTGAAAGAAACCATCTCATCAGAGCCGTCTTTGTATTTCCTGTTTGCACATGTTTCACATTCTATCTTTCCTGAACGTGCCATCTGCTTTATTGAAGCCTTGTCATATCCCCTGTCTTCAGCCTGCGCAACGGTACGTGGCATGGTTTCTGGTATATTTGTATTATTAGTAATTCCATTTATATTCATAATAATAACCCCTTTTCTGCGCTGCCTTTTTATGTATTTAAAGTTTATAGCCGCAGCACTGGCATAAACTCTTTTTATATTTTCATCAATGTATCAATCCGTAATATCATTATATAGTATTATATCAAAACTAAATTTAAGTGTAAAGCATTAAAAATGCTGGTTCTTCTAAAAACCAGCATACAGTATCTCCCACATTTAACTTTGATTTATTTTTCTACTTCCTGTAATGGAACTATCTGCAATGTTTTCCCTAACGAACTTAATATCTTCAGGACTGTAGACAGCTTAGGGTCTGTTGTGCCTCTTTCCATTCTTGATATAATAGGCTGTTTTACACCACTCATGCTCTCAATCTGCCTCTGTGTAATCCCTTCCCTTTTCCTGGCATCTATAATATCATTAATAAGAATGACACTTAAACCATTGTCTTCTTTTTCATCTGTGATGTATAATGTACTTTGTATTTCCTCACACATAGCCTTCCCATAAGTTTTTTTCTGTTTATCCATTTGTCATTGCTCCTTTCAGTAAAAGCCTTTGTAAATTTATGTCTGTATGTATCTGTATGTGAAGTGGTTTACTTTACTGGTTTGTAATGTCATTTACCAGTTATGTCCTGCCCCCCCCCACAATAATATCTGAAATACTGCTCCTTTAAGCCTTTATAAGCGCCTCTTGGCAGATATATTTTCTTTCCTGTGACAAGACTTATATACTGTGAATTCAGGCTGTCTATATATTCCAGGTTTACAATATAAGCCGCCCCTGTCCTCACAAACTCCTGGTAGCTGGACAACATTCCATAGATTTCTGCCATAGTCAGATGTAATGTATATTTTGTTCCACCCTCAATATACAGGTACTGTGTCTTTCTCTGTGCTTCACAATACACAATACTGTTTACATATACACGTTGTATCCTGCCATCTGTTTTTATAAGAATATACTTGTTGCGCTCCTCTGTTATATCTTTTAAAAGCATGTCAAGCACCCTGTATAAATCTTCTTCATGCACTGGTTTTACAAGATACTGTACTGCACCTACCCCAAAAGCATCAAGTGCATGTTCCCTGGATGCAGTAAGAAAAATAATCCTGCTTTCATTTCCCATACTGCGTAATTCTTTGGCAACTTCCGTGCCAAGCTTATCTGGCATATAAATATCCATTAATATTAAGTCAGGCATATAATTTTCTTCTTTTGCCTTATTAAGAAGCATATCCGCATTTTCAAAACGTTCTATTGCAAAATCCAGCCACTTGTGTTCTCTCTGGTAATTTCCAAGCATATCTTCTGTCTTCTGGATTGCATCTGCCTCATCATCACAAAGCGCTATCAGATACATTTCTGCACTCCTTTGCCATATTTTCCTAACTTCTGGAATAGTTATTGTGGTATATTCATTATAAGACGGAATACAAAAATCCCATTATTATTTTTAAAATCATATTCACCGCCATACTTTTCTGCTGTTTTAACTATACTTGATACACCAATTCCCCCTGTAAATTCAGGTTTTGGCTGTCCATGCATAATTTCTGTTTCTGCCCGGCATGTATTGCTGCAGCAGATAACAAGTTTATTTCTTTTTCTTTTTATAAATATATTAATAAAACATTCTTTTTCTTCATACTTTAAAACCTCCATGCAGCCATAAATTGCATTTTCATAAGCATTTGATAATATTGTTACAAGGTCAATATTGGGTACAGGGAACTTACGTTCCAGTTCTACATCCATTGTAACATTTATATTTTCTTTTTCTGCTTTTCTTGTATATGCAGAAAGAATGTTATTAACTGCTGTATTAGCACAGATAAATTTATTTACCCCAATATTAGTTATCTTCTCATATTCTTTAAGATATTGTAACAGTTCTGTATACTGGCCTCTTTGTGCAAATTCTGCAATAACTGTGTTATGATGCCTTATATCATGGCATATCCTTCTGCTTGATGCAACGGACTCGTCTAAAATCTCCATCTGTCTCTCTAACAGCCTGTGGTTCATCTGCATAAGCTGGTTTTCCCTCTGGTACTCCTGCTCCTTTCCAATATGCAGGTACAGCCTGTACATAAGTATCTGGAGAATCCCAGTCAGAAAAAGGTTCATTCCAATCTGGAAAATCCTGAATGGTGTATGCTCAAGACCTGGATTTAAGATATAGCCTATGCCAAATACCAGGCTCATTATCATAACTGCTGCACTAAACCAGTCAAGTTCTTCTTCCACATAAATACTAAACTCTTTAACAGGTACTTTCAAATATTTGTTAATAAAGTATGACATAATTATAATTAAAATAATACGTGAAATTATATCTGCCCATATATTTCTGTTAAAGAAAATAACTGAAATTTCTATAGAGCCAATTAAAAATAGTGCAAGCAGGTAAAAATCAAGCGCCAGTTTATATACAGATAAAAACAGCGAACCACTGCTCATAAATATAGCAAATACCACAAAACATATATATGCAGTAAACGGTCCCATCCTTATACAGTTATCCCAGTCTTTAATATACCAGATACAAAGCATTAATGAAACAGCAACTGAAAAACATGAGTAAAATAATACTGTCCTCTTTGTGTCAAAACGTGGTGTACTTATCAGCACATAAAATATAATTACACCCGCAACACTTATTACAAACCTGGTTAATGCTATAAATACAGAACCTCCTAACATTACATCACCTGCTTTCTATAATAGTAGAAAATATTGCTATAATTATTATTTAATAATTATAGCAAAAAATTTCAAAAAAGTTTATATATCTGGTACAGTATGCACTTTTTAAGGTATATTTTGTGACATTAGCTATGCCATACATATATCCATTATAACAATTATTATATATATAAAATATCCCTTAAATTTTTCCTTTCCTGTAATGGCAGGCTTGACAATTTCCGGTTTCACCATTAAAATATTTATTGTCGTACATAAACAATAGATTTATTTGAATGGAGTGATTATTTGGATTCTAGTGACGCGTCGAGGATAGCAATATTACTTATCCTTCTGCTGCTCTCTGCATTTTTTTCATCAGCAGAGACATGTCTTACAACTGTTAGTAAAATGCGCATAAAGTCTATGGCGGATGAAGGCACTAAAAATGCCGCTCTTGTACTTAAGCTTGTTGAAAACCCTACAAAGCTTTTAAGCACAATACTTATAGGCAATAACATAGTGAACCTTTCTGCATCCTCACTGACAACCTCGTTTGCCATAGGACTGGCAAAGAAAGCTGGTTTAACAACAATGGAAAGCGCAGTTACAGGGCTTGCCACCGGTATACTTACTATTCTTGTAATTATATTTGGTGAGATAGTGCCTAAATCATTTGCATCTATGAACAGCGAGAAAATGGCACTTGCATATGCAAAACCTGTATACACACTTACCAGCCTGCTCTATCCGCTTTCTTTCCTGTTTGACAAGCTTTCTAAAGCTCTTATGGGTATTTTCCAGACAAATGGCCAGGAACGTCCAGCAATTACTGAAAATGAACTTCGTACAATACTTGATTTAAGCCACGAAGAAGGCGTAATTGAAACAGTAGAGAGAAAAATGATTACCAATGTTGTAGATTTTGGTGACTCTCTTGCAAAAGATGTAATGGTGCCTAAAATGGATGTGGAATTTGCAAGTGTAGGTTTGTCATATGATGAGCTTATAGAATGTTATTCCAAAGAAAAATATTCACGAATGCCAGTATTTGACGACAGCCGCGACAATATACTTGGAATAGTGAACCTTAAAGATGTATTTTTCTATCATGGTGCTAAAGAAGAATTCCATATCAATAATGTAATGAGGGAAGCTTATTTTACTTATGAATATAAGAAAATATCTGAACTGTTTTTTGAAATGAAAAAGAATTCTATAACAATGGCAATAGTCCTTGATGAATATGGTTCAACCTCTGGTATACTTACTATGGAAGATTTAATTGAGGAAATAGTTGGTGATATCCGGGATGAATATGATTTTAATGAAGAAGACGAGATTACAAAGATTGATGATGAAAACTATATCCTGCTTGGAATTGCAAAACTTGATGACATTGATGAGGCACTTGGAATAAAAATACAATCCGAAGACTATGATTCAATAGCCGGCCATATAATAAACCTGCTTGGACATTTTCCAGATGCAGGGGAATCGGCAGAAGACGAATATGCCAGGTATACTGTAATTGAATCATCTAAAACCCGTATAGAAAAGGTTAAACTCCACCTGCTTCCAAGGGAAGAAAATAATGAGGAAAACCAGCAGGAAGACAGGGACGAAGACGGGGAATAAATAGAATGACGGACGGTTTTACGTGCCAGAGCAGGAGAAGGATGTTATTCTGCTAGTTACGTATTACATTATGCAAGTGTCAATTGCATAGGTATTAACATAAAAAAATACGATACCACAGACTATCGTACGTCTAAATCATCTTACCCCACACCATAATTTCCAGTTATACTAATTATATTCTGGTGGCTTTGCCAGGGAACAGCAGGTTTCCAGTGTTCCAGCTAAATATTATTACATGACAGGGGCACTTTAGCACCGCCGGCATTTAAGCCCATATATCCCAGGAGGTTTTTTGGGGATATATGGGCTTTATGTGCCGCTGCGTGGGCTAACGTAGCGGAATGCGTGCAAAAGCCATGTCTCCGACATACTTTCCTGTTATGTAATAATATTTAGCTGGACATGGAAACCCTGCGTCCGTCCACCAATCCACCACATACCAGTAAAAAATAATTATGTCTTACGAAATATTGTCTGGTTTACAGTCTTCGTATGTACATTTTTCAACCCTCATGCCTGCCACCCTGTCGACAGCCCCGCCGCTGTATTCTGACACACATCTCCTGAATATACAGTTCTTTATAGTACCTTTCCTTCCGTACATCTGTACACCAGCCCCACTTTTTGCCCGGCAGTTTATAAACACGCACCTTTCTATATTGCCGCCCTGGCTGTAGATTGCACCTTTCTGGCAGAAATTAAATATACAGTCTGATATCTCAGGCTGGTACGCGTTATAGACCGCCCTGCCTCCTTCCATATTGCGGAAAAGTGATTTAGTAATGCTTATACGTGTGTTTAATAAATTAACACCGCCAGTTTTTAACATGCCGTCAAGCTCACAATGGTGTATACTGCATTCTTTGGCATTATCCAGGTATATCATGTCACCGTCTTCAAGATGGTTAGATACAATCCTTACATTATTAATTATAAGGCTTCCTGAACAACGCAGCGGGTAATTAAGGTATATATTAGCATTTTCAATTACAAGTCTGCCACCAAGCCCTACTGATACAGGGCAGTCAATTATAGTAGATACACCTATATGGTACTCACCTTTTATTATAACCTCTCTCTGCGAAGTGAGATGCTGTACAATTTCAGCACCTGACGGATGGCAGTCCGAATATCCAAGCCCTGAAGATTTTCCATCAAGTGAACCTGAATAATATACTGCCGCCCCATATTCTGCTACATTGCACCTTGTAAAACGGCATCCTGATATAACAGTTCCATTTGTGCCATATATTGCACCACCCCGTTTTGCCTCACAGTCATGGAAATGGCAGTCCTCTATAACGGCTTTCCCGCCTCTTGCCATAACTGCACCTCCGTCCTCTGGAGAATAACACTCATAAAACCCTGTTCCTTTTACTACCAGCTCCTTTCCCCAGAAACGTACTGCTGCACCCCTTGAAGTATGGTAAATATTTGAATTTTCTATAATAACAGTTCCTTCTTCTGCCCTTATAAACATGCCATAATTCCGGCAGTCAGCCTGGGCAGAATAAAGTTCTGCACTGCTGCCCCTTGCCCGCAGGTTTATACATGCCCTGTGGCTGTCTGATTTACGTATTATTTTAGAATTATTAATAACAAGATGCCCGCCATCCAGCAGTATATTGCCAAATATCCTTACAACAGCATTATCTATTACAAGTGTCATTCCCTCACTTAACACAATATCTTCATAAATATTGCATCTGTCAATAAGCCTGAAATTCTTTTTTTCATCAAGTATTTTCTGCGTAAAATCAGTAGTTTCAGTAATCTGCATTATATAGTATTTTAAATCTGTAATCCCAATGCCAGGGACTCTCTCTTCTATCAGTGCTGCAAACCTCTGGCACTCCCGTATGTCCTCCCCATATGCATATTCAATAAACCTTTGCAGCAGGCTTGTTCTTTCTGATGGCACACCAAACATTTTCGCAAAAAGTTCTATAGACTTCCTGCTGTCTTCTCCTATATCCCCGTCATTTATTGAAACATTCACCAAATCCATTATAAAAAATGAACGTTCCCTGTCTGTCTTTAAATTATCAAGCAGGTAATCCACAACTGCCGCATTGTCCCCTGATGTGCGGAGTGCCCAGGCAAAGTCAGTTGAACCCATTTTAAATCCTGCTTTGACAAGGCGTTCAAGTTCATAATTATTAAGCATCCCTGATTTCTTTACAACCTGGGCCTGGAGGATAAGGGCAGCACTGTACATAACCTTAAAATCCCTTGGCTTCGTACTTAAAGGATGTTCTGGTGTCATCCAGAGTTTGCGTCTCATATTAAACTTAGTAAGTGTATCTAAAATCATTGCCACCCCTCCTTAACGCACCTTAAGCTCTATATCATCTTCATATACATTAAATATACTTGAATTCCGCGGTTCACAGGCATTACATTCACATCCGCGTACATACTGCCCGAATTTCTGGTATTTAAAATATACAGCAGCACCAAGGTAATCTGCCTTGCACCTGTTAAAAATACATCTTTCAATCTTAACATTTCCAATTGACTCAGAATAAACTGCACCGCCATAGCCTGCACTTCCATCATTAAAGCTGCACTGGTTCATAACCATTTTAGCAGAACCATATATTCCGACTGCACCTGAAACATTATTAAAGAAACTTGTATTTTCTATAAGTGAAGAAAGACCATTAAAACTTACTGCCCTCTCTTCTGCTGTCCTTTTTATCTCACTTCCGCTAATAATAAGCCTTCCTGCTTCCTGGCGCAGAAAACCACATTCCTTGCTGCAGTCTATAAATGAATTTTCTATATTCACAACTGCCGTTTCCTTAAAATCCATCCAGAAACTGCTCCCACACTCTTCTACCCTTATTCTTGCACCATTAAGGCGTATCCTTCCGCCAACTGTGCTGACAGAACCTTTCATATTTACAAAAGCACCATTTATAAGCAGTGAACCCCCGCGCTCTACTGTAATATCACCATCAATTATAACAGGTTTGTCAAAAACCACTGTCTTTCCTGGTTTTATAGTTATATCATTATAATGTTCTTCCATTTCAAACTCTGGAAAAAAGTATACAAGGGTCTGGTAACTTATATCATAGCCCTCACTTTTAAATTCCTTATAATATGTAACTGCAGCACTGGTATCTTTCTCCTGTGCTGCCTTGTTAAATTTCTCAAAAAAGTTACACTCTGCATCTGAAAACCTGAAAACCTTTAAGTAGTTGCTTAATATGCCCCTGCAATAATCCTGTGACCACAAAGCAAGCCTGTATAATTTATAAATATCAGCCATAAAACAATACTGTACTTCCTTGCTGTTAATCCTTTTAAAAAACTCCGCAATCCTGAAATCAAAATAATTATTAATATCAACAATAATCTGGTTTCTGTTCTTCTGCTGTATATAGATACTGTCAAGTACCGCCTCAAAAGAAGGCTGTAGTTCCGTGACCGCCTTTAAATTACCAACTGCCATAACACCGAGCCCATAACAGTACAAATATTTAAACCCCTCATCCTTGTCTGACATTGGATGGCTCTTATATTCAAGTTCACTCTGGCGCTTTTTTAAATATTCAAGAATGTCCATTTCTGTCACCACCTTATACTAAGTTATTATAGTATCCTGTCACTATAATATAACTGCTTTATATATTTTTCCATATATTCAAAGTCTGGAAAAAATTCATCATTTTTTAAAACAGAAGGTAATCTGATTATAGAACTTTTCATATTTTCTAAAGTCCATTTCCTTCCATAAGAATATCTGTATTTTTCCTTTTTTAATATTGTACATATAAAAAGTGCAATATATTTATTAAATTCTACGCCATTTTCTTTTCTAAAATATAACACATTGACATCATCTGTTGCCCAAAACGGGACTGGCTGGTAAAATGCTTCCCCTACAGAGCCATTATAACTTAATGTAATTGTATTTCCATCATGTAATGGCTGTTGTCCTATATAATTTGCAAGTCCGTTATTAGAATCTGTTGCTCCGATATAAGGTGTTTTTCCATCTGTCTGGTCTGCTTTAGTAAGTCTCTTGCCCTTTTTTATATCAAATATATCACTTAAAATAAATTCATGCCACCCACCTGTATTTATTTGTAACAAACTACTATTTTTATTCACATTTGTAGTTACAGGTTTACTGTGTAATGATTTTATGTACCTTTCCATAAATACGAAATCTGGAATATACCCATCACTTGAATATGTACATTCAGTATCTAATTTGAGGGTTTTCTTTCCATCATTACTGGTTTCGTAACAAACTGGCAACTTAATTTTAATATTTTTGCTATTCTTAACCCGGCACTGTCTTCCATATCCCCACTTATAATTTTCACTTTTATTTAAAACAGCAACTATAAATAATCCAATATATTGGTTTAGTTTAAATTTAGGTACAAATATATTGACATCACTTGTTGCACAAAAATCTTTTGGCTGATAAAATGCTGTACATCCCACTTTTCCAGTGACAATACAATTTCCATTAAAATCTGGTTCTAAATCAATATATTCACTAATTGCATTATTAATATTAGAAGCCGAAACATAAGGGGTATTACCACTTGAGTATTCATTTTTATAATGATACCTTCCAGCATGAATATCAAACAGTAATTCCATTTTAAATTCTTTCCAGTCTTTTATATTAAGTTTCATAAACGTTACCCTCCTTAATAAGATATGCAAGGTAATCATTTATGGTCTTCTGGAAATCTTCTTCTGTAAGTTTTGAATAATCTGTCTTCATATATGCTTCGCAAAGCCACTCATCCTTATGTGTAACACAATGTTTAGCTGAAATACCATCTTTGACCTCTTTCTCCCTGTAAAGCCTTAACCATTCTTTTTTTATTTCTTTCCATTTTCCATATACATCTACTCTTCCAAGTTTCTTTCTCTTTACAAAGCCATCATCCTTATAATATCCAAAAAATGTAGATATTTCAGGATTATGCTTATATCCTGATTCCCATACCATTACACAAACATTTGTAGATGCGCCATTGCCATTAAAAATTTCATCTGGCATAGAGAATACTGCTTTTAATGTATTATTTTTCATAAGCCTTTCCCTTACATCCTTAAACTTCGTGCCAATAGCACATGACATAGGACATACAACTGCAAGCAGGCCTCCCTGGCATAGCAGGCTTAATTCTTGTTCTACAAATTCAAGTTCACAGTGGTCTTTTTGTGAATATGGCGGATTTAGCAATCCTTTATTTAATATAACCGGCTGGTTATTTGTATCCTTTAAATTACTAAATTTTGCAATTGTATCCTTATTAAAACAATCCCCATGTACAATATTCGATTTTCCATCTTTTCTAATAATCATATTAGCTAATGCTAATGTATGTATATCTGAATCCTGCTCTATTCCATATAAATTATTTTTCCGGATATATTCTATTTCATCTGGTGCAGAGGCCTGTTTAAACATTGTTCCCATAGCAGTTACAAGGAAAGTGCCTGAACCACAGCAAATATCAATAACCTTTGAATTTTTATCAATATTTATTAACTCAGCCATAAATTCTGTAAGATGTGGTGGTGTAAGTACAATTCCGAGTGAATTGCCATCACCTGAAGAGTAACTTATAAATTCATGGTAAAACACCCCTAGTGCATCTATAGTATTACCTACATAATCCATCATTGGCTTTATTTTCATTTCAAGCTGGTTTATATACCATCTCAAAGAATTGTCCTGGTTTAAAGGTGTTTCCCGTAATTTTATAACCCCGCTAATCTCTTTAAACTTACCTTTAATCTCTTTTATCTTCTTTTCCTCAATTTCCCCTCCATTTAAAACATTTTCTATTGCTGCACAACACGAACTTAACAATGATGAAAAACTGGTAAATTTATCATAGTCATTACAAAAACTATCATCTTGCAACGCAATAAGAATACCTGCAACAAAAAGAGGTTTCAGTTTTTCTGTCATTTTATTAATTCTTAATGAATCATGCATACTTATTGCAGTCTGGCTTATTTCCTCCAGGCTGTAAGCTTTCTGCACTTTTTCACCATAAACTAATTTCAGGTAATTTTCTGGTTCAAGTATAATATCTCTTGATTTTACAAGTTCGGTATATTTATCCTGGTTCTGGACCCAGTAATATGCATTAACTTTTAATGATGTTTTATCTGTACCACTTATAGCAACTGCAATTACATTAAATGAGTTTTTAAGATATTTTGCATAATACAATACACCATCAGCAGCAAAATCTTTTGGTCTGGAAAAACCAGGACTTTCATGTTTTTTAACTGAATTTTTACATTCAACTACAATGATAGTATTCAAATCTTTTTTTAATGTAATTATATATTCAGGAGCCGCCTTTCCATTTCCACCTTTTGAATAATCATCAAGAACACATTCCTTTGGCTTGCCACCTGCTGCTTTTAATGCATTATTTATTGCAGAAACAGGAGTTGTTTCTCCCTGTACATATACATATCCAAATACATTTTCTCCATATCCAGATATCTTCATTTCCTTTTCTGCCAGATTTTCAGTATGTCTTTCTATCTTCTGGTTACCAGGCATTTTAATAATTCCCCTTTCCTTAAAAATACCAGCCATCTTTCAATTTCATTATACATATTCCATTTCATTCCTAAAAACCTGTCTATCTATAAAATGATAAATGTATTTTTATTTACAGCATATTGCTTTACTTATGGTATGGCTCTTTATTGATTATCCTGTATGACCTGTATATCTGTTCTGACAATATTACCCTCATTAGCTGGTGTGGGAATGTCATCTTTGAAAAGCTCAGCCTCTCATCAGCCATTTCAAGTATTTTATTATCCAGCCCTATTGAACCTCCTATTATAAAAATAATATGGCTTGTACCATTTATTCCAAGTTTGTTAATTTTATCTGCAAATTCTTCTGATGACACCTGCCTGCCATTAATTGCAAGGGCAATCACATAAGCAC
Organism: uncultured Lachnospiraceae bacterium; assembly: GCA_910588655.1. Lineage (GTDB taxonomy): Bacteria > Bacillota > Clostridia > Lachnospirales > Lachnospiraceae > Butyribacter. The sequence goes on along the minus strand of CAJUPJ010000003.1, from coordinate 86,896 downwards.
CGCTTTTTATGTATTTTTTAAGCCTTTCCCCTTCTTTTGCACGTATCATGTCTTCTTCCGCGGGACTGGCATTATCAGGTGTTTTCTCATCAGCCACCTCTGTTATTTCAAATTTACAATATCTCCCAAGCCTTTTTTTATACTCCTGTAATGCACCCTCAAAATACTTTTCTTTTATCTTTCCTGTTGCTAATATTGTTATCTTCATAATTACCTGGCAATCTCTTTCCCTGCTGTTTCCTTTGTAGCTGCCCCTTTATGGAATATCTCTGTACTTCCGCATCCGTTTTCAAGTGCAAGGCTTACACACAGCGCCTTGTCTATCCTTGACAGGATTTCATCGTCCAGATGGCATACTTTTTCACGCAGGCGTGATTTATCAATAGTTCTTATCTGTTCAAGCAGAATTACAGAGTCCTTAATAATATCATACTTCTTAACTTCCAGTGCAACATGTGTAGGAAGTTTTGCTTTATTCATTTTTGATGTAATAGCAGCACATATTACTGTCGGGCTGTGCCTGTTGCCCATATCATTCTGTATAACTAATACTGGACGGATGCCTCCCTGTTCAGAGCCTACTACCGGCCGTAAATCAGCAAAAAATATATCTCCACGTCTAATATTCAAAACGTCCACGCTCCAATTCAATGTTTTTGAGAAGCAAACCGCTTTTTACGGTCTATAATATGTATTTTTAATCTTCTCCTTCCTATCTTTTCCATATTTTAAGATAAGTATTCGTAAACGTTTATATTTTTATCTGGTTTTAACCTTTTTAATATTGTGGATAACAGTCCTTTGTACCAACTGCCTTTCCATTTTTGTAATAAACCCTTGGAACTCTCTTTCCTATATCACATACAAATTCATAATTAAATGAATATGCCATTTCTGATATTTCTTCTATGGAGATATAAGCATTGCCGTCATGTCCTGCTAATGTAGCAACATCCCCCTCTTTTACATTGTCTATATCTGTTACATCTACCATAAACTGGTCCATGCATACCCTGCCAAGTATCCGGGCACGTTTTCCATGTATAAGGACATGTCCCTTGCCTGACAGCGCCCTTGGATATCCGTCCGCATAGCCAACGGGTATTGTTGCAACCCTTGTTTCCCTCGTTGTTGTAAATGTCCCGCCATAGCCTATTTCAGAACCTGCATCAAGTGTTTTTACAAAAGAAACATATGCCTTAATCTCCATTGCTGGTACAAGTTCTAAACGGTCTTTGCAGACCTCATCTGATGGGTACATCCCATATACAGATATGCCATCACGCACCATGTCAAGGTTGGTTTCCTGCATTTCTATAATACCAGCGCTGTTTGAAACATGTTTTACTGGCAGTTCTATCCCGGCATCTTCAATACGCTTTACAAATGACAGGTAACGTTCAAACTGTAATTTTGCTTTTGTTTTATCTTTCTCATCCATCCTCGCAAAATGTGTAAAACAGCCATCCACTGAAATTCCTTTAAGCCCTGCAATCTGTTTAATTATTTCAAGGCTTTTATCATCCTGTTTAAAGCCTATACGCCCCATTCCTGTATCAAGTGCAATATGTATATGTGCCTTTTTGCCAGCTTTTAATGCTGCACTGGACATTTTCTGTGCCATATCATACTGGAATACTGTTGCTGTTATATTATATTCTATCATTGCCGCATACTGCTGTTCTGGTGTAAAGCCAAGTATTAATACTGGCTTTGTAAATCCTGCCTGTCTTAACTCAATGCCCTCTTCAAGTATTGCAACACCATATGCATCAACTATGCTGTCAAGCACGCCTGCTGTTTCTACAGCACCATGCCCGTAGCCGTCAGCCTTAACTACAGCCATTATCTTTGTGCCAGGCCTTAAAAGTTTCTTTGCATTGACAACATTCTGGTAAATTGCATCAAGGTTAATATCCGCCTGTACCCTGTAATATTGTTTTATATTCCTGCCTGTTTCCATTTTATTATCCCTTTTTAACCTGCCGCTTTTTATGGCAGCACAAACTGCAGTTCCTCTATAATATCAGATGCCAGCATTGAATACTTGTTTTTCTTCTCTGCATATACATCTGCTGTAATGCCATGTACAAGTACAGCAAGGCTTGCCGCTTCCATAAGCTCCATTCCCTGTGCAAGCATGCCTGTTATAATACCACATAATACATCACCTGAGCCTGCCGTGGAGAGCGCATTATTCCCTGTTGTATTTATATAAATCCTGCTGCCATCTGACACAACTGTCCTTGCATCCTTTAGTACAACTGTACAGCCACATTTATGGCATGAAGCATAATTTATAATATCTTCCTGGATTTCATTAACTTCTGCACCTGAAAGCCTTGACATTTCTTTTATATGTGGTGTAATTACAAAATTACATGACAGGTTATACCTGTCTATTCCTGTTCCTTCTGGCACAAGCTTCGGAAGCAGGTTTAATGCATCTGCATCCATTACCACTGGTTTGTCCTGGACTTTTAATACTTCTTCCACCAGTTTTTTTGCAGTCCCGTCCGTGCCAAGCCCTGGCCCTATGGCAATTACATCTGCCCATTCCAGGCTTCCAGTTATCCCGTCTGCATATGTGCCTGTTATCGCTTCTGGCAGGCAGGTTTTTATTATATCTGTATTCTGTGGCGCAGTTGCAATTTTTACAATGCCGCATCCTGTCCTTGCTGCTGCCTTTGCCGCAAGTATACATGCACCGCTCATACCCGCAGAGCCTGCAATTATAAGTACTTTGCCAAAGCTGCCCTTGTTAGAGCGCATACGCCTTTCTGGCATAAGGCGTGGCAAATCTTCTTTTTTATATGTATAAGCTTCTGGTGCTGCTTTATGTACCGCTTTTCCTGGAAAACCTATATCCGCCACAACAACCCTTCCACTATATGCCGCACCTGGAAATAATACTGTACCACGTTTATTGCTGCCAAATGTTACTGTATGGCTTGCCTTGACAGCACACCCATGTATCTGCCCATTATCTGCATTTATGCCTGAAGGTATATCAACAGCTATCACCTCTGAAGGCTGGCGGTTAATCCAGTCCACCCATTCTGTATAAATGCCTCCGATATCCCTTGACAGCCCTGTTCCAAATAATGCATCTATAATAATATTATATTCATTATCTTCTGGCTTTGTGATAAATGGCACATCAAGGTTCCTGGCTATGCCAATTTGCCTTTTTGTTTCTTCTGTTGCTTTATCCTTATCCCCTGCAAGAAATATGCTGGCATTAAAACCAGCCTCTTTAAGCATCCTTGCACATGCAATACCATCACCGCCATTATTGCCCATGCCGCAGATAGCAAGCACCTTTATATTTACTGGAAGTATATTGTTATAAATGGTACTGCATATATCCTGTATATGGCGTGCAACAGACATTGCTGCCTTTTCCATAAGGACAGCAGATGGTATGCCTGTTTCATATATTGATATCCTGTCAATTTCCGCAGCTTCTGCTGCCTTTAAAATATATTCCAAAATTACACCCTCTTCCAATGCTGCTAAAACCTTCCATATGCTTAATATTCAAGCACAACATAAGCTATGGCAGTATCTTTTGTATCACTTAATGAAATATGTATATTACTTATACCAAGGCTTTCTGCCCTGTCCTTTGCACCATTATGCAAAACCACATATGGTGCACCGCCTGGTTTTCTTAATATTTCAATATCTGCTGGCAGAAAACCTGCAAAACCAGTACCCAGTGCCTTGGCAGCTGCCTCTTTTCCTGCAAAATTGCCTGCTGCCCTGCTTTTCTTCTCTTCTATAATCTTGCGTTCCCCATCTGTGAAATATTTATCTAAAAATGACTTGTTCTCTATTGCTTTAAGCACTCTTTCTTTCTCAATTATATCAGTACCAATGCCGGCAACCATTATGCTCCCCCATTTTTATTTTCTTCAACATTCCCTTTCCATACATGGTGGTTTCTGTCAAAAAGTTCTACTACCTGTGCGCCTAACAGGTTGTGCATATATTTATACATCTGTGTATTGCGCATTTCCATATCCTGTTTTTCAAGTATTTTATCTTTAAGGGTATTCCTGGCTTCAGCTATCCATGCTTCAAGTTCTTCAATCTGTTCTGTATTAGAAGTAAGTTCGCTATAACATACTTTCATTGCCTCAACAAGAAGTTCCCTGTTAGCAAGCTGTATCTGTGCAGGTATTTCCTTCTGTATTTCTTCGGCTTCACTAATCTTGTCATTAAGGTTTGCCATAAGTTTCTGGTTCTTTTCCTGTTTGCGTACTTTAAGGAAACTGTCAGGTTCACTCCCGTCAGTCATATTAGATACAATATTATCCATAATTGCCTTTTTTGCCTTATCATATTCCTTGATATTATTAGCAGTCTGCCCCTGCATCCTTATAAGTTCATTTAACCTTTTCTCGCAGTTTTTAATTTCGCTTGTTTTACGGTGTTCAGGAAAAAGTTCATGCCACTGCGGGTCAAGTACAAGCAAAGGTATCTTTTTATTTTTGAGCGCCTGCAAATACATATAATCTCTCTCGTCATCTTTTTTCTTCTTTTTTCTAAGCATGTAACAATCCACTCCTTATACAATAATTTGCAGCCTGCCTGGCCTCCCTGCCTGCATTTACTGCTACGGAAAAACCAAACTCCTTTAACATAGGGACATCACTTGCAGAATTTCCAAATACTGCAATGTCCTCTGGCTTATACCCCATAATATTACATATATGCAATATTCCTTCTCTTTTTCCTGCCATAGTGCTGGTTAACTGTATGCATCCATCTTCTATAATTACATTTACGCCTGCATCTTTATCCAGAAGCCCAAGCTTTACAGCAGCACTCCTTGCCCTTTTATCCTGTGTGGCAGCAGGTATTTTATTAATTGTACGTGGTGAAAGAGTAATTTTATATATTTCTTTTTCTGCACTGCCTTCTGTCCTGCCATTGTAAATATGCACATTATAGCCATACCTGCCTGCATTTTCTTTTAATGCATCTGTTTCTTTATATTTTAAAGGATATATTTTCTTATGTAAAGTACCAGTTCCTTTATTGGTTACACAAATGCCGCCATGTGCAAATACACCGCCTGATATTATATCTGCTGCTGGTGCTGTTTTTCTTAATGCATCCCTGTATGGAAGTGAGGTTGCAAGGAATATCCTGCTATGTGCCGAAAGCCTTTTAAGCCATTTCGTTGTGTTTTCTGTAATTATCCTGTCACCACTGCCAAGAAGTGTACCATCTACATCAAAAAAAACCGCCTCTGGGTAATTTGGTATGCGGAAAGCTGGATAAGGGTTAAAAAAAACCAGTTCTGGAACTTGCTGGTTACAATAAGACAAATAACAGCTACATTCTTTTCTTGTACATGCTGTGCCGTCTTTGCCTGGAATGCAGGTATTACAGCGGCGCACAGAACCATCTGCCTCTGTAAAAAGGCTGTCTGTGCATTTGCTTGTATCTGCTTTATAATGTTTAAGCCCTGTTTCAAAATATTCATCTATCCCCGAAAATATCCTGGTTTCTTCTTCTGTATACCTGCGCTTTAAACCGTCCATTTTATTAATCCATAAATATACATCTGCTGGCAATTTTTCACGCAGGCGTTTTATAATGCCTGCCTGTGCCGGGACACCTACTGTCCCCACACAGTATAAAATTCCATAACCGGAAAGCTTCTGGCACTGTTGTAAAAAACTGTCCATTTCCACCATCTGAGGATGGAATGTACACCACAGCCTTAATTTCCCAAAATCCCCATTATACTCCATAAACTCCCCTGCCATACAGTTTACGTCAAAAGATAAATTCGTCTGCGCACCTGCTGCTTCAATATAAGGGCGGCATGTAAGCCTTGCAAGCTCCCTCCAGTAATATTTATGTATAAGTGCTTCACCATATGGCACAATCTGTACTGCACATTTCTTTTTACTTTCTTCTGCCTTTTTAATAACATTATCCACAAATCCCGCAAGGCTCTTTTCATCTTCTGCAAGTTCCTCCCTGCTACACTTGTGCTTTTTAGAAAACGGGCAGTAATTACATGAATAATTACATGAGTCCAGGCTTCCACGGTAATACCACTGGCGTATATACTGTGCCATTTAAAAAGACCTCCAGTTATCCATTCTGGCTTTTACTTCACCAGAAATAAATTCCGGCCCTAAATAATCAGATAGTGCAATCCCTTCTTCTGTAAGTGAGATAAAGCCGCCGCCAGTATATGCATACCCTTTTTCCTGCCATTCTTTAATAAAAGGAAAATCTTCTTCAGGACTGCTTTTAAAATGTTCCTTATACTCTTCTTCTAATATCCCCCTGCCAAATAAAATATGTTTTACAGCATAACGCCTTTTCTGTTCATCCTCTGAAAGTATAAAACCATGTTCTATTTTAAGGAAATCCCTTTGTTTTATATAATTGTTTAACTGCTGTGTACACCCTGCATTGCCTGTTGTATAAGGACTGCAGAAATGTAAATCCCCTATATAACTTCTTCCGCCACAGCCGGCTGAAAGTGTATTGCCAAACCCGCAAAGTGAAATACCATCACTGGCTAAAGTATCTGCTGCCTGGACAAAACGTCTCATGGACTGCTGTTTATAACCATTTGCAACCAGGAAATCCCTTGCACATTTATAAAGTTCCATTGTGTCTTTGGAAGGTTTTACACCTCTCTGGCAAAGGTATGTGCCATTTTTAACATACAGTGGATATACAAACATTTCTTCTGGCTTAAATGAAACAGCCTGTGCAAGTGATTTTAATAATGTTTCTTTTGTCTGTCCTGGAATTCCATATATTATATCTATATTAAGGCATGGAAAACCAGTCTCCCTTATAAGCTCCAGTGCTTCCAGGGCACGCCCTGGCGAATGGAAACGGTGGAGCGTTTTAAGTTCCAGGCTGTTAAAACTCTGCACGCCTATGCTTATTCTTGTTACACCATTCTTCTTAAGAATTTCAAGCTTGCTTTTCTCGGTCTGGTTTGGTGAAGTTTCAACATTTACAGGTATTTCACCATATTTTATTCCAAAATACTTTTCTGCAATTGCAAATACATGTTCCAGTATATGTGATGGAAGCAGCAGCGGTGTGCCACCGCCAATATCCAGGCTGTTAAACGAAACACCCTCTGGCATTACACCCGAAACCTGTTCTGCCTGCCTCTCCATTGTATAGACATAATCTTCTATAAAAGATAGTTTATTCTCTGCCCCTGCTATAGAAAACAGGTTGCAGTAACCACATTTATACTGGCAGAACGGAATATGTAAATACAGGCTGTTATCCCTGCCTTCCAGATAATGCAGCCAGTCCGCCAGGTTAATCCCCTCAAGGCTTCTGTAAGCTGTTTTATGCGGGTAACTGTACATATACTGTACATATGGTTCTTTTATGTCCTTTTGCCCGTCTGTGCCACTATTCCCTGGAACACTTTCTGTATTTACTGTCCTTTCCATATATTTATCCTCTGTACTGCTATTTACAATATCCTGGCTTGCTGGAATAAAACTTCTGTTCTGTTTATCTGCATTCCCTTTAATAATAAAATGTTTATATGGTACAGTATTTATTACAGGATGGTTTATGCCATGATACCATATGCCATCCTCACCATAACATGTACCATGGTCAGAACAGCATATAACAAACGTATCACCAATGCCTGCAAACCCGTTAAAAAGCCTTTCTAACTGGCTGTCAACATAACGGAGTGCCATTCTGTGTGCCTCTTTGCTGTCCTTCTTCCCACAGTCTGCATAAAAATAATTAGGATAGTGCAGCGCAGAAATATTTATATACATCATTATCTTACCATCCGGGCTGCTTTTTCCCAATATATTCTTTAATGCAAAATCCACCTGGTTCTTTGCCGAGTCCTGCACCTTGCATCCAAATGACGGGTTCCAGTAACTATGCTGGAATAATGCCGGAAATACGTTGCCAAGTGCAGTCCTTTTATCAAAAAAGCTTAACCCTCCTATGCAGTATGTCTTATATCCAATGTCTGCAAGCTCTTCAACCCATGTAGGGCGTGAAAATAAAAAAGCTCCCTCTGGTGCTTTTCTTCCCATTCCAATATCCTCTGAAAAAAACAAAGTTTCCCTTTTCTTCATTTCGCTTATTTCACAGTCTATTGGAAGAAACCCTGCAAACATTGCCTGGTGTGACGGATATGTAAAATTCCCAGGGGCATGGCACTTCCTCCACCTGCCATAACTGTTTAAAACAGGTGTGCCTCCGTTTTCCTGCTCTTCATATGCTACATCAAAACGGAGCGAGTCTATGCAGACAAATAAAATATTATGGCTTCCTGCTATTTCATTCATATTTATTTTCTGTACCATATGTCTTCCCCACTTCCTATATCCTTATGTCTTATGCTTTGCCAGAAAGCATGTTTACTTGTTCTGTGTATATTTTATTTTCTGAAAATATATCCTGGTAAATCAAATCACCCTGCCCGTTTATCTCGATAATACGTGGTTTTCTGCTTCCCCTGTCAAGCATTACATCAATGCCGCAGACATTTAACCCTTTAAAAACACTCGCTGCCTTTTTACAGGTTTTACAGATATCTTCTTCAATATTTCCTGGCAGGTTTAACTCTTTAAAATCCATTGCATTATTATTAAGATGCAGATTAGTTACAGGCCCGTCCGACTGGCGCACTACTATATGCCGCACATTTCCATACTGGACTACAACACGCAAATCATAACTTCTGCCATTAAATGAACTTTTAGGATACCATTTTTCTGCAATTAACCCTGGCATCCTGCCCCTGTTGCCTTTGCCTGCCAGCTTGTCAATTACGTTTATAATTTCCGCAGTATTATCAATAGCAAATAATTTCTTAGTATTATAAAGTTTTCCATCTTCAAGCCTGCATGATGTATAAAGCTTCATACGCCCTGTTACAGGATTTAAGCGGAACGCCAGGACACCCGCCGCACCTGAATAATCCACTGGCTTTATAAATAAAGAATACTCCTTGTTATCTTTCATAAAGTCCAGCAGCTCCTCTGATGAATTTATATTGCCAAGAACCAGGTCTGTAACAGGAATTCCATATTTTACAAGTTCTTCTTTAGCCAGCCTTTTATCAAGCACACTTAAAATTGCTTCCGGGGTATTAAGGAAATGGCATCTGCATAAAGCCATACGCTTTAATGCATCCTTGTAAATTAAAAGGTTTTCCTGCATTATTTCCAGGTCTGTAATTTTATAAGAGGGCGGGTCTATTTTTACAACCGCACCCTCTAAAGTACCATAGCCAAAGCCTGCAAAAATGTCTTCCCATCCAATAACATGGACAGGAACACCAAGATTATCTGCTGCTTTTAAAAAATATTCCGTTCTTTTTGAGTTTCTGCTGCCAATTAAAACAACCATAATTGCCCATCCAGTACCACTGTTGTGTTATATTATTCTGTCAGCATAGGGTAATAGTATAATTCACCATCATACTCATCTGCTTCATTATCCTCATCCACATCAATATCTATATCCAGCTCATCTGCAAGGTCATCCAGCTTGTCCATTATCTCATCTGTCATAAAGTGGTAATGCAAATCAACTTTCTTAATATTTGGATAGTCTTTAAGCTTGTCCACAATCAACTGTCCGCCCTTATTAGTAAGTGTACCATTAGCAAGGTCAAGGGTTTCTATCTGTGAAATATACTTGCTGTCAAATACAACCTCTGCAATATCATCCTGGATTTCACTGTCTTCAAGTCCGAGATATTTAAGTGCAGGGAAATCTGAATCTGCAAGAAATTCCTTAATAGTGTCTTTGTCCCCGTCAAATCCATAATCTTCTACACCAATATATAATATAAGAGTTTCAAGTGAAGGCAGCTTTGCCTCTTTAATGCTTTTAATAACATCTGAAGGAAGCCCGCCACATATAATTTCCAGTTTCTTAAGGTTATTATGTTCAATAGTTCCAAGTGACAGGTCAGTGCTTCCTTTTATCGTCAGTACTTCAAGCTGTGGCATTGCCTGCCATAACTTTGAATAATCAGCCTGGATAATCCATGAAACCTCACAGTCTTCAAACCCCATATCACCAATAAAAAGACTCTTAATATGTGAAAACTTGTCCTTATTCTTAATTATGTCATTAATTATGGTCCGGCAGCTGTCTTCCCAGGCATCACCCCATGAACCTATAATTATTCCCTCTAATGATGGGAACTCTTCATCTGCCATAATATCGGCAACCATTGTTTCTGCGCTTTTGTCACCCTCTTCATAATCATCATAATCATACTCATAACGTTTGCTCTTGTACATACAATACCTCCTTTAAGTTTAATTTAGATATGGATATTTTACCACTTTATACGGAAGTTGTACATATGTTTTGGTAAAAAAGATAATTTAACAGTTATCATTTATTGGTGAGGTGACGCAGGGTTTCCATGTCCAGCTAAATATTATTCCATTCCAGGGCACGCTTCCGCTACGTTAGCCCACGCAACGGCACATAAAGCCAGATATTTAATGCCCAGAATAAACTAACGTTTATTCCGTAACATTAAATATCTGGCTTAAATGCCGGCGGTGCTAAAGTGCCCCTGTAATGTAATAATATTTAGCTGGAACATTGGAAACCTGCTGTTTCCTAGCAAATTCCAAAAAAACATAAACCAGCAGGTTTAGCAGGATAACTGTAAATTATGAAGAGGAGAGATTATTCTGCTAGTCACTTACAGCACAATTATAAGTGCTACTGTTACATAGACATTAGTACCCAAATAATAACATGGGACTTCCGTACGTCTGAATCACACCACCCACCCCCCAGTATAATTCCAGTTATTATTGTTAGATTTTTTTGGTTTTTATGGATACAGCAGGTTTCGTGTTCCATCTAATATTATTCCATTCCAGGGGCACTGCCACTATATTACAATGTCATTTAGTTATGGGGGTTAAGTGGAATATACTTTTACAAATTACCAAAGAAGTAGAATGGCTGGCAAATTCCAAATGTGTTTCCATGAAAAAGCTGTACGAAGCCGCTGGTGCTTAAGCCCCGTTTTAAAATGTTCCGTAGGAACATTAGGGGCTTTATGCACCATTGCGTGCAAGTTCAAGCGAAAGCGTGCTTTTTTCATGGAAGACACTTTGGATTTGCCAGCCAATCCAGCATATGTAATTTTTAAACATATCCCCTTAACTAAATGACATTGCATTATAGCAGGATTGCCCTGTCATGGAATAATTTAGTGGAACACGTTAAACCCTGCGTCCGTCCACCACCAAAAAACAAAAAATAACTGTAATTAATACGGATAATAACTTATGCTGCCAGGTTTCCCATATATTTTTTTACCTTTCTGGATTTTATATGACCTTATATATAATACAATCCCATAATTCCTGCCTATATGGAGGCTGGTTTCTGTAATATTATTATCTGGTATATCTTTAAGCTTTTTATTTTGTGTATAAATCTCATACCCGCTGACCTGTGGGTCACGTTTCCAAGAAATTTTTATCCTTTTTGGATGTACATATGCATTAATTTTAATATTTTTTACCCGTTTTGGAATAATGCCTGCGCTTATAAACTGCGCACCTGTTTTCTTTGCCAGCTTTTCGGCAGATGTATTTGTCCATCCAGTAATTGTTAAATCTTCCAGTTTGCCTTTGTAACCATATATTTCACTATAAACAAGTGAGGTTGGAAGGGCCAGTTTTTTTAAATTTATTCCACCAATATTATAAATTGCAAAACGCCTTAAATCCCCTTCCCTGACAATAATATCCTTTAGTACTGTACAATTTTCCAGGTTTATGCCACAACTTGTAATGTTTTTTCCAATAATAAGTTTTGTTAATTTCTTTGCACCCACAAATGCACTATCATCAATTTTTATAACGGATGATGGTGTTTTATAGCTTCCTGTCCTGGCACATGGGTATAAGATAATCCTTGTTCTGTCTTTATCCATTAAAACACCATCTTTTGATGAAAATTTCTTATTCTGGCGGTTTACGGTAAATTTCTTTAGCTTCTCCATATAAGGTTTTGCAGTTTTTAATTCATCAATATTTTTTATCCTGCTTCCCATTTTGTAACTTGTCTTAGCAGATGGCACAGCGTATATTTTGGCTTTTCCTTTTGTTACAAGCACCCCGTCATCTGTTGAATAAATAGCATTTCCTGTTGTCACACTAAATGCAGAAGCCCTGTTTTTGTCTGGTATAACACTTAAGTCAGAAACTTCATCTGGAAATGTTACAGTCCCTGTCCTGCCTGCCGGGTACATATATAATATTGATTTATCTTTGCTGTATAAAATGCCTGATACAGAAGAAAAATACTGGTTATCTTCTGCAACTCCGATATTTGTTAAATTATATGTATCTATTATGTTCAATTCATTCTTTAATGTTTTTAATGTAGATGGAAGGGAAATCTCTTTTACAGATGAAGCATTAAAAGCATTTTTATTAATTTTCTTAATTCCTTCCCCAATAGTAACCTTATCTAATTCCTGGCAGCCATTAAATGCATATGGAGAAATTTTAGTTACTGTACCTGGTGTTTTATAATTGCCTTGTTTATATGCCGGGAATTTAAGCAGGACAGTTTTTTCTGCATTATATAACACACCATTTAACGAAGCAAATGATTTATTAGATGGTGCAACTGAAAATGCTGTACCTGTGTTATAAAACGCTGTGCTTCCAATAAAGTTTACATTCTGTGGAATCCTGATTACTTTTAATGACTGGCAGTTTTCAAATGCACCAGTAGCTATTTCTTTAATTCCAGAAGGCATGCTGGCAGTTTCAAGTTGGATACAATCTGCAAATGCATTATGCGGAATACTGCGTAACTGTTTTGACAAAACAACTTTTTTTAAGTTACTGCATTTATAAAATATATTATATCCTATATTTTCTGTGCTATCTGGAATTTTTACACTTTTAAGGCTTGTACATTTCATAAATGCACCAGAACCAATATAAGAAACACCATTATTTATTATTAAATCTTCCAGATTTGTACATCTTTTAAATGCATTGTCACCAATTGAATTAACACTGCCAGGAATTGTAATTTTTTTAAGCTGCCTGCATTTATTAAAAGCATATTTATTAATATCTTCTATGCCTTCCCCAAAAACAACATTTTCCAAAGAGATACAATTACTAAAACAGGAATATGGGATAGATTTAATCTTGTCTGGAACAGATATTTCTTTTAAAGATTTACATTTATAAAATGTCATGTATTCCAGAACTTCTAAAGAAGAAGGCAGGGTTATGCCTGAAAGTTTATAACAGCGTCCAAAAGCAGATATTCCTAAAATTTTAAGCCCATAAGGCAGCGTTATACTTTCCAGGGAACTGCAGTTATAAAACATATTTTCCCCTAGTGTTGTAACCTGTGAAGGTATATTAATACTCTTTAGTTTTGAACATTTAAAAAATGCCCCGCTTCCAATAACATTTACACTTTCTGGAATTTGTATGCTTGTTATGCCTTCACAGTTACGGAACGCATTATGCGCAATTGAGGTTACTGTTTCTGGAACAGTAAATGCCCCTTTCCTTTCTGACGGGCAACGCACCAGTTTCTTACCATTCTTGGTGTATAACACACCATCTTCTGCCTTTAAGTATTTATTACTGCTGCTGACAGAAAATGAATTAACCTTAACCAGGTCAAAAACATCTTCACTAAGAGCAGAAACATTTGCATTAAGATATACGTCACCTCCGCCAGAATAAGAAGTTAATACCCCATAAGAATTTACCTTGTATTTTCTGGCTGGTTTTGCAGACACAACTGCCTGTTCTTTACTTGTTAAAGGACTGCTGTAAATTGTTCCTGCTGCCATAATAAATGACAATATTATTGCAACTGTCCTTTTTTTGAAATTAAAATCCATATTATAACCCACCTTTCATTATTATTTGATATATACATTTATAATTATAACACAACTGTATTATTTTATCAAACTAATTGCCGCCAGGACTTTGTAAGTTAACAACAGCCCAGCTTTCTATAAAATCCATGTAACTTCTATGAATAATTTTCCACAATAAGTGCAGACTACCATATAAAGGAACAGTTAATATCCTTATAAAATTAAAGCGAGGGATTTAAAATGGTATTAAAAGAAAAGGAAAAAACAGCTATTAAAGATTTACAGACACAGGAACAGACATGCATTAAAAAATATGGCAAATATAGTGATGAAGCCAAAGACCCTGTTTTAAAGAAATTATTCCAGACATTACAGCAGAAAGAACAGGAGCACTTTAATTCATTACAGCAGGTACTTGACGGTACAGTCCCTTCATGTAACTGTAATGACAGTGATGGCAAAAACTATGAACCTGAAGCAACATACAACACATTAACAAATAGTGATGATAAAAAATCTGATAATTTCCTTGTAACAGACTGTATTGCTACAGAAAAACTTGTTTCATCTGAATATAATATGGATGTTTTCCTTTTTGCTGATGCAGCGTTAAGAAAACTTCTGGCTGATATCCAGATTGAAGAACAGAACCATGCACATATGCTTTATAAATATAAAACTGCAAATGGCATGGCATAAACAATAGAAAACCTCCTAAAGCAATAGAAAGCAGCCCTGGTCTGGATTACTATAAACCAGGGCTGGTTTTGCCTTTTTCACAAAGCTGCTTTTCATAAAACAGCAATATATACATCCATATGCCATTTACCGCCAGTATAATATTCCTTTTCAAAGCATGACAGGACTTTCTTATCGTTTTTTTGCACTATTCCGTTTACTTTCATATTTGCCATAAGAATTTTATACGCATTTGGAATAATATAAAATGGTGACAGCGAAGACTCATTTATTGTAATTGCAATATACTTCTGTTTTTCCTGTTTTGTAATTACCAGTCCCATTTCTTCTGTTTTATCTTCTGGTATACTGCTATTTAAAATTAAAGCAGCTGCATAACCATGCATATTGTGGACATTCATCTGCTCTTGTGACACAACAGGGAAATCCCACCCAATTATCTGTGGTTTTTCTGTTCCTAAGTCCTTAGCCCACTGTTCCACATGTCTTATAGCATCTTCTTCTGGTTCTTTACTGATAACAGCATAGCTGGCATAACTAAATGCTTCTACATCTTCAAAACGTATATCTGAATATGCTTCATCTGGCACATTCATATCCCCGCGCACAAGCTCATCCATAGTACATGAAAATAATTTACACAGTTCTATTACCTTATCCATTTCTGGATAAACTGCATCTAATTCCCATTTTGAAACTGTCTGCCTTGAAACACCAAGCTTCTCTGCCAGTTCTTCCTGTGTCATTTTATTCCTCATTTTCCTGAGAAATTGTAAGTTTTGTCCAAAACCCATTTTAAGCAGCCTCCTTTTTATTTGATAGAATAATTATAAATTTTATACCCGGGATTTTCTACCAATCAGAAGGTTCAGCTTTCTATAATACTGCAACTTTAAGTTGCGTAAAAAGGCAGCATGGATATCCCCCTGCTGCCTTTTATTTATACAACTATAATACTTTTTATGCTATTTTACTATACGTGCTTTTAACACACCATCAATGCTGTTTAATTTATCTGCCATCTGCTGTGTGCTTTCTGAGTCTATATCAAATACACAATATGAATAATTGCCTTTGCTCTTATTTGTCATATGTGCTATATTTACGCCCTCAAATACATTGGTAAGGCGGTTTAACATGCCAGGCACATTTTTATGTGCTACTGTAATTCTTCCTTTTGCAGTACATTCTCCTGCATCACATGCAGGGAAATTTACTGAATTAATTATATTTCCATTCTCAAGGAAATCACGTATCTGGTTTACTGCCATTACTGCACAGTTATCTTCTGATTCTTCTGTTGATGCACCGAGATGCGGGGTTGCAATTACATTTGGCATATTTGCCACAGCAGGGTTAGGGAAGTCAGTAACATATTTTGCTACTTTTCCTGACTGAAGCGCTTCTTTCATATCTTCATCATTTACAAGTGTATCCCTTGCCATATTAATGATAACTACGCCATCTTTCATTTTGTCAAATGCTTCTTTATTAATCATTCCTTTTGTATCTTCAAGAAGAGGTACATGGACTGTTATATAATCACATTCGCTGTATATTTCGTCATATGTTTTTACAATATTGACATCCCTTGAAAGAGAAAGGGCATTTTTTACTGAAAGATAAGGGTCTACGCCATAAACTTCCATCTTCATGCGGTTAGCTACATTGGCAACAAGCACGCCTATTGCCCCAAGACCAATTACACCAATTTTCTTGCCCATAAGTTCAGTACCGGCAAACTGCTTCTTTGCCTTTTCCATATCTTTGCTGATATTTTCATTGTCCTTATTTGCCTTTACCCACTCAATACCGCCATTTATATCACGTGCCGCCATTAACATGCCAGCAACAAAAAGCTCTTTTACACCGTTTGCATTTGCACCTGGTGTATTAAATACTACAATTCCTTCATCTGCACATTTGTCAACAGGAATATTGTTATAGCCTGCACCTGCCCTTGCTATTGCAAGCAGGCTGTCTGGAAGTTCTGTTTCATGCATTGAAGCACTTCTTACAAGGACTGCCTGTGCATCTGCAACGCTGTCAGTTTTTTCATATCCATCTGTAAAATTATCCAGCCCTACAGGGGCTATTGGATTTAAACATGTATATTTAAACATTATGCATTTTCCTCCTCAAACTTCTTCATAAAGCTTACAAGCTTCTCAACGCCCTCTTTTGGCATAGCATTGTAAATACTTGCCCTCATCCCGCCTACTGTACGGTGTCCCTTAAGGTTTACAAGCCCTTCTTCCGCTGCCTCTTTAACAAATTTTGCATCAAGTTCATCACTGCCCGTTACAAATGGTACATTCATAAGTGAACGGTCTTCTTTTACAACTGTACCTTTGAAAAGCTTGCTCTGGTCAAGGAAATCATAAAGTATCTTTGCTTTTTCTTCGTTCTTCTGCTTCATAACTTCAAGCCCGCCCATTTTCTTGAGCCACTTAAATACTTTGCCACAAATATAAATTCCATAAGCAGGAGGTGTGTTGTATAAAGAGTCATTATCTGCATGTGTCTTATACTGTAACATTGTTGGTGTGCCTGGAAGCACATCTTCTGTTATAAGGTCTTCACGCATAATTACAATAACAACACCAGCAGGCCCTATATTTTTCTGTACGCCGCCATAAATTATGCCATATTTTGATACATCAACTGGCTCTGATAAAAAGCATGAAGAAACATCTGCTACAAGAGTCTTGCCCTTTGTATCTGGAAGCTTTTTATACTTTGTGCCATATATTGTATTATTTTCACAAATATATACATAATCTGCATCTTCAGAAACTGGCAAATCTGAACAGTCAGGAATATAAGAGAATGTTTTGTCCTCTGATGAAGCAATTTTATTTGCCTTGCCATATTTGGAAGCTTCCTGCCATGCTTTCTTTGCCCACTGTCCTGTAACAATATAGTCAGCAACTTTGTTTTTCATAAGGTTCATAGGTATCATAGCAAACTGCTGTGAAGCGCCTCCCTGAAGGAACATTACTTTATAATTATCTGGAATTCCCATAAGTTCCCTTAAATCTTTTTCAGCAGTTTTAATAATATTGCCATATGCCTTGGAACGGTGGCTCATCTCCATAACCGACATTCCTGTTCCCTCATAATCAAGCATTTCTGCTGCTGCTTCTTTTAATACCTCTTCCGGTAATACCGCCGGACCGGCTGAAAAATTATAAACTCTGCCCACTTTAATGTGCCTCCTTTTGTATATATTAATTCCTTCCTTTTTTAAGGTCATTTTCATCAAATGCCTCATCAATGTTTTTGCCTGGTGCTACCATTGGAAATACCTTGTCGTCACTCTGTATTATACATTCAATAACAACAGGCACATCACTTGCTAATGCTTCCTTAAGCACTGGCAAAACTTCTTCTTTAGTTTCAACCCTGAATGCTTTTGCCCCCATTGCTTCTGCGAGCTTTACATAATCAAGGCTGTCATTTAATAATGTATGTGAATACCTCTTTCCATAGAACAGTGTCTGCCACTGGCGCACCATTCCAAGCACATGGTTATTAAACACAATTTCAATAACTGGCAGCCCGCTTCTTGAAGCTGTAATTATTTCATTCATATTCATGCGGAAACAGCCGTCACCTGCTATATTTACAACAGTTTTATCTGGAAATGCCGCCTTTGCGCCTATTGCTGCACCAAGGCCATATCCCATTGTACCAAGCCCGCCCGATGAAATTAATGTGCGTGGCTTTATATATTTATAATATTGTGCTGCCCACATCTGGTGCTGCCCTACCTCTGTTGCAATAATTGCATCACCCTGTGTAACTTCATAGAGCTGTTCAATAATATAAGGGCCTGTAAGTACCTCTTTATTGTATGTAAGAGGAAGTGCATCTTTACGTGCCATTACCTTGTCAATCCACTCTTTATGGTAGAGCTGTTCAAGCCTTGAATTAAATATTTCAAGTACTGATTTTACATCACCTGTTATATTTAAGTCAACAGAAATATTTTTATTAACTTCTGCTTCGTCCACATCTACCTGGATTATCTTTGCATTTTTAGCAAATGTAGCTGTATTTCCTGTTACCCTGTCTGAAAAACGTGAGCCAAGGACTATAAGCACGTCACACTCTGATACACTTAAGTTTGCTGTCTTTGTGCCATGCATCCCGAGCATCCCGATATAATAATTATCATTGCCAGGAAATGCACCCTTGCCCATAAGGGTATCTGTAACAGGTGCGTCAACACGCTTTGCAAACTCTTCAAGTTCTTTGGAAGCACCTGCTATAACAGCGCCGCCACCAGCAAATATTACTGGTTTCTTTGCTGCACGCAGTATTTTCACAGCTTCTTCTACTGCCTTTTCATCTATTGTATCTGTCTTTCTCTGTACCAGTTCTGGAACTTCCCTTGTATACTCTGTTTCATCACTTGTAGCATTTTTAACAATATCTACAAGCACAGGCCCTGGCCTCCCTGAACGTGCTATTTTAAATGCACGCCTGATAACTGGTGCAAGTTCTTTTACGTCTTTTACAATAAAGCTGTATTTAGTAATTGGCATTGTTATTCCTGCAATATCTATTTCCTGGAATGAATCCTTGCCAAGCAGTGGAAGCCCTACATTACATGTAATTGCCACAACTGGCACTGAATCCATATATGCTGTTGCAATGCCTGTTACAAGGTTAGTTGCACCCGGACCGCTTGTTGCCATACACACGCCAACCTTCCCGGTTGCACGTGCATAGCCGTCAGCAGCATGTGCAGCACCCTGTTCATGGGAAACAAGCACATGCCTTATCTCATCCTGGTGACGGTATAACTCGTCATAAATATTTAAAATTGCCCCTCCAGGATAGCCAAAAATAGTGTCAACTCCCTGTTCCTTTAAACATTCAATAACAATCTGGGAACCTGTCATTTGCATTTTAGTAACCAATCCTTTCTTATATAGGAATTTTGTATTAATTATCTATATTAATTATTAGTTGATTTTAAGGACTGCCCCTTTATCTGCTGATGTTACCATTGATGCATACCTTGCAAGATACCCTGTCCTGACTTTTGGCTCTCTTGGTGTCCATGCTTCTTTGCGTTTTGCAAGTTCATCATCAGATACTTTTACATTAATTGTATTAGCAGGGATATCTATTGCAATAATATCCCCCTCTTCTATAAGGGCTATAGGACCGCCTGTCGCTGCTTCTGGAGAAACATGGCCTATCGATGCCCCTCTTGATGCCCCTGAAAAACGTCCGTCTGTAATTAATGCAACGCTTGAGCCAAGCCCCATGCCTGCAATGGCAGATGTAGGGTTTAACATCTCCCTCATGCCAGGGCCGCCTTTCGGCCCTTCATAACGTATAACCACAACATCACCAGCAACAATTTTTCCTCCCTTGATTGCTGCAATAGCGTCCTCTTCGCAGTCAAATACCCTTGCAGGGCCTTCATGCACCATCATTTCAGGAACAACTGCTGAACGCTTTACAACACAGCTGTCAGGTGCTATATTGCCACGCAGTACAGCAATACCGCCTGTTTCGCTGTATGGTTCTTCAACCGGGCGTATAATCTCTGTATTTTTATTAATACATCCCTCAATATTTTCACCAACTGTTTTTCCTGTTGCTGTTATTAAGTCTGTATAAAGCAGTCCTTTTTTATTTAACTCATTCATAACTGCATAAATGCCGCCTGCTTCGTTTAATTCTTCCATATAGTGGTGTCCTGCTGGTGCAAGGTGGCAAAGGTTAGGCGTCTTTGCACTAATCTGGTTAGCTATGTCAAGGTTAATCTCCACACCAGCTTCATGTGCTATTGCTGGCAGATGCAGCATTGTATTTGTAGAACATCCAAGCGCCATATCAACTGTTAAAGCATTCATAAATGCCTTTTCTGTCATTATATCCCTTGGGCATATATTTTTCTCATAAAGTTCCATAACCTTCATGCCAGCATGTTTAGCCAGCCTTATCCTCTCAGAATACACAGCAGGCACAGTACCATTGCCCTTAAGCCCCATTCCTATTGCTTCTGTAAGGCAGTTCATGCTGTTAGCTGTATACATGCCAGAACATGAACCACATGTAGGGCATGCATTACATACATAATTATCCACTTCTTCATCAGATATTTTACCTGCCGCATGTGCACCAACTGCCTCAAACATAGATGAAAGGCTTGTTTTCTGCCCGTTTACATGGCCTGCAAGCATAGGGCCGCCGCTTACAAATATTGTTGGCACATTAACCCTGGCAGCCGCCATTAAAAGCCCTGGAACATTCTTATCACAGTTTGGCACCATAACAAGTGCATCAAACTGGTGTGCAAGTGCCATACATTCTGTTGAGTCTGCTATTAAATCCCTTGTAACAAGTGAATACTTCATGCCAATATGGCCCATTGCAATACCGTCACATACTGCAATTGCAGGAAATACTATTGGCGTTCCTCCTGCCATTGAAACACCTGTCTTAACTGCTTCAACAATTTTATCAATATTCATGTGCCCAGGCACAATCTCATTATATGAACTTA
Organism: uncultured Lachnospiraceae bacterium; assembly: GCA_910588655.1. Lineage (GTDB taxonomy): Bacteria > Bacillota > Clostridia > Lachnospirales > Lachnospiraceae > Butyribacter. The sequence continues at coordinate 65,768 of CAJUPJ010000003.1, read as the reverse complement.
CAATGCCTACAAGCGGTCTTTCAAGCTCTTCCTCTGTAATGCCAAGAGCATTAAACAAAGACCTGTTTGGTGCTGTCTGCATTCCTTTTTTAACTACATCACTTTTCATTGTTATACACCATCTTTCTTAATTTTAATTATTATTTAATATGTGCTGTAACAAGGTCTCCCATCTGCTTAGTACCTACAAGTGTTTTCCCATTATCCATTATATCTACTGTCCTGTAACCCTCTTTAAGTACCTGTTTTACAGCATCTTCTATTGCATCAGCCTCTTTTCCAAGGTCAAATGAATAACGTAACATCATTGCAGCAGAAAGTATTGTTGCAAGCGGATTCGCTTTATCCTGCCCTGCAATATCAGGTGCAGAACCGTGGCTCGGCTCATACAGCCCAAGCTTTGTTGAACCAAGGCTTGCTGATGATAACATGCCAATAGAGCCTGTAACCATGCTTGCTTCATCTGAAAGTATATCGCCAAACATATTTTCTGTAAGAATAACATCAAACTGTTTAGGGTCACGCACAATCTGCATTGCACAGTTATCTACAAGCATATCCGTAAGTTCTACCTCTGGGTATTCTTCAGATACTTCTTTTACAACCTTGCGCCAGAGCCTTGAAGAGTCAAGTACATTTGCCTTGTCAACACTGCATACCCTCTTATTGCGCTTCATGGCAACATCAAATCCCCATTTTGCAATACGCCTGATTTCATTCTCATCGTATGTAAGGGTGTCAATTGCCTTTAACACTCCGTTTTCTTCTATTGTCTTGCGTTCCCCAAAGTAAAGACCGCCTGTAAGTTCCCTCATAACTACAAAATCAAAACCACCATTAGTAATATCTTCCTTAAGCGGACATGCCCCGCTTAACTCATCAAAAAGGACAGCTGGCCGTATATTGGCATAAAGCCCAAGCCCTTTACGGATTTTAAGCAGCCCTGCCTCTGGCCTTTTATCAGGAGGCAGTTCATACCAGCCTGATTTCCCGACATCGCCGCCAACAGCACCAAGCAGTACAGAGTCTGACGCCCTTGCCTTCTCTAATGTTTCATCAGTAAGCGGTTCGCCATATGCATCTATTGAACAGCCGCCCATTAAAAGCTCCTGGTATTCAAAAGTATGGCCATACTTTTCACCAGTCTTATCTAAAACTTTCCTTGCTTCTGCTATAATTTCCGGTCCAATGCCATCACCTGGAATAACTGCAACTTTATAATTCATAACCTACGCTTCCTTTCTGTGTATATTCTAAATCTTCAAAATCCATCAAACCCATTTACAACTTGTTTTTTAAAGTATTTTAACAAAACTATTCTTTAATAAAAAGCACTATTTTATAGTGTATACAGAAATTATTGTGCTGTCAAGTTGTATAAATGGAAATTTTTCTATATTACCAGGGCATCTTCCCAGATATTTTATAAAAAAACTGTTTAAAATGGTAAATAAAAAACAGCCTTTATTCTGGCTGTTCCTTATATTTGTTATCCAACATTAATATCTGAAAAGTCTATATCAAAATCAACAATCCAGTATTCCCTTACACCTACTGTATTCATCTATTAAAAGAATTACTGGTTTTTCGTAATGGCTTTTTAACATTTTCACCAGAGTTATAAGATTGTTTTGTATTTCACCCATACCAGAAGATTTATAAGCCATCTGTTTAAAAAATTCTTTTTGTCCTTCATTAACCTTGTTGCTATCTAAAAAATAATAGTGTCCAACACATACATCAGAAATTACTATTTTCAATTTCTCCATAGCACTATTATAACACTATTAAACGAAAGCCCATCTACACTCTTAAATGTTAAAAATAAAACAGGCTACTGGTTCTGCCAGTTATTGCATATTTCTTTATTCTTTAAAATATACAAGCCTTCAAATAAATCTTTACTATTTTTTCTGATATCAAAAAATCCAGACAACATATTCATATTAAGAGTCTTGTCAAAACGGCGTGGACGTGTTATTAATGTAGTTTTTGTTTCTCTTATTTTAAAAGCTCTTCTATAAGTGCTGTCTTGTCAATATAATAAAATTTTTCCTGCCTGATTTCTGCAAAATCAGAAGTTCCTACTGGAATACCTGCTATATCCATAATTATACCTTCATTATATATATATCTGTCTTTATACTTATTTCTACACTTACTTTTATATCTGCTTTTATATTACCTTTACATTTACTTTTATATCCGTCTTTATACCTCTACTACTGCAACACCATATTTCTCCAGTTCCAGTATACCATCTACTTTTTCACTATTTAAAAGGTTAATGCCATGCACGTTTTTAACTCTTTTGATTTCTTCTGAATTATTAAGGTAAAACTCATAACATTCACCATCTGCAGTTCTTTTATGGTATTCTACACCTGACGGGAGTTCTTTGTGTTCTACACCAGCTTTTTCTGCCATTTCCAGGAAGATTTCCTGCATTTTTACATCTGAAATCCTTGCAGCAACGTAGTATGCTGTGCCTTTTCCATAATCTTTTGCTGTAACTGCTGGTGTGCCTTTATAGAAATCCTGCATATATGAAGCAAGTACTTTTGCCCCATCTACGCGAAGTATCTCTGCATAGTCTTTTATCTCTGCAACGCTTCCGTCTTTAAACAGTGCTGCATTTCTGTCATCAGGATAAAGTGTATCAATCTCTTCGTTGGTTACACCAAAAAGTTCTTTTAAGCCGTCTCCTGGAAAACCTCCAAGATAACAAAGCTGGTTTATATCCACGTATCCTGTTAAGTACGTTGCAAGAAGCTGCCCGCCTTTTTCTACAAATGCTTTTAATTCATCTGCTGTTCCAGGTCTTAACATATAAAGCATTGGTGCAATTATTATATCATAATCCATAAGTCCGCTGTCAGAGGCAATTATATCCATTTCAATTCCAAGCCTTAAAAACTGCCTGTAAACATTATAACATGTTTCATTATATTTTTTGGTTTCATTGCCAAGCCCTTTTATATCCTCAATTGCCCATCTGTTGTCCCAGTCATATAAAAGCGCTGCTTTTGCTTTAATAACTGTTCCTGCTGCTTTTGAAATCTTTTCCAGCGCAGCGCCCAGGTCTTCTACTTCCTTAAATATTCTTGTATCATCTGTGCCAAGATGGTCTGTTACTGCACCGTGGTACTGTTCAAATGACCCTCTGCCCTTTCTCCACTGGAAATACTGTACTGTATCAGAACCACATGCAATTGCCTGCATTGAGAAAAGTTTGTGTATGCCAGGACGTTTTACTTTATTAAACTGCTGCCAGTTTACAAGCCCTGGTGCACTTTCCATAAGCATAAATGGTTTGTCCTTTTTCATGGAACGCATGGCAGCATGGTCAAATGAATTATTTTCCATTGACTCAGCCAGTGTCTCCCACTGGTTATGAAGCGCTGGATAAGAATCCCATGATACAACATCGAGTTCTTTTGCCATTACATGGTAGTCCAGCCCACCATAAAGCCCCATAAAGTTAGTGGTAACAGGAATTCCAGGTGTTAATTCTTTTAAAAGCTGTATTTCAGATTTCATATAATCTGTCATATTCCATGTAGTGAAACGCTTCCACTCAATGTCAAGCCCAAGGCTGCTCACCTCACCATTGGCAAATGGAGGCTCTATCTGGCTGAAACTGTTATAATTATGGCTCCAGAATGTATTCCACCATGCATGGTTCAGTTTTGAAATATCATTATCAAATTTATCTGCAAGGTAATCCTGGAAACGCTTTATACAGAGAGGACAATAACATTCACCGCCAAATTCATTAGAAATATGCCACATAACAAGCCCTGGATGTCTGCCAGCGCACTCCACAAGTTTATGGATTATTCCTGATACTTTTTCACGGTATACAGGTGAACTCATACAGTGGTTATGCCTGAAACCATGATGGTTTCTGTGCCCATAATTATCAACACGCATTGCTTCTGGGTACTTTTCATCAAGCCATGCAGGACGTGCACCAGAAGGTGTTGCTAATACTGTATAAATTCCATTTTTATAGAGATTGTCCATAATATCTATAAGCCATTCAAAGTGGTATTCCCCTTCTGATGGTTCATACATTGACCATGAAAACACGCCAAGTGTGCAGGAATTAATCCCTGCTTTTTTCATCATCCTTATATCTTCTTCAAGTATATCCCGCCTGTCAAGCCACTGTTCAGGGTTATAATCTCCCCCATGCAAAAATCCTCCCACTGCTGGAAATAAACTTTTCTTCCCCATCTGTTATAATACCCCTTTCTAAAAATAAATGCCAGGCATTAAAATACATTTGATTAATAGAAAATATTAAATGCAAAAATTCCATGCCTGGTTATAAATTCCTTATAATATTTTTTCTTTTAAATTAAATATACTACTTACCTGGAAGTTTAACAAGAACATTTTTAACAAATATAACCTGCCAGCATTTATGGCAGGTTATATTTGTTATTATTTTTATATTTATCTTTTTTATTATATATTACCTGTTATATTTTTATACTGCAAGGTCTTTTACAACTTCCCCTGCAATAATTAACCCTGCAGCAGAAGGTACAAACGCAACACTTCCAGGAACTGGACGCCCCTCTGGCTTTTCTCCTGCTTTTTCCCTGGTGTCTGCCTGGCACTCCACATATTTATGTGTTACTGGTATTTCCTCTGAATATACAACTTTCAGGCTGTCTATACCACGCTTTTTAAGCTCACGCCTCATAACCTTGGCAAGGGGGCATATTTTAGTATTATAAATATCTGCTACCTTAAACTGTGAGGCTTCAAGCTTATTTCCAGCTCCCATGCTGCTTATAACTGGCCTGCCCGCTTCTTTTGCTTTTAAAATAATACCAATCTTGGCAGTTACTGTGTCAACTGCATCTACTACATATGAATACTCATTAAATGGGAAGTTTTCTTCACTTCCAGGCAGGAAAAAACATTTATATGCCTGGACACTGGCATCAGGATTAATATCCAGTATCCTTTCCTTCATTACATCAACTTTATACTTTCCAATAGTTTTTACTGTTGCTATAATCTGGCGGTTTATATTGCTAATGCTTATTATATCACTGTCTATAAGGTCAAAGTTCCCTATCCCGCTTCTTGCAAGTGCTTCAGCAACATATCCTCCGACACCCCCAACACCAAATATGGCAACCCTTGCATTTGCAAGCTTTTCCATTGCAGAACTGCCTAGCAAAAGCCTGGTTCTTGAAAACTGTTCCTGCATAAGCTGTCTCACACCTGCCTTATACCTGCCAGTTCTTCCATCAGCTCATGGACTGGCACTATTTGTTTTATACGCCCGGCATTTGCCCCTGCAAATACAAGCCCGTTTTCTGTATCACCACATACTGCATCTGTAAGTGCTTTTGTTATACAGTATGGCACTTCCGCCGGGTTGCACTTTTCAAGGCAGTTAAAACACTTTTCTGGCTTAATCCTGTTGTTTTTTATATAATCTGTAAACTTGTTCCTTATTGCCCTGCCTGGCATTCCCACAGGGCTGTCAATAATAATAATGTCTTTCTCTGTTGCATTTATATATGCCTGTTTATATTTAATATCAGCATCACATTCATCTGTTGCAACGAAACGTGAGGCAATCTGTACACCTGATGCACCAAGCGACATTGCATGGCAGATATCACTATGGTTAAATATCCCTCCGGCAACAATTACAGGTATTTTTGTACTGCCCTTATCTTCAAATTCCTTTACAGTTTCTATAATATGTTTAATTTCACCGTCATACTCTTCATCTGTTATACTGTCCACCTGGTCTTTTTTAAATCCAAGATGCCCGCCTGCCTTTGGGCCTTCCACTACTATAAAATCTGCTATCCTGCCTGCTTTCTTAAGCCAGTTCTGCAAAATGATTTTTGCCGCTTTGGCAGATGAAACAATTGGTGCTATTTTACATGCAGAACCGTTGGCATATTCTGGCAGGTGTACCGGAAGCCCTGCACCTGAAATTATAATATCTGCACCTGCTTCAATAGCTGCCTTTACATGCGCTTTATAATTTTTCAGTGCAACCATTATATTGACCCCGACAGGTTTTCCGCCTGATATCTCCTTTGCCATTAAAACATGCTTACGTATTGCACCCAGGTTCGCCTGGTTCTGGTCTTTTTCAAAGCCTGGTTCATCATAACCAATCTGTGCTGTGGAAATAACACCAAGCCCTCCATTAGCAGAAACTGCACCTGCAAGCCTTCCCCTGCTTATGCCAACACCCATTCCGCCTTGTATTATTGGATATTTTATTACAATATTGCCTATATTTAACTCTTTAAGTTCCATTACAACCCCTCCTGACGTAGTTTTTAAAACTATATTATATTTTACTGTTGTCTATGTCAAGAGTAATTGCCATTAATACTGGAATTATTTAATTATTTTCATCCCAGTATACAATTTTCCCGCTTGTAATGCTTTCCTGTACCATTATGGTTCTCTGGTTAGAAGAACCCTTAAATACAAGCCCAAGGTCTTTCTGGTCTGCCATAAACTCCCCGTCTACCATAACATCAATATAGGAAAGCAGTTCTTTTGTTTCTTCCCATTCATTAACCATACGCCCTGTAACATCTTTTTCAAAGTCATATCCCGTAAAACACCAGACCGTTTTTTCTGGATATATTTCTTTAACCTTTCTTAACAGGGGCAGAAGCCCCTGCTGGTTGCAATGTTCCATAGGCTCGCCGCCAAGAAGGGTAAGCCCCTTTATATAATCTGGTTTAAGATAATTTATTATCTTATCTTCTGTACTCCCAGTAAAGGGTTTGCCATAATTAAAATCCCATGTCTCAGGGTTAAAACATTCCTTGCAGTGGTGTGTACAGCCACTGACAAAAAGCGATACCCTTACACCTGGCCCGTTTGCAACATCACATTCTTTTATTTCTGCATAATTCATTATATAAATCCCCTTGCCATCCCTGGCATACCCCAATATTATAAATATATTAAAGATGCAGCACCCTTGAATTAATTTCTTTTGTCTTGCCGTCATTCCAGAAATTTTCCCCAAGATAACCACATGTCCTTCTTGTAACATTCATTTTGTTTTTATCCTTATTGTGGCACTGTGGACACTCCCACTCAAGGTTGTCATTTACTATAATTTCACCATCAAAGCCACATACATGGCAGTAATCAGACTTTGTATTGAACTCTGCATACTGTATATTTTCGTAAATAAACTTCACAAGGTCTTCCAGTGCTTCAAGGTTATGCCTCATATTAGGTATTTCCACATATGAAATTGCACCTCCTGAAGAAATCTTCTGGAACTGGCTTTCAAACCTGAATTTACTGAAAGCGTCTATTTTCTCACGCACATCAATATGGTACGAATTAGTATAATAACCTTTGTCTGTTATATCTTTTATACTGCCAAATTTCTTTTTATCAATTTCCGCAAAGCGGTAACACAGGCTTTCTGCTGGTGTTCCATAAAGCCCGAAACCTATACCTGTTTCAAGTTTCCATGTATCACATGCAAGGCGCAGGCGCTTCATAAGGCGCAGTGCAAAATTAGTCCCTTTAGGGTTTGTATGGCTGACGCCTGTCATAAGTTTTGTTACTTCATACAATCCTATATATCCTAATGATATAGTTGAATAACCGTTATGCAGAAGGCTGTCTATAGGCTCATTCTTGCCAAGCCTTGCTATTGCGCCATACTGCCAGTGTATAGGGCTTACACTTGAAAGAGTGCCTTCAAGTGAATGGTGCCTGCACATAAGTGCTTCAAAGCAAAGTGCAAGGCGCTCTTCTAAAAGCTCCCAGAATACTTCTTCGTCACCATCTGCTATTATGCCTATCTGTGGAAGGTTTATACTTACAACCCCCTGGTTAAAACGCCCCTCAAATTTATATTCCCCTTTGCTGTCTTTCCAAGGTGTAAGGAAACTTCTGCATCCCATACATGAAAATACATTGCCTTCATAGTTTTCACGCATTTTTTTAGCTGAAATATAATCAGGGTACATCCTTTTGGCTGAACATTTTACTGCAAGCCTTGTAAGGTAATCATATTCCCCGCCTTTCAGGCAGTTATGTTCATCAAGCACATATATAAGTTTTGGAAATGCTGGTGTAACATATACACCTTTTTCATTTTTAATGCCCTCAATGCGCTGGTTAAGTATTTCCTCAATAATCATCGCATTTTCTTTAATATATGGGTCATTTATATCAAGGTTTAAAAATAAAGTTACAAATGGTGACTGCCCGTTTGTAGTCATTAATGTGTTAATCTGGTACTGTATAGTCTGTACACCTGATTTAAGCTCGTCAGACAGCCTGTCCTGTACAAACTCTTCAAGTATATCCTCACTTATTTCATTGCCATATTTCTGCCTGTAATGCATGGCATATTTGTCATGGCTTTTGCGCAGGTATTTGCCAAGATGCCTTATATCAACTGACTGGCCTCCATACTGGCTGCTTGCAACAGCAGAAATAATCTGTGTCATTACAGTACATGCCACCTGGAAACTCTTAGGGCTTTCAATAAGCTTGCCATTCATGACAGTCCCGTTTTCAAGCATATCACCGATATTTATAAGGCAGCAGTTAAATATGCTCTGGAGGAAATAGTCCATATCATGGAAGTGTATAATCCCTTCTTCATGTGCCTTTACAATTTTCTCTGGAAGGAGCACCCTCTTTGTCAGGTCTTTAGACACCTCGCCTGCTATAAGGTCTCTCTGTGTAGATGCAATATAGGCGTTCTTATTGGAATTTTCTTCCATAACGTCCTTATTGCTGTTCTTAATAAGGCTCATAATTGAATCATCAGTTGTATTGGCACGCCTTACCATTTCACGTGTATAACGGTATATTATGTACTTTTTGGCAAGTTCAAACTTGCCTTCGCTCATAAGCTTCTGTTCAATCATATCCTGTATATCTTCAACCATCAGATTGTCCATATGCTTATTTTCAATGCCTGCAACAATAGAATCAATCTTTTCATCAGAAACCTGCTCATAATGGTCAACCTCTGCATTTGCTTTCTGTATTGCAACCACTATTTTATTGCGGTCATATTCCACAATCCTGCCGTCACGTTTTGTAACCTTCATTCTATACATCACTCCTGTTTTTTATTTAATCGCACAATGCCATTATAGCATTATATGGAAAAAATGTCCACTATATATTGTGCATAATGCAAAATACACACTATATTTTGTGGACATTTCCTTTTTTCTAAGGCTTACAACTGTAGAATTATCAGGAGGATGCAACCCTTTTTGTGTCTTCTGACAGCCCCATTATTCTTTTAATTTCTTCTACAGGAATTTTTGTATATTCTGATAATTCTTCTTTAGATGGTATATTTCCATTTTCCTCTGTAAGATACTTTGCTGCTTCATGCAGCAGGTTTGCCTTTGCAAGCATGGCATTTTCCCAGTCTTTTCCAGATGTTTCCATATCTATAAAGCTTTCCATTGCATTTACTATCTCCATATTGATTATACCATGTACAGCTTCATAATCAGGTTCACCATTTTCTCTAATATACTGTGCCCTGTTCCCGCTAATCACAGAAATGCCAGTTAAAAGCCCCACATTGCCCTCAGATATAATTTCATCTATAGACACCGTCTTATCTGCAACTGCCCCGCGCCTGCTATATCCTGATGCAAGCTTAATTACATGCGCAAGCTTGCTTTCAGCAAGCCTGTCCCTTAACGTATCATCTCCCATAAGAAACCCTTTTATAATATTATTGGTTTCCTTACTATCTGTAACCCCAAGCTTCTCTACTTCCTGTCTGTAAAGCTTACGGTTAAATAATGCCCTGTCCCCTGCTTCTGTAACGCCATCTTCTATGCCAATGGATACCCCTTCATAGCCTGTAATTTTAATTCCAGCTGTACCAAGGTATTTATATACAGCTTCAATTTTACCACTGTCTAAATCCATACCGCCAAGATACCTGTTTATCTCATCTTTAGACAATGTATTATTCTGTAAAGCCGCAATATTTTTTATCTTACCAAGTATTTCTAAAAATCTTTCCTGCTCTTCCATATAAAAATCCTTTCTCAATAATAGATGGGGAGTTACAGTTATTATATGTTTTTTGTGTAAGAACGGACGGTTTCTGTGCCAGAGCCAGAATATTCCATAAAAAGGGCACGCTTCCGCTACGATAACCCACGCAACGACACATAAAGCCAGATATTTAATGTTACAAAATAAACTGGCGTTTCTTTTGTAACATTAAATATCTGGCTTTATGTGCCGGCGGGGTTAAAGTGCCCCTTTTATGGAATATTACTGGCATCTGGCACGCAAAACCTGTCATCGCAGCTTTACAGTAAAAAATACATAATCATAGAATAACTGTAAGTGGAGTGAGGGAATATTCTGCTAGTCACGTACTAGCCAGGGTAGCAATCTTAATTTTATGAGTATGCCACTGTGTTTCCGTCCGTCTAAACCAGCCTTTCTCCCCACTATAATTTACAGTTATTACAACAAACTGCTTTTCTGGAATTTTGCCAGGAAACAGCAGGTTTTACGTGTTCCATCTAATATTATTACATTACAGGGGCACTTTAGAGGCATTGGAGCCGGATATTTAATGTGACGGAATAAACGTTAGTTTATTCTGGAACATTAGGTATCTGGCTTTATGTGCCGCTGCGTCCGTCACCAAAACAAGATAACTGTAAATTATTACTCTCCTAATAATTTCCCAACTGATGCCAGTTTTACGCATATTACAAACATTTTTGCTGCTTCTGACATTTCTTCTGGTGTAGGGAATGTTGGTGCTATACGGATATTTGAATCATCCGGGTCTTTTCCGTAAGGGTATGTTGCACCTGCGCCAGTAAGTACAAGCCCAAGTTCCTTACATTTCGCAACTATAGCTTTTGCACATCCAGGCATTGAATTAAATGATATAAAATATCCGCCTCTTGGCTTTGTCCAGCTTCCTATTCCAAGCCCTGTAAGTTCTGAGTCCAGTATATCCAGCACTGCTTCAAATTTTGGACGTATCAAATCTGCATGTTTCTTCATATGTGCATTTAAACCGTCTATATTTTTAAAGAACCTTACATGGCGTAACTGGTTTATCTTATCATGCCCGATAATCTGTGTTGTCATAAATTTCTTGATATATTCCATATTTTCAAGTGATGTAGCAATAGCTGACACACCAGAACCAGGAAAGCTTACTTTTGAAGTAGATGCAAATACATAAACCATATTTGGGTTTCCTGCTTTTTCGCACTCTTCTAATATATTTAAAATCTTGTCTTTTGTTTCTTCATAAATATAATGGATGCAATATGCATTGTCCCAGAAAATCCTGAAATCCTCTGCTTTTGGTTTTAAGTTTGCAAAACGGCGTACTACTTCGTCCGAATAAGTAATGCCAGTTGGGTTTGAATACTTTGGAACACACCAGATTCCTTTGACAGCATCATCATTATTAACATACTGCTCTACCATATCCATATCTGGCCCGTCTTCTCCAAGAGGAACTGGTATCATTTCAATTCCAAATAATTCTGTAATCTTAAAATGCCTGTCATATCCAGGAACTGGACATAAAAATTTAACCTTATCCAGCTTGCACCAAGGTGTTGAACCATTTACCCCCATTGCCATAGAACGCATAACTGTATCATACATAATATTTAAACTGGAATTTCCACATACAATCACATTTGCTTTCTTTACTTCCATCATATCAGCCATTAACTGCCTGCACTCGCCAATACCATCCCAGTCACCATAATTCCTGGTATCATTTCCCAGCAAAGTATTCATATCTGAGTTCTGGTTCACCACGTCTAACATAGGCATAGAAATAGCAAGCTGTGAAATTCCTGGCTTGCCTCTTGCCATATTAAGGGATAACCCTTTTGCCTGTTCTGTCTTAAACTTTTCTTCTAAACTTGCTTTTAATGATAATAATTCATTATGGTCCATATCTGTATATGCCTTCATATGTAACCGCTCCTTTCTGCATATTGCTCTACCAGCAATTTTACTTTATTTTCACCAATCTTTCAAGAGAAATTTTAAGTATAGCCACACCAGATGTCTGAACCACCCGCCAATCCACACAAAAACCCAGGGTAACTGTAAATTCAGTGCCCAAGGTAATTCTGGAACATTTCTTTTGCAACCGGGACTGCATACTGGCTTCCTGTCCCTGCACCTTCTAATACTATGCTTACTGCAATTTTAGGCTTTTTAGCAGGTGCATACCCTATAAACCATGCATGTGATGTCCCTTCTGAGTCAAACTCCGCTGAACCTGTTTTTCCTGCTACTTTATATGAAAAACTACTTAATGATGAAGCTGTGCCATCTTCTACTACAGACATCATATATTTTCCAATAATGTCTGCCACTTCTTTGTCTATTATATTTCCATTTGAAACTGGCTCATATGTTTTTACTACCTGGCCTGTTTCATTCTCTGTATGGTCCGTAACATATGGCATCATCATTTCCCCGCCATTTGCTATTGTAGCTGCTATCATTGCATTTTGCAATGGTGTTATTGTAGTTTTGCCCTGCCCTATTACTGTCTGCATTATTTCGTCAGTGCCAGATTTCTTATCCAGCAGGAATTTGCTTTGGTTGTATTCAAATTTAACAGGAAGTTTCTGGTTAAACATAAATTTATTACAAAGTTTGCGGAATGAATTTATGTTTAGTGACATTCCTATATTGGCAAATGAAGCATTGCATGATTTGGCAAGTGAATGGCTTAAATCCAGCCCGCCATGTTCTTCGTTTCCATAGCAGTTTATAACATTGCCTTCAAATGACTCTGAACCTTTACATTTATATGAATATTTTCTGAAAGAAGAAGGATTCTCAAGAATATACTCTATAGCTGTAAGCACCTTAAATGTAGAGCCTGGCGGATAAAGCCCCTGTGTTGCCCTGTTTACAAGCGCAGACTGTGAGTTTTCATCTTCAACAAGGCTGTCCCAGTCCTCTTCTACAGTATTCGGGTTATAGCCTGGCTTTGACACCATTGCAAGTATCTTGCCAGTGGATGGTTCAAGTGCCACTACTGCGCCTTTATAATTACCAAGTGCATTATATGCTGCCTGCTGAAGCCCTGCATCCAGTGTTGTGTATACATCATCACCCAGGTTTTTTTCACCCCTGAAAGTAACCGCAAGCTGTTTTAACGGGTTTGAATGTGATGTTAAAAGAGGGTAGCACTGTGAAAGTTCTACTCCTGTCATGCTGTTTGTAGTCCTTCCTGTAACATGGCAGAATATATCGTTATAGGGGTAAACCCTTTTTTCAGTGCCGCTGCTGTCTGTAACTGTCTTTGCAAGCACCTTGCCATCTGAAGAATAGATTTTTCCACGTACAATCCGCTCTGCAAGGATATTCCTGCGCTTATTATATGGGTTATTAATAACTTCGCTGCTGTCATTAACCATAAAATACACAATATAACCTGCCATACACATAAATACTATTATTACTGCATATGTTACCATTATTATCTGCGTATTGCCCCTCCTGCCCGGGCTGGCATCTCTTATATTGTTAATTCCTGGTTCTGCCCTGCGGGCGTCTTCTGTTCTCTCTCTGCGCATCAAGCTCCTCCTTGCCACCATTTAAAACATACATCCCCTGTATTATGCTGAAAAGTATTACTGTACTTATTACTGAACTGCCCCCATAGCTTACAAGCGGAAGCGTAACACCTGTTGATGGTATAAACTTTGTAACACCGCCTATTGTCAGGAATACCTGGAAAATATATTCTATGCTTAAACCTAAAGCTGCAAGCTTATAAAACCTTCTTTGCATTTTAAGTGATATATTAATAAACATAATAAAACAGCTTATTTCTACAAGAATAAGGCATATGCCAAAGAAAGTCCCAAGTTCTTCACATATTGCCGAAAAGATAAAATCACTTTCGGCTACGGGGACTGCACCTGGCATCCCTTCACCAAGCCCCATCCCGAACCAGCCTCCTGTACCTATTGCAAAGAGTGAGTGTGCAACCTGGTATCCAGCCCTGTCTATATGCCCCCAGGGGTCACTCCATGCAATTACCCTTGTCTGTACATGTGTAAACAGGTTATATGCTGCTACTGCTGCCACTGTGCCTGCCATAAAACCTGCACCTAAATATATGGCCTTCCCGCTGGCAACAAACAATATAACAATATATGTTATATAAAATATAAGTGCTGCACCTAAATCTTTCTCTGCAACAAGTATTAATACATGGACAGCAGCCAGTACAGAAACCTTGGCAACATTCAGGAAGCTTGTGGATTTGGCAAGCAGCGCTGCTGCAAAAAATACAAACAGTATTTTAACAAATTCTGATGGCTGCAAGGCAAACCTGCCTATAATTATCCAGTTTTTTGCACCATATTTTTCCTTTCCTATTACGAATACAAGTGCAAGCAGAATTATGCCAGTTATTGCATATACCCACCCAAGATTGTCAAAATACTGGAACTTTTCTATAAGGTATGGGATAAACAGGCTTGCTAAACATATAGCTGCTGCAAATGCCATCTGCTTTGTGGCATAGCCTTTGCCAAGCCGCATAAGCATTATAAAACCTGTAACAAGCAGCATAAGCATATTGTTAAGCAGGGTTTTGGACAGCCCGTTATATACATATGGGTATGCCTTGCTTGCAAATACCAGAAATGCAAGCTGTATAAAGTAATACACAGCAATTTTTATATCAAGGCTGTTTAAATACAATACAAGCGAGCAGATAAAATGTATACTGTACATTAAGTATTTCTGCCTTTTATATATTTTCTCCTTTCTTTCAATATTGCTGCCTAAAAATACTGTAAAGCAGTGCCATGTATATATAGCAAACAGTATTATAATTATATATTTAGAAGTTACTACTAATATAGTATGGAGCATCCCTGCAACATCCATATCGCCAAATATACCTGACAATTTTTTTACTGCTTCTTTTTTATCCATGTTAATCCCCCATGCTGTCTCTGGTGTTACAAATAACAAAACGAATAAATTCGTTTGTGGAATGTGCCGCCTTATAAAATACCTGTGCGGTAATGCCCTGTATATGACTGTCCGCTGTAACTGCCTGCAAGCACATTTCTGGTTTCTTCTGCATCTTCTATTGTAAAATCATACCTGAAACTTCTTATCCCTGCCCTGGTTAAATCTTTTATGCATGATAAAGCCAGTAATGGTAATTTCTGGTAAACCATACTATAACAGTATTTACAATAATTAATAATAATAAACTCCCTTCCTTTTATATCTTTTATTAAAACCTGCCTTGCCCTGCCAGTTTCTTTCTGGCAGCCTGACAGGCTGCTTAATGTGCACTGTGCAGAAACCATAAGTGGTATATGTGTATACACAACTGCTTCCATGCCTTGCCCTGCAATATCCTTTATATAAGGCATCTCAAGTTCAAATGGCAATGTATGCCTTGTAACACCTGCATCTTCCCAGAATCTGCAGGCAGCGCTGTTCATTATATAAAGCCCTGTATCTGTAATTATGTTTTCCGGGGATTTGCCAAGCAGGTCTTTAATAAAAACATACCCTTCAAGGTTTTTTATAACATATCCATCCCAGCCATAGTTATATATGCTTTTACCCTCTGCTGCCATTTTCTTTTCATAATCCATTGCTGCTTTCCTGAAAATATGTGGCAGTACAATATAGCATTTCCTGCCCGAAGCATGCACAAGTGATAATGCCTCCTGTGTACTTTTATTATCTAAAAGCCCGTTGTTAATATACACTTCTTCTATTTTCTGGCATTTTAGCACTTCACTTAGCTGTGGCATTGTCATTACAGAAGCCTTGTATACAGGTTCTGTTCCAGGCATGGTGTTCCTGGATGTAATGCCAGTATTGTGTTTATTAAAGTTTATGCTGTGTTTATTAAGATTTATAGCAGGCATTGTGTCTTCTGCCCCACGCCTGCTTTTTCCTGTTATATTGTCCCGGAGCTTCGTAATTGCCTCACGCCGCAGGTTTTTAAGCATTGATACTGGAAGAAATAAACCTTCATCCATAGTAATATTTAACTGGCTGAATCCAAACTCTGTATTTCCCGTCTGGCGCAGGATTTTCTCCACTTCATCCTGGCTTGTGGCACTTTTTTCTGCTTTCTGGCATATCCCTCCATAAACTTCCGCCTTAATACCGTCCTTTTCTAAAGAAAGACATGCCTGCTCTCCTGGTATTGCTTTAAAAACACCTGTTACCAGCACTTTTTTGTTTCTGTCAAGGTACTGTCCCTTTATCCTGTCCAGAAAGGCGGCATTCTTTGTCCTGTATGCTTTGTCCCCTTTATTTATAATACAGTCCCTGGAAAACTTTGCTTCAACAATGCTTCCAGCTTTTAAATCCTTGCTAATTGTGTATTCATATAATGTATCCATCCGGGCATTACGGAATTCTACAACATCTTGTGCATTTAAGTCCTTATCCAGCCGGTATTTTAACACACCTTTTCCTGTACTTAGCACCTCACCAGTATAAACACCCCCATGTTTTGGCCTTTTTGAAGAAAGCAGGCTTCCTTTATGTATATTTCCTTCAAGATAACCATTAGTAAAACCTTCCCTGTTATATACTTCTGCAAGCTGTCCCATATCATCCTGGAATTCTCTTTTATGCTTTTCAATATATCCTGTATACCCTTTACTGCCATAGTCCATATAAATGTCTGTGTATTTTCTGTATAATGATGTTACAAGTGCTGTGTATGAAGGGCTTTTCATCCTTCCTTCAATCTTAAACGAGTCTGCACCTGTTTCTATAAGTTTATCAATATATGGAAGCGCAGATAATTCTTTCATGCTTAAAATATAACTTTCCCGCTTTTTTCCATTAAATGTTGTGGAATATGGCAGGCGGCATGGCTGTGCACACCTGCCACGGTTGCCGCTTCTTCCGCCCAGCATACTGCTAAAAAGGCACTGGCCTGAATAACAGTAACAAAGCGCACCATGTACAAATACTTCTATCTCTGCATCTGTATCACTGCGCATCTGCTGTAATTCACTTAAAGACAGCTCCCTGGCTGGCACAATCCTTGTAATGCCATAATCTGCAAGCATGGGAACACCGCTGCCTGTTACCAGTGCCATCTGCGTGCTTGCATGTAGTGCAAGACCTGGAAACCACTGGTGCAGCATATAAACAACCCCTGTGTCCTGGACAATCGCCGCGTCAAGCCCTGCTTTATAGTATGGCAGCATATAATTATACAGACTGTCCATAAGCTCTTCTTCTTTTAGAAGGGTATTAACCGTAAGATATAGTTTTACGCCATGAAGGTGACAGTAATCAATGGCATAAAGCAGGCTGTCACTGTCCGGGTTGTCTGCATACGCCCTTGCACCAAACATGCTGCCACCCATATAAACAGCGTCACATCCTGCATTTACTGCGGCGTACAGGCTTTCCATTGAGCCTGCTGGGGCAAGTATCTCCGGACGCCTGCCATTATTAATATTTTTTAAAGACATTATAGTAAATCCTCCTGCCATAAAACAAAGGGCGGCTGCCACAAAACAGTCTCCCTTTATTCTGCAAATTATCCTACCTGTGCCATATTTATCTGGCATTGTTTATTTCTTGCCTGGCTGGTTGCCAAGCTCTGTTTCAAGCCTTATTATATCATGTTCTGCTTTTTTCTTCTCTTCTTCAAGGACTTTCATCTTTTCTTCAAGCGCCTCCATCTGCGCCTGCATTGATATCATCTCATGTTTCATATTAAATATTTCTTTTCCCATTTCTTCATTTTCAGTACGCAGGTCATTAGCCGAATTCTGTGCTTTATGGTAATCATCAGAAAGATTTATTGCAAGCATTATATACTTCATATCTGTATCAAGCCTGCTATAACCCTCCTGATCTTTAAACAGAGCAAACTTTTCATTAATATGTGCAGCAATTTTTTGTAAATACTCACTGCTTTCATAGCCGCTCATTGTATATTGTTTACCATTTATTACAACTTCTACATCATTTTTTGTATTCATAAGAAATCCTCCCCCGCCGGAACCCTGCGTCTTTTTTCCATTTGTATATTATTACTATGGTTCTTCATCCAGCTTTGGTGGCATATTCATCTGCCTTGTATTTTGTTCAGGTGCATTGGAAGCTAAAAGCTCTGCCTTGTTCTGCCTTATTGTTTCAAGGTAATTCCTTAATGCTGCTTCTAAAGCACTGGCATTACTTGTTGCACCTTCATATGCACTTGCAATAACCTTCTCCGCCATATCAAGCATATCTGTTGTATAATAAATCGCGCCATTTCCTATTTCTTCTGCCTGCTTTAAGGCATTGGCAACTATTGCATCTGCCTTTTCTGCTGCCTGCTGTACCATTTGTTCTGCCTGCTGGTAAGCCTGCTGCATTATGCTGTGTTCCTCAACCATCCCTCTGTACTGTTCCCTGGCATCTACAAGTATTTCATTGGCTTTAGCTTCTGCATCCTCAAGAATGGCATCCCTCTGGCTTAAGATTTTCTGGTATCTTCTTATTTCTTCTGGCACATCACGGCGTAAATCATCCAGTAAATCATATAATTCATTTTTGGGAACTACAACCTTAGTTGTTGATAAATGCTGCATTTTACAACTTTCTACAAATGCATAAATATCTTCTATTTTCTGCTCAATCCTGCTCACTTGCATAATATGTACACTCCTATCTGTCGTATAGACATAATTCATGAATCCAAGTAATTACATTTCTGCATTAGAAACTGGTATACAGAACCAGGAACAAATCCTTTAATGTCCCCTTTATACCTTGCCAGCTCTTTTACTGCACTTGAACTTATATATGAATATTCCGGCTTTGTTGCCAGGAATAAAGTATCTGCTTTACAATTCAGTTTATAATTTGCCTGGGCTAAAGGAAGTTCATATTCAAAATCTGCCGGACTGCGTATACCCCTGACTATTGTATCCGCACCTGTACTGTCTACAAAATCAACCAGAAGCCCATCAAATGATAATACTTCTGTACCAGGCATATCCTTTGTTAATTCCTTTAATAACTGCACACGTTCTTCTACTGTACAGAGAGGGGTCTTACTGCTGTTAGCAAGAACGCCTATTACCAGCCTGTCAAATATTGCTGCTGCCCTTTCTATTAAATCCATATGCCCTGTTGTAACCGGGTCAAAACTTCCCGGAAATACTGCTGTTGCCATAAATTCCCCCATTTATACTATTTAACCATTTCTTACAGCTTGTACCCTTAAAAAAATATGCTGGTTAGTCTTATACTCCTTTACCTTTTCAAGGCTGCATGGAAAGCTTTCCATATATGATATATCTTCACCCTTTTCTGTTTCTATAATTATAAGGGTATTTTCTTCTACAATATGGGAATTTAGCAGAAACTTTAATGCTTCTTTCTCAAAGCCTCTTCCATATGGCGGGTCTATAAATATTATATCAAAAACCCTGCCCGCATTGTCCAGCTTTTTTAATGCATGGATGGCTTCTGCAGGCATAACCTGTGACTTGTCTACAAACCTTGTTTTCTTAATATTTTCATAAATGCATGCAAGTGCTTCCTTATTATTATCTACAAATACTGCCTCTTTAGCCCCTCTGCTTAATGCTTCTATTGCAATGCTTCCGCTCCCGCTGTATAAATCAAGGAAACGGCTGCCAGGCACATCAGCCTGTATTATATTAAAAAGGGTTTCCTTTATCCTTCCAGTTGTGGGCCTTGTATGCCTTCCCTGTGGTGTGGCAAGGTTCATTCCTCTTGCTGTTCCTGCTATAACTTTCATATACACCTCATTTATAACATTTTGATAATCATCTCATTGTAACACATCATGTTATTGTGGTCAAATATGTTTATATCTTGTAAATATGCGCTTTCAGTTATACTTAAGCGTTTATAATGGTGAAAACAGGCGGTTTTTATCCAGATTTCTATTACAAACCTAGCCGATAACGTCCTGCGCAACTATTGTCATTAACTGCTCCTTTGTAGGTGTCCCAATCTGTACAAGCCTGTTTGCCTGGTTTGTTACAATCTTCTCAAACATGTTCCTTATTCCCCTTGCATTGCCAAAGTCTTCCCACTCTTCCTGCCCCATGCTTCCAAGCTGTTCCAGTACAAGCTCTTTTGCGCCCTCTTCTATTTTAAGTCCTGCACCATCTGCCATAACTTCCATAATATCTATCAGCTCGTCCCTGCTGTAATCAGGGAAATTTATAAATTTATTAAAACGGGATATAAGGCCTGTGTTGCTTTTCAGGAATGTTTTCATTTCGTCTGTATAGCCTGCCACAATAATTACAAGGTTGTCCCTGTGGTCTTCCATAAGCTTTACAAGTGCATCAACCGCTTCACTTCCAAAATCATTTGGCACATCAGGGTTTACAAGTGAATACGCCTCATCTATAAAAAGGACACCGCCTATTGCCTGCTCAATAATTTCATGTACTTTTATAGCAGTCTGCCCTACATACCCGGCAACAAGCCCTGAGCGGTCAGTTTCCACCATCTTGCCATCCGAAAGTATGCCAAGTGCTTTATATATCCTGCCTACAATACGTGCAACAGTAGTTTTCCCTGTACCCGGGTTTCCTGTAAATACCATATGGTAAGACATATCCATTACTGGCATCTGCATTTTCTCACGAAGTTTCCTGATTTTAATAAGGTTAGTTAATGACTGTATTTCACCCTTGACATCACTTAACCCGACAAGGGAATTTAATTCACCAAGTATTTCCTTAATCTGCTTTTCCTGTTCCTCCTGTTCTGCCCTCTCCCTTTCTTCAAGCCTTTTCTTAACTGCAAGGAACTTTTCCTTTGCAAGCTTTTCCTCTCTTTCCTTTGCAAGCCTTGCATCTTCTTCTATGCGCTTAAAAAATGCTTCTTTTAAACGTTTCTTTTCTTCTGCTGCTGCCTGGCTGTCTGTGCCAGTTTTTGCAGCTATATTGCCTGCATTGCCCTTATTCTTTGTTTCCTGTTTATTCTTTATTTCCTGTTTATTTTTAATTTCCTGTTTTGTGCTATCCTGCTGTTTCTTTACTTTTCTGCCTTGTCTTTTAGCTGGCTGCTTTACTTCTTTGTTTTTATCTGTACCCTTCTCTTTTTCTGTGTCACTCTTTTCTGTCTGGATATTGCTGCTGTCTATGTTTTTAACTGGCTTGCTGGCAGCTTTTGCCCTGTTTTTTCCTTGTGCCTGTTTTTCTGTAACTTTTTCTTTGTTCTTTTTACTTTCTGTCCAGTTTATGCTGCAGTTTAACCCGTCTGGCATAAGCTTTCTCTTAATATACTCTTTCTGGCGTTTTACATCCTGGTCTATAATAAAATTGCTTATTTTTTCATAGTATTTCTGTATAAAACCATTTATCTGCACATCCTTGCCATGGTTAAGGTATGCCATGCAAAGCAGTATATTTAAAAATGCGTCCAGAAAATAAAGTGTCATATCACCTTTATGTTCTTTATCATAAAGCCCGCAAAGCTGCAAAAGCACTGGCGGCAGCTCATAAAGACGTTTGCTGTCATTGTATACAGACCTTTTTATCCTGCCCTCTCTCGGAATTCCAAGCGGGTTAGTTACAGTAATTACACGCATAAATTCACGCTGGCTGTCCAGGATTTCCCCACAATGTACTGCAAGGTTCATAAGTACAGATTGTACATAGAGGTCTAAAACCTCTGTGCCCGACTGTTTCATAACCTGTTCTGCCTGTGTCCAGAACCCCTTTTCTTCCAGCCTTGTACAATATAAAACAAGCTTATCATAATTAACCCTGCCAAGCTCAAATAATTTTTCATCTGGGTAAAGTGTGTCTGTCATAGACCGCTGCTCCTTCCAAAACAAATTTACAATACACCTACATAATTTTACTATGATTAAAAATAAAAATCAATGAAACAATTGATAATTTACAGTTATCTGGTGTTTGTGTTTTTGTAAGGGTTGACGGACGGTTTCTGTGCCAGAGCCAGAATATTCCATAAAAGGGGTACGCTCCCGCTACGATAAGCCACGCAGCGGCACATAAAACCATATATTTAATGCCCAGAATAAACTGGCGTTTATTCCGTAACATTAAATATATGGCTTAAATGCCGGCGGGCTTAAAGTACCCCTTTTACGGAATATTACTGGCATCTGGCACGTGAAACCTGTCATTATAAACCCATAAATTTACAATAAAACATACAAAAACACACAAAATAAGATAACTGTAAACTGGGTGGCGGGGATTATTCTGCCAGCCACTTGTTACATATTGCAGGAGTTTCGGTTGCATAAACATCATGCTAGTACAAAAAGGCTGCCAGGAAAACTCCGTTAGCCTGAATAATATCCGCCACAACGTAATTTCCAGTGTCTCAATTAACTAAATTTCATTGCACTATAGCAGAATATGCACATAAAAACTGGTGGCAAATTTTTTTATAAATTACCAAAGTGTAGATTAGCTGGCAAATTCCAAATGTGCTTCCATGAAAAAGCTGTACGAAGCCGCTGGTGCTTAAGCCCCGTATTAAATGTTCCGTAGGAACATTAGGGGCTTTATGCACCATTGCGTGCAAGCCCTTGCCAAACCAGCGCAAGCGTGCTGTTTTCATGGAAGGCACTTTGGATTTGCCAGCTCACCCAGTACTGGATAATTACAAAAAAACTGTACCTGTATATGACATTATTTTGTCTTTTAATTTATCATGTTTCTTGCAAAGCTCCATTATATCTTTTCCATCGAACTTTGTGGCCGCCTTGTTTGCTGCAACTAGCAGGTCTGCATCCTGGTATATATCTGCAAGCTTGAAATCAAGTTCCCCGCTCTGCCGTATTCCAAAGAAATCACCTGGCCCGCGCATTTTTAAATCCTGTTCTGCGACATAAAATCCATCATTGGAATTTCCAATAATTGAAAGCCTGTCCATTACTTCTTTTGAACTATTGCCTGCCATAAATATACAATATGACTGTGCGTCCCCGCGCCCTACCCTGCCACGCAGCTGGTGTAGCTGCGCAAGCCCGAAACGCTCAGAATTTTCAACCATCATTACAGTTGCAGATGGCACATTTATCCCTACTTCTATAACCGTAGTTGATACAAGTATATCTGTCTTATGTGCTGCAAATTCTTCCATAATGCTGTTTTTCTGCGCCGGGCGCATTTTTCCATGAAGGCAGGCAATCCTGGTTTCTGGCGGCATTTTTTCACGTAACATCTGTGTATAGTCTGTTACATTTTCAGCTTCCATATTTTCGCTTTCATCTACCATAGGGCATATTACATATACCTGGTGGCCTGCTTCTATTTCCTGCTGCATGAATTTATATGCCTGCTGCCTGTAATTAGTGCCAACTACGCAGTTTTTAACTGGTTTCCTGCCTTCTGGCATAACATCTATTACTGACACATCAAGTTCACCATATAATATTATTGCAAGAGTCCTTGGAATAGGCGTGGCACTCATAACAAGCATATGGGGCTCTCTTCCCTTTGAATAAAGTGCCTCCCTCTGTTTAACACCAAACCTGTGCTGTTCATCTGTAACTACAAGCCCCAGGTTCTTAAACTCTGCTTTATCCTGTACAAGTGCATGTGTACCGGCAATAATATCAAGTTCCCCTGCTGCCATCTGTGCATAGATTTTCCTCTTCTGGGCAGCAGTTAATGAGCCTGTAAGAAGCCCTGTTTTTATCCCAAGAGGTTCTAAGAGTTCCCGGAATGTTTCATAATGCTGGACTGCAAGCACTTCTGTAGGTGCCATAATTGCCCCCTGGAAACCGTTTTCTGCTGCCATAAGGAGTGCAAGCAGCGCAATTATTGTTTTGCCTGAACCAACATCACCCTGCACCAGCCGGTTCATAACATTTCCTGACTGCATGTCCTTCTGTATCTCCTGCCAGACTGCCTGCTGTGCTGTTGTCAGTTTATATGGCAGGGAGGCGGCAAGTTTAAGTGTTAAAGTATTCTTTGTCATTATATACTTTGACTGTATTTTGTTCTTTGTCTTTTTAACCTGCCCAAGTGCAAGTGCGAAAAGGAAAAATTCATCAAAAACAAGCCTGCGCCTTGCCTGTATGCACTCTTCTTTGTCTGCGGGGAAATGTATTGCATAAACTGCCTTTTTCCATGGTACAAGGTTATTTTCCTTCCTTATATCTGCTGGAAGGAAATCCCCGTTTAAATCTGTTTCTTTTAATGCAGTCCTTGCCGCCTTTGCAACTGCATTGCCTGTAATGCCTGCTGTAAGCCGGTATACTGGCTGGAGGCTGCCTGTAAGGTTTGCATATTCCTGCCTTGATAAAATCTTTGCCTGTACAAGCTCTAAAAAGCCGTTCCTGTTTACTGTCCTTCCACGCAGTATGTAATGTGTGCCCATACGGAGCATTTTTGCCATAAATGGCATATTAAACCACACTGCTGGCACGCTTCCGCCTGCATCTTTAAATACCGCCCTTACAAGCTTAAGGTTTCCTGATGACGAAACTTTAGGCACAGATTTAAGGACTGCTTCTATTATTACCATCCTGCCTTCTGTTAATGATGATACAGGCTCTATCTTCCCAAAAACATCATATTCACGCGGATAAAAGCAAAGAAGCTCCTCTACTGTATAAATCCCCAGTTTATTAAAGAGCTTCTCACTTTTTCCGCCAATACCCTTAATATTCCTTATGCTGTCGTTAAGTTCCACCGCTATTAATATTCCACCTCACTTTGCCCAATGGCATGTCTGTAAATGCAGTTTCCTATTCTACAGAAATAAAGTAAGAATAGACTGGCTGTCCGCCATACTGCACTTCCACATCTATATCATTATATTCAGCAACTATCTCATCTGCAATTAGTTCTGCTTCCTCTTCTGTTGCATCTGCACCATAATACAGGCTTACAAGCTCTGAGTCATCACTAACCAGGCTTTCTATAAGCTTTTTAGCTGCTTCTTTTGCATCTTTCCCGACAGATACAATAGTTTTATCTGTAAGCCCCATAAAATCACCTTTTTTAATATACTTGCCATCCATATTTGTATCACGTACTGCATATGTTACCTGGCCTGACTTAATGCTTAGCATTTCACCTGACATATTTTTCTCATTATCAGCTACAGAGCTTCCTTCAGCGTAATTTATAAGCGCTGCTATGCCCTGCGGTATATTTTTAGTTGGTATTACAACAATATTTTTACCCTCTGCAAGCTCTTTTGCCTGGTTTGCGGCAAGTATTATATTGCCATTGTTAGGAAGGATAAATATATTATCTGCATTAACGTTATTTATTGCTTCCAGTATATCATCAGTGCTTGGATTCATTGTCTGTCCGCCCTCAATAATATAATCAGCCTTTAAATCCCTGAATATATCTGCAAGCCCGTCACCAGCAGACACTACTATAAATCCTGTTTTTTTGCGGGGTGCAGCCTGCGCTGGTTTTACTTCTTCCATTTCCTTTTTCTGCTGTGCCGCAATCCTTGTTGCATCACGTATAACTTTCTCATGGTGTTCCTCACGCATATTGTCAATTTTCATGCTTGTAAGTGCACCAAATAAAAGCGCTTTCTGTATTGCAAGCCCTGGGTCATTTGTATGGACATGTACTTTTACTATTTCATCATCTGCAACTACAACAACACAGTCACCAATGCCCTGTAAATACTCCTTAAGCTGCTTTTCTGCTGTTTCTGTATCCCGTTCAAGCATTATTATAAACTCTGTGCAATAACCATACTTTATATCTGCTTCCGCTTCTGATGGCAGGCTTGTTTTAACTGTTTTAACACTGCCCCTGCTTGTAATTGTAAAATCAGAAACTTTGCCCTTTAAAGCATCTGTTGCACCACGCAGGAAAGTCATAAGCCCTTCGCCGCCAGAGTCCACAACACCTGCCTGTTTAAGTACAGGAAGCAGGTCTGGTGTCTTCTGTAATGCCTCTTCCATGCTTTCTGCTACAGTGTCGCAGAATTCAATTATATCCTCTATATCGTCATTTATTATTATTTCAATTGCCTTGTCTGCACCAGCACGTGCCACTGTAAGTATTGTACCTTCCTTCGGCTTCATAACAGCCTTATAAGCTGTATCTGCCGCATGCTGTACAGCATTGGCAAGAATATTTACATCAAGTACATCATTGCCCTTTATCCCTTTAACAAACCCGCGGAAAATCTGTGACATTATTACACCGGAATTTCCCCTTGCACCACGCAGAGAACCACTGGAAATTGCTTTGCCAAGCTGGTTAATATCAGGGTTTTCAAGGCTTGCCACTTCCTTTGCAGCAGCCATTATTGTCATAGTCATATTAGTACCTGTATCACCATCTGGCACTGGAAATACATTTAATTCATTTATATAATCCTTTTTTGCATCTAATGCTTTGGCGCCTGATAAAAACATTTTCTGCAGCATTGCTGCATCTATTGATTTTAAACTCACTTTCTTGTTCCTCCTTGTATTAAGATATGCCTGTCCAGGTTATTGTAATATCTAAACCATACCAGGCTAATCTTCGTCCATAATCCTGACGCCTTCAACAACTACATTGATTGCTTCTATCTCCAGGCCTGTAAATTCTTCTATCTTATACCTTACATTCTCCAGCACGTTCTGGGCAACTGCACGTATGCTTACGCCATAAGCAACGATAACATGGAGTTCTATTTTCAGCTTATTATTTACAATATATACATTTACTCCCCTGCCAGCATTTTCCTTTTTTAAAAGCCCTGCGACCCCGTCTTTCACATTTAAAGACGCCATGCCGGCAATTCCTATACATTCCATAGTAGCTGTACCTGCATATTTCGCCAGCACATCACGGTCAATTACAATATTCCCCATATTGGTACTCATTTTACCTTTCATAAGACATCCTCCATTCATTGGGTTATATTCTGGTTCAGTTTTCCAGCCTTGCATCATATAATATAGTATAACTTATTGCTTCCTTCAAAGCAAGAACAATAATATGGTGGTAATTATGCGCAAAATGGCTGGTTTTATCCTCTTCTGGATAGCTATTGGAATGACAATAATGCTTTTTCTTAATAATGGGATTATAGCAGTTCTTATAATACTTTTATGCCTTATACTTGGATATAACCTTTTTTGCAGTTAAACGGGCTTATAGTTCTGTAAGAATACAAAAGGGCAAAGCTGTGCTTTGCCCTATGCAAAAAGAACCGGTTTATGCACCGGCTCTCCTGTCTATTTACTGGATGCGCTTACGCACGCTCTACAGCTCCAGAACGTAAACATCCTGTACATACTGGCATTTTCTTTGTTCCGCCATTAACCTTAACCCTTACAGATTTGATGTTTGGCTTCCACATCTTGTTACTTCTTCTATGTGAATGGCTCACTTTATTACCAAAGTGGACGCTTTTTCCACAAACTGAACATTTTGCCATCGTAAGCACCTCCTTATAATTAATACATTATTTCTGTTTCATTTGCACAACACGACTATTCTAACAAATAATTGGCATAATTGCAAGAAAAATTTTCAAGAATTCATATATGGCATGGAAATTCCAAGTTTATATAATTAATTATCAAGACCTTTCTTATACCCTGCCCCGTAACCGCCGACACTGCCTGCCAGCAATCCAACAAGTGCATATATTATTTTTTCCATAACATCAGGCTGTTCTTTCAATAATATAATAATAGCAATAAACATTGCACAAGCAACCAGAACCACAAAACCTTTAAAAATTTTATCCTCATGCATTTCTTTATATGATTCATGCATTGCACTGCCTGAATCTTCAAGATATTTAGAAATATGCTCTTCAGTTATTTTCTTTGAAATTGTACTTTCTGGTGAACCAGAAACTGCCCGGAACTGCATAGATAACATTGTCCTTACAACTTGTGCCTGGGCTTTATCCGGAATAGAATTAAGAACTTCATCCATTTCCTTAGGTATAATATCTTCTTCTGGTGCTTCCAGCCCATTATCCACAGTTTCTTTATTTACCATACCATTCTGGTCTTGTAAATTTTTTTCCTGCTTTTTCATAACCACTCTCCTTTAATAAACCATTGTATATATTGTTATACATAGAATTTATTCCGCCTGCAATGCCTTGCACACATTCTCTGGCAATTTTTCCAGATAACTCTGTCCTTGCTGCAACATAATTAATTTTATTTCCCTTCTTCTGTCCCATACATATCATTCCTTTCAAAAATACAACATAATATATAAATTATAAACCGTACTAAACAACAAACAGGAAATAACTTAGTTTTTATTACTTACAAGCATTTTATCATATGTAATAAAATAATACAATGTTTATTTCTAAGAAAGTCACCAAATCCCCATAATGAAAATTATCATTGCCAAAACCGGCATTATAGTCCATGAGAAATACCTGCCTGCAATTTCCAGGTCAGATGGCTCTGCCCTGTCTGCATTGCGTATCTCAAAAGATAACTTCAAACGGAACAGTTCGTCCGCAAATAAAATAGAAACTGCTATAAGAATACAGATAAATACACCTGTAAACCATGCCGGCCACTCACCTTTATGTACCAGCACAGGGCCAGCCATAAGGTCAAGTATAGTGGAAATGGAAGGTTTCATCTGGTCAATTACATTCCCGTTTTCATCCGTTACTGTCCCATTATGTACTGATACTGAAAATTCCAATTCCAGTTCCCCGTCCTCGTTGTATAACAAAGTATGGTCTCCAGAGCTGGCCACACCTCCGCGGAAGATGGTTTCTTTCCCACAGCGTAATTCTATACCAGTTGCATCATCTCCTATGCCATCTGGTATGGCGGATGGGTCTTCCTTAGCAGTATATGGGCCATAGGTCTTGTCACCGTATCTGAACTCTGTTGTCTTGTCTGCATAAACGGTAAAGCTTGCCTGCTTCCCTTCAATTTTACCAGAATATATAGTATTGCCGTTTTCCTGTTTTGGGATAAGGATGGCATCCTTATATTTAAAGCCTTTTTTGGAGGAAACAATAAAATAAGCGGCTGTAAACACCAGAACCATAATAGTTATAACCAGCAGGACTCCTTTCTGGTACTTGTCCAGACGTTTGATTCTTTCCATGTCCTCACCCCTCCCTGTTCTGTAAATCCAGGTTTACGGCTATTTTGTTTACAAGACATGCTCTTCCAGATAAACCGCAATCCCGTCTTCATCATTACTGCCAATTACCAAATCTGCTTTTTCCTTTACTTCATCTGCTGCATTTCCCATAGCAATGCCTTTTCCACACAGCTCTAGCATACCTGTGTCTGCATAGTCGTCACCAAATGCTGTTATTTCTTCCGATGTAATTCCACACGCAACGCACACTTCCAGCACAGCTTTCTCTTTTGCAGCCTGGATTACATTTCTTGTTTCTTCTTTTGAAAACATTGCTTTATATATGCATCTGCCATTATATTTTACCAGTGCCCCGCCACTTGTAATTAATATATCTGGTTTTAATTCATCTAAAAAAGAAAGTACATTCTGCTCACCCCTGGACGTGGACACACCTGTTAATATTCCCTTCTTCCTGCACTCCTGTAACGCCTTTAATGTCCTTTTAGAGATGGTTTTATCACTGCAAAGCAGAGTCCCGTCCAGGTCAAATAAAAGCAGCCTGCAATTTTCCATTATTGTTCTCCTTTAAATTCCCCACTGTTTATGCTTTTACTATTCCTGCTCCTCTTCCCCTTCTGCATAATCTTCTTCATCATAGTCTTCGTCATAATCCTCATAACCATAATCTTCTTCTGCATCCCTGTTCTTTTTCTTTTTACCATATTTATCTATAAGTTCAGGAACCATATCAAGTATTTTGGTTATGCCATCCTGGTTCTTTACATTGACAAGCTTTGACTGCCCGTCTTTTATTACAAGTATTGCACTTGGCTGCACCTTGCCGCCCATTCCGCCTGCACCATTTTCCTTTTTGCCAGGTTCTGAAAATGCACCTGCTGCCACGCCAAAGCTTACATCAACAAGAGGCAGTATTATTGTGCCATCATCAAACTTTACTGCATCGCCTACTACTGTCTTTGTTGTAAGAAAACCATCCATCCCCTTAAATAAAGACTGGACTGTTGAACTGAAATCTCCCATTTAAAATTCCTCCTTAATTTTCATTGCTTCTTTATAAAAGCTTTTCCATTCATTGCTAATAATTACCCTTAAAACAGCAAATGCCAGGCTTGACGCCCGTATCTGCCCCGAAACCATAAGCCTGCCACGCAGGACTTTATTCTCAAAATCAGGTGTTATATTAAAGACTGTGCCTGACACAGCCATATATGCAGCCGCCAGCCCGAGTATCTGCCCTGTCTGGCATGGGTCGCCCGTTCCAAATAAAATATCACTTTTTATTTTACGCGGTTTTATTTTTGCCAGCAGGCGGAATAAATTATCTTTTGCTACGCCAAGCATGTTTTTAGTAATTTCTGAGAATATAAATTCTTTAATTGTTGTAAACTTGTCCTTTATATTATGGACTGTTTTCCTTGCTTCTTTAATACTGGAGATAAAAGCATTGCCGGCCCTTTTATCCTTATCCGTTCCACCGTCTTCGCTATGTTGTATATTCTTTTGAGCTTCCTTATGCCGGCTTTCCACTTCTGCCCTGTTTTCTTTTTCCGCCTTTTCTTCCTTTTTGCCAGACGGTGTGCCTTCTTCACCATACGGTTTATGTTCTTTATAAACTGGCTTTTCTTCCTTCTGTGGAAAAGCCTGGTCTTCTTCCTCTTCATTGCTTTCTCCCTCACTTTCATCCCAGGTTGTTTGTTCTGCACTCTCCAAATCCAGTTTGTTCTTTTCTCTTTTCTTTGCCCGCTTTGCAAAAAAATCTGCTAATTTCTTATAATCTGCCCCAAATATCCTTAATTTATAACTGCTTTTGCCATCATTATACAAGAACGAAATACGTATTATGCCAAGAAGCCAGGACACTTTGCCTTCTGCCTTTATAATATCATATTTTTCAGCACTGGCACTGTATTTTAATGGTGTGAAAAGCACCATGCATAATATGGACAAAAGCACCAGGATAACTGCAAGAAGCAGGAATAAAAGCACTTTAAGGACTGTTAATAAAATCTTTGCTATTAAAGCTATAAGCATTTCCTGCCTCCTTCCTGTACTATGCAAAAAACCTATGGACAAGGACTGGGGAAATATCCCCATATTCCTTATAAATATCCTGTACCATTTCTGCTACAAGCCGGACTGCACTTTCCATTCCAGACGCCATGCCTATTATCTCAATACCACATGCTGCATTGTATTTAAACCAGAGTTCCCTGGAAGAATAGATATCCATAATATTTTTGCTGTTGGCAGGAAATGTAATACAAAAGCACTGCCTGAAAGACTTTTTCCTGCCAGCAGTCCTTTTATACCTGGCAGGGTTTTTCCTTACTTTTTCATCCATATACATCTTTTTATTCCAGACAAACATGCTTTTTGTCCTTTCTTAACCTTTATTCCTGCGTTTCATTAAACATCCTGTATTCCTCTATTTCATCCATAATAATTTCTTTTGATGCATATTTTTCTGCTTCATCATCACACTGTAAAAGTGATAACGAAACATAATCTGCAACTTCCTGTGGTGTATTAAAAAATACAGGTATCTTTTCAAGGGTATTTGCCATAACTGCCCTTCTTAATATACGGCTGCTGTTTTTAAACAGTTCCTTAACCTCACTTATAAGCTTTCCTGCTGCTTCATCTGCCATCTGTGCTGTTACTTCTACATCCTCTATGTCTTCCCCAAGTTCTGCAAATGTGCTGTTTGAATTAAGAAGCGAAAGCCTTGCCAGTAAATCAAAGTTTTCTGTAAGCCCAAGGCTGTCTATAGCCCCGCCATGCACTTCTTTAACCTGTCCAAGCGCTGCTTCTGCCATATCAAGTATTTCACTTATGGTTTCCTGCTTGCCTGTTAATTCATCAAGAAGTTCTGAAAGCCACTCAAGCTTTTCCTTTTCAATGTCTAAAGCTTCTTCTGCAAGTTTCCATATATCACTGTCTTTACCTGAAAACAGCACATTTATGCCCTTTATAACAGTAGCAGCAACGCCAAGGGATTTATCCTGCACCCTGTCTGCTTCATCTGTATATGCTGCTACAGCAATTACAGTATACAACAAGTTCACTATCTCACCAAAAAGTATATACAAATCTGATAGTTTAAGAAGTTCATAGGTATTATCTTCTACTATATCATTATAGTTTTTATACTGTGTTATGTCTATATCTTCAAAACCGGCATTTTTCAGCTCTTCAAGCGGTTTTTTAAACTCTGTAAAATATATATCCATATTTTTGTCTTTATATAACATTGCGTTAGTACGGAACATATACTCAAAGCCTTCAAGAGAACTTAAACTATTGCCTTTATAAATAGACACACTTTCCCTGATAACATCAAAATATTTACTTCTTAACATCCTCATTGGAAGCTGCCCAATTACAAAACGCACCTTTTCATTAATTGCAGCATTATCTTTTGAACTAAATATAAACTGTACAACATCTTCTGTAAACTGGACATCTTCCGGCATTTCTTCCATATCTTTAAAACGGTACTCAAGACGGTTTAAAATATATTCATACACTGAGAAACAGTCAACATATGCTGAAAGTACCTGCATCCTGTCTGTAATCTCTTTTCTCAGGCTTAAAAGTTCTTCTGAAAGCTTCTTACAGCCTTCCATATCTGGCATTTTCAAGAAAAAACTTTCTGTAATGCTGTTAATCTGCCCTAATATCCCGTCCTCATCACTATTTAACGGGCCTGCCTCTTCTGATACATTTTCAAAAAACATAAAGTATTCCAGTGCAAGTTTATAACATGCATGGCTGCCATAATAATTCCTGCACTGTTTTACATACTCTGGAAGCATCTCTTCCACATTATGGTTTCTGTTTAATTCCCTTATACATTTTGTTATTGAAATATTCATAACTCTTTATCCTTTCACAATCCAGGCCAGCGGAACTGGCATAAGTATACTGGCAGCCGGAAAGACTGGCTGCCCAGTATAAAGTCCTGCACACAGCCGCATAAGGAAATATACCGCTCCGCGGCTGCGGCTGGCGCAATAATATTTACCATGTGTGCAACAGCACCCAGCTGTCAAACCATTTAAGCCACCTTACTGCAAAATCAGGGCTTATTGCTTTTCCTGAAAGTACAGGATAGAACAGTATAAACAGCCCTATGGCAAGCAGTACATAAATATACACCGCTTTTTTCATGCCCGGATGCTTCTTTACCATCCTGTAGAAGCTGTATCCAAGCATAACTGTTATAAACGGCACACTTGGGAAATAGTGGTAAATAAATACAGTCCTTGATACAAAGAACCAGGGCAGGTACTGTGACATATATCCTACAGACAGGAAAGCTGCCTTTGTGTCCCTTTCTTTATAAACCAGGTAAAGCATATATATAAATGCTGGTATTCCTGCCCACCATACAAGCGGGTTTCCAAATGCACTTATGCCCTCTTTTAATGTATCAGAAACAGAACCGTCATAATACCAGATTGGGCGGTACATTATAGGCCACTGGTACCATTTAGATGAATAATCATGGCTGTCTGTCAGGTTTGAATGGTAATTAAACATTGTTTTCTGGGCTTCTATAACTTTTTCCAGGAAGCCCCTGTCTGAACCATCGTTAAATGGTATATATGACAGCAGGTATATTATTACAGGCACAAGCACAAAGAAAATACAGCAGAAGCCTATTGTCTTAAAAAACTTCTTATGGAAGTTATCAGCAATATACTTATGGCTTATGCCTTCTGTATTGCCTTTCGGGTAATTACATGCATATATATACTCCCTGAATCTCTGTGCCATTACTGCAAAGAATATTATACAAAGTCCTGCTGACGAATATATGCCTGTCCATTTGCTTGCCCAGCCTAAGCCCATAGTTATGCCGCAGAGCCCAAGCGGGATAAACATTTTTTTAAGGTCTGTATCATAAAAACTGTACTTTGTATAGCAGTACATAAAATAGTATGAAAGTATAATAAACAGTGTAACAAATACATCAATAGTAGCTATACGCGTCTGTACAAAGTGCATAAAATCAAATGTAAACAATAGTGTTGTAACTGTCGCAATCCACGTTTCTTTAAAAAGCTTTTTAGCCAGGTTGTACAGGACTGGAACCATTAAAACGCCAAATAATGTACCTGCAAACCTCCATCCAAACGGGTTCATGCCGAACATAAGCACACCACATGCTATAAAAATCTTACCAAGCGGCGGATGTGTGTTTTCATAGCAGTACAATTTATTTATCATTTCATATGCTGTCCTTGCATGGTAAATTTCATCAAAATAAGTGCTGTTTAAATTGCTCTTCCTTCCCTCAAACATATCCTGTTCATCAAATAACGCTGTGTATTCCCCATAATTGGCGGGAAGCACCTGGCTGCCGCCATCATCAACCAATACAAGTTCATGTATGCTGTCTTCCCAGTTATCTGCTGCTGCGGAAATCTTTATATAGCGTGCCATTATGCCAAGCTCTTTCTTGTTCCATGCAAATACAGAGCCAGCGTCCCATTCTGAACCTTCACCACAAAGTGTTGTCCAGTTATTGCCATCAGACGAATAATCTATATAGTATTGCGGGTTATTTTTATATCCCAGGAAATCCCACATTTCTGTAATATTTTTTTCCTCTCCCATGTCAAGGAATATATCCCCGTCATTTACAACAGAATGTCCGGTTTCCGGCGCTTCCATATTGCCAAGGCGCATAAATGCTATAACCGCATATACTGCCATAATAACAAACATTGCAATATAATCCATCTTTTCCATCCTGGCAAGTACAGAGGATGGGTGTATTGGATTTTTACTAGTACGTGTTTTCCCTTTCCTGGTACTGGATGCCTGTACTTCTGCTGCGATTTCATTCTGTTCACTCTTCTCTGGCGTATAATCCCAGTAATATTTTGCTGTTACATAAAACATATAAATTATTGTAACAAGCAGACCTGCCGCAATTAATATAGCAGCTGGTTCTAACCTGTCAAAATTATTTGGGTCATAAAACAGCAGTACATGCACTATATTGTAAAATGCCATTGCTGACGTAAGCGTGTAAAGTATATATATCTCCTTGCGCTGCCTTACACTGTAACACATTATTAAAAGGAGCATTGCAGGGAAAATATATCTTTCATGCATACGCACCGAAAACATAAATACACATGTAACTATAAAAGCGCCAATAAAATAATACTTAGACGGGCTTTTCTTGCTGCGCAGGCTTATAATTATTGAAAAGACAACTGTAAGGACAATAGCCATCATGCCCCATGTCTTATAAGTAATTCCTATAAGATAACCGTCCTGGCCTGCCCAGTTAAGCCCCATAAGCGTCCATATATTATATGCATTAACAGAAGCATATTCATATGAACCAAGTGTTTCTGTATACTGTGAAAGGGCATCACTAAAACCATATGGCATCATTAAAAGCCCTATTAACAGTATTGCTGCAATACCAGAACCAAGGTTTTTAAAAAACTTGTCCCAGTTAAAATCTTCCAGGAATACCTGGTCAATTATACCGCATATAAGTACAGGCGTAAATATAAGTGTCTGTGGTTTTATAAGTATTCCTATTGCAAATACAAAATAAGATGGTATAAGCTTCTTTTCTGTTACAAGGTAGCACATAAACGCTACACAAAATGTAAATACTGCATCAGTCTGCCCCCATACAACACTATCTAAAATAACAGCAGGACAGAAAAGGTACAATGCCGATAAAAGTGCTGCACCAGTTTCTTTTACACGTTTTGAGGCAATATGGTAAACCAGCCAGCCAGAAGCCATATCTGCAATAATTGCCGGCAGCTTTACCATAAGGGTGCTGGCAGCAGAGTCCCATGCCATTCCAAACAGTGAACGTATTGCACCAACAAGATACAAAATATACATATATCCAGGCGGGTAATCTGTAAAGCTCTCTGATTTGTAAAATGCACCAAAGCCATCATTAAATACCATATCACTCCAGGAAACAAAGCAGTTAATATCTACTTCATACCCCCTGTACATTACTGCTATAATAATCCTTGCCAGCAATGCAGCGGCAAATATAGCAATAAAGACAGAAAAACCAATGCTTTTATCCTTATCTGACGGAATACCTGTACTGCCCTTGTTTCCAGATACATTATTATTATGCCTTAAATAACCACAAACCGGCTTATAACAGGCATACATGCCTATAATCCCTAAAACCGCGATAAAACTCATATTTAACATACTACAATTTCTCCAATCCTGTTAATTCCTGCAAAATACATTTTAATTACATAAATTTCTTTACATGCTGGTGCGTAAATAAATGGTCAGAACAGTATTCATAATTCCCCTCACATTTAGAACAGAACCTGAAATCCAGGTTTTCATTATCAAATTCTGTCCTGCCACAAACAGCACAGCGGTGTCTTGGCATACCTGTATTCTGCTGTGTCTGCCGCCTGTAATTCCTGCGCCTGCGGATATCCTTTGGAGAAACCCGCCTGTAATTCCTTGTGGCAAAGAAAAATATAAGGAAATTGGCAAGCGCAACTACTATTGCAACAGCAACGCTTATATACTGTGCTGCATAAACTGCATTCCCATGAACAAGCAACCATATTCCATTATAAAGACAGCTTATAACCTGGTACACAAGAAAAACCCCGTCAAGGACTGCAAGCCACTTTACTTTTACAGGTATTACAAAATAAATTAAAAACTGCATATCCCCGTTTATTACTGCGAATGCAAAGAACATTGACCAGTAAATATACTGGAAGCCTGAATAGTATACTTCCAGGTGCATTGGTGAGAGATATAATATAAGTGCTGCAACAATATTTAATATATATCCAAAGAAAAAATACAGGTTAAACCTGAAAGTCCCCCATGCCTGTTCCAAAGACCTTCCAAAAAGGAAAAACAAATGTACCTGTATGGCGAAGAACAGTATGCTGAAAACCATTCCAAGCCCTTTAGAAAACCCATATGGCTCAATAAGGAATGTAAAAAGGCGCCATACCTGCCCATGAAAAACAGCACGCATATCAAGACATAAATATGAATAATATATCCCAGGGTTTAACATACCTATTGCTGCCCCTGCACAATATAATATAATTACATATCTTATTAAGTCGGGTACAGCATATTTTCCAAACTTTCTTTCCAGCTTATTTATAAACTTGTCCATTAAAATCCCCCATTCTTGCAAACATCTGGTTTCTGTTATTGTACTTCTGCCCTTTTCTGTTACAAATGGCACACTGGTATAAAACCAGTATGCCATAATTATAGTAATAGCAATAACCTTTGTCAAACCTAATCTGTACAGTTTTCCAAAATAAAGTATGCAACACCTGGAAGCATATACATTTTATCAGCCTGGTTTTTCTCCCAGAACATCTCTGTAGTACATTCCGAGCGGTCAAGTATATCTTGTAAAGTATCACCAGCCTGTGCAACATATTTTACCCAGCAGCCTTCCTGGCTGTCTCCAGACATATTACCCATACTGTACATGCCAGTATCCATAATCCTTCCAGGCATAGCCATTCCACTGCCGCCATCATAGCTATTTCTGTTATAACCGGCGTCATTATCATATCTGTCATCGTCATCCCTGTCATCATCACCGCCGTCATCGTCATCCCTGTCGTCATCGTCCCTGTCATTATCGTCGTCATCATCCCTGCCATTACCTGGCATAACACCCATGCCTCCGCAATTAATGCAGCTTCCGCCTCCCTGCTGTCCCTGGTTTTTAACAGGAATACATATTGTATCCCCGGTCTGAAGATTATAGACATCAATATATGGGTTAGCACGTAATATTATAGCAAGGGGTACATTATACTGCCTGCTTAAACTATACAAGGTTTCACCCTGTTTAACAGTGTGTGTCATACCATCACAATACTCATAATTCATAATCCTACCTCATTTCATAAAATGTATGTGCAGGCTGCATAAAACAGGAGCAAATGCAGTCCGTATTACAATATATTCATACAAAAAAAATAAGTGCATATTTGTATTATATTGGAACGGACGGTTTTATGTGCCAGAACCAGGATATTCCATACGGGGGTACGCTGGCACTACGGCACAATGTCATTTAATCCAGAAAAGATGTTTAGAAATTACATGTTTTGTATGCGCTGGCAAATCCAAAGTGCCTTCCATGAAAACAGCACGCTTCCGCTGGTTTGGCAAGGGCTTGCACGCAATGGTGCATAAAGCCCCTATGTTCCTTGGAACATTTTGTTCCTGCGGAACATAGTACGGGGCTTAAGCACCAGCGGCTTCGTACAGCTTTTTCATGGAAGCACATTTGGAATTTGCCAGCCAGCTTACACTTTGGTAATTTATAAAATACTTTTCTGGACTAAATGACATTGCGCTACACAGGCTAAAGTACTCCTGTATAGAATAATTCTGGCATCTGGCACGCAAAACCTGTCATCAACAATTTATAATAAAATACAAATATGGGTGGGAGGAAGATTATTCTGCTAGTCATTTACTACCTAATGAGTAACTACTATATAACGTGAGTTCGACGAAAATTTAAAGCTAAAAGCCTTTTAAATAACAATTTTTTCAACTTCTTAGCTACACTAATTGCTTTATAAACTCTATTTTTAGAGAATATAGCTCACTTTAAAGTGCTACACAACAAAAAAATAGCTTTTTTCTAATAATATTTGTCAAACTCACGTTATTTATATTTTTCCGTTCGTCTGAATAACCTCTCCACCACCACATATGATGTTTTTTGTAATTTTGCCAGGGAACAGCAGGTTTTTGGTGTTCCAACTAATATTGTTCCATTACAGGAGGGATGCCATGTACTATTGTAGTGCAATGCCATTTAGTCCAGAGATAGTGGAAAATATTTTTATAAATTACCAAAGTGTAGATTGCTGGCAAATTCCAAATGTG
Source organism: uncultured Lachnospiraceae bacterium (assembly GCA_910588655.1). Classification (GTDB taxonomy): domain Bacteria; phylum Bacillota; class Clostridia; order Lachnospirales; family Lachnospiraceae; genus Butyribacter. Next base: position 26,757 of record CAJUPJ010000003.1, on the reverse strand, counting down.
CTTCCATGAAAAAGCTGTACGGAACCGCTGGTGCTTAAGCCCTGTCTTAAAATGTTCCGTAGGAACATTAAGGGCTTTATGCATCCATTGCGTGTGACGTCCAAGCGGGAGCGTGCTGTTTTCATGGAAGGCACTTTGGATTTGCCAGCAGACCCAGTATATGTAATTTTTAAGCATCTTTTCTTAAACTAAATAGCATTGCACCGTAACCAGGGCAGCATCCCCTGTCATAGAATAATATTAGCCAGAACACCAGAAACCCTGCGTCCGTCTTCAGACACAAAACAACATATGTACATACCAAAACTTTTCATCTTGCATTAAATAAAACTTTGTCATATAATAAGGCAATATGAAGTTTTGTGGCTAAATCTGTTACAATTTGCGGGCGTTTCCTAAACCACAGAATTATTATTAAACGCCCTTAGAAAGAGGTATACAATGAAACCAGATTATAAAACTCTTGGAATTGATATTGGTTCTACTACTGTAAAAATAGCTGTTTTAGATAAAGACTTCAATATTTTATTTTCTGACTACCAGAGGCACTTTGCCAATATACAGGAAACTTTGGCAGCAGTTGTACAAAAAGCATATGACAGCCTTGGGGACATACCATTATCCCCTGTTATTACAGGTTCAGGGGGGCTTGCCCTTTCAAAGCACCTTGGAATACCTTTTGTACAGGAAGTTGTTGCTGTTGCCACTTCATTAAAGGACTTTGCACCGCAGACTGATGTTGCAATAGAACTTGGTGGCGAAGATGCTAAAATTATATATTTCACTGGAGGAATTGACCAGCGTATGAACGGCATATGTGCCGGCGGAACAGGTTCATTTATCGACCAGATGGCAACCCTTTTAAAAACTGATGCTGAAGGGTTAAATGAATATGCTAAGAATTATGAAGCACTCTATCCTATCGCAGCACGCTGTGGTGTTTTTGCCAAATCTGATATACAGCCCCTTATTAATGAGGGTGCAACTAAAGAAGATTTGTCTGCATCAATATTCCAGGCAGTTGTAAACCAGACAATAAGCGGTCTTGCCTGTGGCAAGCCTATACGTGGCAATGTAGCATTTCTTGGCGGGCCATTACATTTTCTTACAGAACTTAAGCAGGCATTTATACGTACATTAAAACTAACAGACAGCCAGGTAATTGCACCTGCACATTCACACCTTTTCGCAGCAGCAGGTGCAGCAATGAACTCTGATAAGAATGTACAGACAACGCTTGGCAGGCTCTGCACAAAACTTTCAGAAAAAATAGAAATAGAATTTGAGGTAACAAGGCTTGAACCTCTTTTTAATAGTGAAGAAGAATATAAAAAGTTTTTAGATAAACATTCTGAAAACAATGTAAAGAAAGGTGACTTTAACCAGTATAATGGCAAGCTTTTCCTTGGGATTGATGCTGGTTCTACTACTACAAAAGCGGCTGTAATTGATGAGGACGGCAGGCTTCTTTATTCATTTTACAGCAGTAATAATGGCAGCCCGCTTAAAACTGCATTAAAAGCAGTTAAAGAGATATATTCAGTTATGCCAAAAGGCTCTAAAATTGTACGCTCATGCTCTACCGGTTATGGTGAAGCCCTTCTTAAATCTGCCCTGCTTCTTGATGAAGGGGAAGTTGAAACCGTTGCACATTATACGGCTGCCGCCTTTTTTGAACCAGATGTGGACTGCATCCTTGATATTGGCGGGCAGGACATGAAATGTATTAAGATTAAAAACCATTCTGTAGATAAAGTACAGCTTAATGAAGCCTGCTCGTCTGGCTGCGGCTCATTTATTGAAACATTTGCCAAATCACTTAACTATGATGTTGCAGAATTTGCCAAGATTGCGCTTTTTGCCAAAAACCCGGTTGACCTTGGCTCAAGGTGTACCGTCTTTATGAATTCAAAAGTAAAACAGGCACAGAAGGAAGGTGCAAGTGTTGCAGATATTTCAGCAGGTCTTGCATACTCTGTTATTAAAAATGCGCTTCTTAAAGTAATAAAACTAACCGACCCTAAAGACCTTGGCAGGAAAGTTGTTGTACAGGGCGGTACTTTCTATAATGATGCAGTCCTTAGAAGCTTTGAACGTATATCGGGCTGCGAGGCTGTACGCCCTGATATAGCAGGCATTATGGGTGCATTTGGTGCTGCCCTGCTTGCAAGGGAACGCTATACAGGACAGGAAAGCACAATGCTTTCTATTAAACAGATTAATGAACTTAAATTTGAAACAAGCATGTCACGCTGTAAAGGCTGTACAAACCACTGCCTGCTTACTATTAACAGGTTTACGGGAGGAAGGCAGTTTATATCAGGCAACCGCTGCGAACGCGGGCTTGGCAAAGAAAAGAAAAACTCAGGTATACCAAACCTTTTTGACTATAAACTTAAAAGGGTATTCTCACACTATACACCTTTAACTGCTGACAATGCTGTGCGTGGAACTGTCGGGCTGCCACGTGTCCTTAATATGTATGAAAATTACCCGTTCTGGTTTACGCTTTTTACAGAACTTGGCTACAGGGTTGTGCTTTCACCTGAATCCAGCCGCAAGATTTATGAATTAGGGATTGAGTCTATACCAAGTGAATCAGAATGTTATCCTGCAAAGCTTGTACATGGGCATATTTCATGGCTGTTAAAACAAGGCATTGGATATATTTTCTACCCATGTGTGCCTTATGAACGGTGTGAAGCCGAAGGGGCAGGTAACCACTACAACTGCCCTATTGTCACTTCATATGGTGAAAATATCAAAAATAATGTTGATGAACTTAAAAACCCGGAGATTATTTACCAGAACCCGTTTGTATCATTTGAAAGTGAAGAAATTATCACAAAACGTTTAAGTACATTTTTTGCAGAAGAAAACGGAATACCTGCTGCAGATACAAGGCGTGCGTGTGCTGCTGCATGGAAAGAAATGCAGGCTGTACGTGATGAAATGAGTGCCAAGGGATTAGAAACCCTTAAATATATGGAAGAACATAACTGCCACGGCATTGTACTGGCTGGACGCCCTTACCATGCCGACCCTGAAATCAACCACGGAATTCCAGGGCTTATTACATCATATGGTGTAGCTGTCCTTACAGAAGACAGTATATCAGAACTTGGCACTGTTGACAGGCCTACCATTGTAATGGACCAGTGGATGTACCATTCACGCCTTTACAAAGCCGCATCATTTGTTGCTTCAAGGAAAGACCTTGACCTTGTACAGCTCAATTCCTTTGGCTGCGGGCTTGACGCTGTTACAACAGACCAGGTAAGCGATATACTCACAAAGCAGAACAGGATTTATACTGTATTAAAAATAGATGAAGTAAACAACTTAGGTGCAGCACGCATCCGCATCCGTTCATTGCTTGCTGCCATAGAGGACAGGAAACGTAAAAATATTGAACCTGTAAATAAAGATACTGCACACCACAGGGTAGTTTTTACTGAAGAAATGAGGAAAGAATACACTATCCTCACACCGCAGATGTCACCAATACATTTTGACATACTTGGCCCTGCACTTGCCTCATGTGGCTATAATATTGAAGTCCTTCCATCAGACAGTTCATGTGTTGATTACGGGCTTAAATATGTAAATAATGATGCCTGCTACCCTTCACTTATTGTTGTTGGCCAGTTTATGCAGGCACTTATGTCAGGCAAATATGACTTAAATAAAACTGCATTAATAATCACCCAGACCGGCGGGGGATGCCGTGCTACCAACTATATAGGCTTTATAAGGCGTGCACTTGAAAATGCAGGCATGGGGCAAATCCCTGTTATTTCCATGAGTGCAGGTATTGAGAAAAACCCGGGGTTAAATATAAACTTACAGATGGCGCACCGCGCACTCCAGGCACTTATATATGGTGATGTATTTATGCGTGTGCTATATAAAACCCGTCCTTATGAAAAGATTAAAGGCTCTGCCAATGCACTGCACCAGAAATGGCTTGCTATTGCAAAGAAACAGGTAACTACTGGCAGTAAAAAGGAATTTAAAAACAATATAAAACAGATTGTAAAAGAATTTGATGAACTTGAACTGCTTGACATAAAGAAACCACGCGTTGGCATTGTTGGTGAAATCCTTGTTAAATTCCTTCCGCTTGCTAATAACTACCTTGTAGAACTTCTTGAAGCAGAAGGTGCAGAAGCAGTATGCCCTGACCTCGTTGATTTCTTTATGTACAGCCTTTATAATGCAAATTTCCAGGCAGAATACCTTGGCAAGAAGAAATCAGGGGCAATGATAAACAACCTTGTTATAAAATATATTGAATACTACCGTAAAACAGCAAGTGAAGCACTTGCAGCAAGCCGCCGTTTTGAACCTCCTGTACATGTTTCAAAGCTTGCAGAATATGCAAGCCCTGTTGTTTCATGCGGCAACCAGACAGGTGAAGGCTGGTTTCTTACTGGTGAAATGGTTGAACTTATACATTCTGGCGTGCCAAACATTGTATGTGCACAGCCATTTGGATGCCTTCCTAACCATGTAGTCGGCAAAGGTGTAATAAAAGAACTCCGCAGCAAATTCCCTGAGTCAAACATTGTAGCAGTTGATTATGACCCAGGTGCAACAGAAGTCAACCAGCTTAACCGCATAAAACTTATGCTTTCTACTGCTGTTAAGAATTTAAAATGAAAGGCATGTAAAGCGCAAAACTGGCATGGTCTATAGATTATATGTGCCAGTGCCATCATGTTGGAAAGTGTATGAATATTTTAGTATATAAATGGGATATTTTCCCTTATAATGATATTATTAATGAATTAAAAAAGCAGGGACATTCTACGGATGTTCTTGCTTTTCCTGTAAAAAACCATATACAAGACAGCGCTTTTGAAAAAAAGCTGGCAGAATACCTGGAAAATGGCAGTTATAATGCTGTTTTTTCAGTAAATTACTTCACTGTTATTTCTAATACATGCCATAAATATGGCATACCATATATTTCATGGACATGTGATGCACCACTTGCAGGTATGCGCAATCCTTCAATATATAATACTGTAAACACAATTTATGTATTTGACTATAAAGAATATGAATATTTTAAGGATGCAGGCACTGTAAAATACCTTCCGCTTGCAGGTGCACCAGACAGGATATCACGCCTGCTTACAGAAAACGGGCTTTGCAGGGATAGCAGAAAATATTCTTATGATATATCCTTTGTTGGCAATTTATATGATAAAAACCGCTATGATGAAATGGTTAATGCACTTCCACCTTATCTTTGCGGCTATATGGATGCTACAGTTGAAGCCCAGTTAAATGTTTCAGGTGGCAATATTATTAATATAATGCTTACAGATGATATAATGGAGAATGCTTCTAAATATATGGATTTAAAGCAGGGAGGCAAAAACCTGGCAGAATTAAAGCTTTATTTCGCTACAAGCGTACTTTCATATAAGGCAGCGGCAATTATGCGCAGGCAGGCTGTAAATGCACTCTCAGATATTGCAGCCATGCACCTTTTTACAACAAGCAGTACAGATGGATTATTTAAGACTATTGTACACCCTCCTGTAAAATACCATAATGAAATGCCATTAGTCTTTGCTGCTTCCAAAATAAACCTGAATATTACGACACCTAATATTGAAGATGGTATTCCATTACGTGTATTTGATGTCTTATCTGCTGGAGGGTTTTTAATGACTGATTACCGTCCCGGGCTTGAAAAACTTTTTGATATTGGCAAAGACCTTGTAGTTTATGATGGAATTAACGATTTAGCTAACAAAGCCCGGTATTATTTACAACATGACAAAGAAAGGGAGCTTATCGCCGCCAGCGGCTTTGACAAGCTCCAGAAACTTCATACATATAAGCACCGCATCCAGGCTATGTTCAGTCTTTAAAATACTCCTGGTTAAACGTTGTCTTTTGTATTTCATCATCTTTATTTGTACTGGTTTCATCCCCTGTGCTGCTGGCATTATTATTTTTGATAACATCACTGTCAACAACACTTGCTTCCTTATTTATAATAATACTTCCATCTTCTGTAGTATAACTTTCACCACTATATATGTTATCACCAATGTCATTAACACCAGCAGTATTGCCTGTACCGTATTCATTACTGTCCTCATAAGTATATTGTATTCCCTGGAATTCCTGCAAATCGACTATATTGCCCTTTTTATAAAGGTGGTATGAAAGCAGTACAATACCTGCAATAAATACAAATGATACTGCAAGTCCTCCTTCCATTCCAAAACTTCCTCCATTAATTATCTCCATTCCATCTGTATAGGAAGTTGATAAAATAGAATTAGAAACATCCATGCCGCTTACCTGTACACCATATATATTACCTTGTGCAAAATTCCATACACTGTGGAAAGCCCCTGCTATCCATATATTTCCAAAATCAAGCAAAAGAAGTGAAGCAAGCACGCCAAACAGGAACAGGTTTATATATGCAAGTGGTGACAGCCCGTTGTTACCTGAATGTAGAAATGCAAAAAACAGCGAACTTGCAGCAACAGCAAGTGTAACATGATATCTTCTTGACAACGACACCATAAGATATCCACGGCATAACACTTCCTCTGCCATTCCTTGTAAAAGATACCCCAGAAAATATCCAATTATATATAAAGGCATAATATTCTGCGAAATCCCCTCACACTTTACACTTCCTGTAACAACACATATAATATATACTGCTGAAAATGCTGCTGCACCTGCAACAAGTCCTGCAATATATTGTTTAACCATTCCCTTTTTTACAAATCCCAGAGTAGACAGCTTCCTTCTTTCAAAAACCTTACAATACAGCATTACTATAAGGGTAAGCAGTATTTCTGCAAAAAGCATTACAATCATAATCCACTCAGGCATGTCAGACAGCACAGACAGCATTTTCTGCCTGTCAAGCCTTCCAGAAATAATCATTGACATATAATCCTTATTGCTAAAAAGATATGCAATCATTGCTGGAATTTGTATAAAACCCATCGCTACTGAACCAATAAAAAACAGAAGAACAGCAATAAATATCTCAACTAGTATATTGTGCCCTTTCTGTGATGCTGCTTCTTTCATAAACAGCGCTTTTTTAATATCTTTCATATAACATTCCTTTCATCAAATTTAGTATTTACAAAATACCGCTGGTACATCCTGTTGCACCTGTCCTTTACAAAGACCTGTACCATATAAGAAGTTGCAAGCCTGCCATCCGCCAGACGCATCCTTCATTTGATATAATAGCACATATTATGGAAATTTTCACCTAAATATTTACCATATCCTCATGTTCATTTAATAATTTCCAGTTATCGTATTTATTTTGTTTTTATGTTAAGAATTTATTCCCCTTCTTCACTGCATTTGCCTGCAATATACCTGTATCTTGCCCTTATCCGTTCAATTTGTCCATAACTGTATCCATCTCCAAGTTTTTCTGCAAAATCTTTATGTGACTTCCCCTTCCATCCCTCTTCTAACAATATTGCAACTAATTTATCAACATCACTTTTCTGCATAAACAGCCTCCAAAATATTAATATAAATAAATTTATTTTCTTAATCACTACCAGTTATTATTCCTGGATTTTGTATATTTTTCATAAATTTACAAAAAATAATACCATACTTGCCTTATTAGAGCAATATATCTTTATCGCTTTATTCATATTTCAAACTATAATTGTTATCTTATAAATTAGAATATTTAACTAGAACTTTTACTAATAATAAAGATATTTTCTTTTGGAGGAATTCATGGACTTAAAATTGCTTGGCCTGAATATAAAGAACAGCAGAAAAAATATTAAACTTACACAAGCACAACTTGCAGAAATGACGAACTTGTCTACAGTATATATATCACATATTGAAGGCGGCAGTGTTAAAATGTCAGTTGACGCATTAATTAATATATGCAATGCACTTAATATTACTCCTAATGATATTTTATGGGGACAATTTGATACAAACTCTTATAATACAGATGGTTCTGGTAAATCCTTGTTGTCAGAAAATGGTGAATATAATATTAATATGCAGTTAAGTGCAAAAGCAAAGGCAATGTCACAAAATGATAAAAGGCTTCTGCTTGAAATAGCAGGGCTTCTTGCAAAACGTAATAATTAAATAATAAAAGCTAAATAACCATGTACAGGCATATAATATCCTGGCATGGTTATTTATTAATAATGCACCCCCTGGAACTTCTGGAGAATATGTTTTTTCTGAAAATAATGAGTATAACATAAATATGCAGCCTGGCTCAAAAGCAATGGATATGTCGCAGAGTGACAAAAAATTACTGCTTGAAATAGCAGCTCTTCTTGCAAAGCGTAACAATTAAAGCTTTTTATGTTGAAAAACTGTACAGGCATTTTAAGCCTGCCATATATTTTAAAATATTGTTTTTTCTCCATTCAAGCTTAATTAATTTAAACATTATTTTCCACCCTCCCCAGTTATTTTTAAGAAATAGTCTTCAAGGCTTTCTGATTTCGTTCCAATAGAATTTATCCCTGCACCGTCCAGGGCAAGCTGGGCTGAAATCTCTTCAGAAAGTATATAAGCCGCCTTTTTAACATCTTCCACAGAAAACCATATATATGTTTCAGACATTGAAGAAACCTCTTCTATTGGGATTTCTTTTATAAGGCTGCCTTTGCTGATAACCCCTATAGTATCTGCTATGCTTCCAACTTCAGAAAGAATATGGCTTGATATGATAATTGACATTCCATATCCATCGCTTAGTTTTTTAAATGCAAGCCCAAGCCCCTTCCCCTCTGCTCTGCGGCTGCGCGGGTCTTCCATTCAATGCCATAATGTAATATCTACATTAAAATCCTTTCTTGTTAAAATCTCATAGAAATCCAGTATATTTTCCCTGCAAAGCTCACTAATATTAACATTTTCCATATCCATAACCATATCACCAGCTTCCAGCTTTGCAAGTGTAAAAAACTGGTTAACCAGACCTGCCACCTGGTTTGCCTTTGCCTCTGCTTTCTGTAATGCCATGGCATCTTTCCCGTTATATGACGCTGTTACCTCAAAGTTTTCAGTTGACAGGAAGTTCTTTAACATATCACTAATTTCAATATCATCTTCAACTAATAAAATTTTCATGCATTTATCCCCCTCTATATTTAAAAAGACATGCCTGTGGCATGCCTTTTTATGTATTAATGAAGAAAAAATGCTAACTATTTTGTTATTTTTTTGCTACTTTTACTTTTACTGTTGCTGTTGCTTTTTTATGGTTTTTGTCCCCTGCTGCTGTTATTGTAATTTTAGCTGTTCCTGTCCCTTTTATTGTAACTTTTCCATTCTTGTTTACAGCTGCAACACTTGTTTTAGAGCTCTTATAACTTAATTTACCAAAAGCTTTAATCCCGTTTAATTTAAAGCTCTTGCTGCCAGCAGTCTTCTTGTATGATGCTTTTTTAAGCTGTATTTTCTGTTTAGCTTTTGTTATTTTAAATGTTTTTGTTATTGTTCCTTTGTAATCACCGCATCCAGTAATTGTAACTTCTGCATTTCCAGAATTAATATTGTTACTGTAAGCTACTGTATAGTCTGTACCTTCTGCTAACTGCTTTCCATCTGCTTCTACAGCTAAATCCTGTTGGATTTCTTTTCCTGTATAGCTGTAATTCTTTATTCCAGAAATATCTGCTGCACTAATGTCTTTTCCTGTGCTTGTGCTTCCTGTGCTCCCTGCAAGTTTAGCTGTACCAAATACTGCTGGCTGTGCATATCCCATTCCAGAAGCATCATACCAGTTAATTGTTGCTACACGTACACCTGATGCGTCCGCATCATTTATCTGGAAATCTACACCTATAAGCTGGTTTTCTGCGCCTTTGGTTTTATTGAATTTAATTTTTGCTTCTATTATATATCCGCCTGCTGTTTCTTTTGCTGCACTCTGGATATTGTCTGCATTGCAGTTTTCACCATTAAAGCTTAAATCATTCTTATAGCTTATTCTGTACTGGCAGTCATCTGCTTCATAGTTTTCAGTCTTTCCATTATTTTCATCTACAAATATTTCAAATGAATCCTGTTCCCAGGCATTAACATTAGCATTATTAAGGGCTGCATCCTGGATTTGCGCAATCACATATAAATAATCTTCATCCCACATTGTCTTAACTGTGCCTGTTGTAGAAACAGAAGGGTTTGAATTTACTGTGAGGTTATGTGCTGCTACATTGTTCCATGCTTCGTCAATCTCACCGTCAATAACTGCAGAACCTTTTGTAATTACCATAAATGGCTTTAATGTTAATGTACCATAATATTTGCTTCTTTCAGCCTGCTTCATCTGCAAATCATTCCAGCACTGGTTATTTCCTGTAGCAGCATCAGACACTACTACATCAAGCCCAATCTTTGAATTTGCTGCCTTGCCAGCAATGCCAAGTTCCTTTTCTGTTACATAGCCATCTGCTGTTGCTGTAGCTTCTGCCCTCTTTATAGTTATAGTTTCAACCCCATTAACATTTTCTGCCTTGGCATTATCTTTGTCAAGATAGATTGTTACTTTATCTTCTGCATCATTTGTTGTGTCTTTTACTGTTACCTGGAGATAAAGTGAACCATCTTTCCATAAAAGCTTCATTGATGAATTTCCATCTGTGCCAATATTTACTGGCTGTGCAAGTGACCAGTCTTTATCTTCACTCTGGAGCACATCTGCTTCATTAATATTTGGCAGAAGCTTTGAAGGGTCTGTAATTCCCCAGAATGCAGGTTTTGCTTTAAGGTTTTCATCAAATAAGAGCGGCATGTTGTGCCTTCCCTGTGAAAATTCAGGTGAAAGCAGCCATGAATCATCATCTGCAACGCCCCAGAATACTATTGCTGTTATATTAACACCCTCATCTTTTGCTTTAAGGATTGTATCCATAATCTCCTTATAACGGTATGCCTGTTTTGTCTGTTCTGCTTCCTTCTGTGCTGCACTTCCGTCATAACTCTTGCTTGCAAGCATGTCAAGCTCTGTAATCTGCACTTCGTCTACATGCTTGCCATATTCTTTAATTGCATTGTAAAGTTCATTTGCACTTGGGCCTTCCATTGAATAATGTGCCTGCATGCCAATACCATCAATCCTTGTTCCTTCAGAAGATTTTACCGCATCTGCAAGGTCTGAAATGCATTTTACTTTTACAGGGTCTGTTTCACCATAGTCATTATAGAAAAGTTTTACATCCTTGTCTGCATATTTGTTAGCATACTTAAATGCGTTTATAATATACTCATTGCTGTCCTTATAAATCTGGTGGTAGAATGTTTCTACTCCGCCGTTTGCAGTCCTGAGACCGCCTTTTTCACCATCAGCAGGATTAATTGCTTCATTTACAACATCCCAGCAGTATACAAGCCCTGGATACTTTTCCTGTACATGTCCAAGCACTTTCTGTATATATTCTTCAAGCCTTTTGTTCATTGCATCCTTACTAAGAAGATTGCCATCCTTATCTTTAAAGAATTTTTCCGGTGTCTGTGAATGCCAGCAAAGAACATGGCCACGCATATGTATCTGGTCTTTTTCAGCTTTGCCCTGGTTATATTTCCAGAACACATCAAGTGTAGTGTCAGGAATAGTAAAGTCAAGATTTAAACTTCCATCATCATTAATTCCTTTAATAATATAATCCGGCTTCATTTCATTGCCTGCTGTTACACTGTTATAATGTTTCTGCACAAGCTGCATTTTATTCTCATTTGTAAGAATATCTGCTGTAAGTGCACCACCAATTTTAAAGTCATATTTTGCATTTTTAGAAACAAAATAATCTTTTAATGAAGGTATATCCTTCTCAATTGATAAATCTGCGGTATTTTCTGTAACTGAAAGTCCATCAACATAAAATGAATTTTTACATGTTTCATCAGCAACTTTAAACTGTAATTCTGTAAGGTCTCCTGACCAGTTTGCAGTAAAACTTCCGCTTATCTGTCTCCACTCATCTTTAGATGCTGTTACTGTATTGCCTGATATACCCCAGCCGTCATATACAGGTTCACCGTTATTATCACCTGTTGACTGGATTGTAAGACCTGCCTTAACTGTTGACTCTGCTGTATACTCTTCACCAAGTTTTACCCAGCAGCTAAAATCATATTTTGTCTTGTTTTTTACCTTGTCTTTAATAGTCTGTGCAAGGGAATTCCATGTATCAGACCTTTCAACAACTTTTACATAACCACCATCCTGGTCATGCCCTTTTCCATCATTTACAAATTCCAGCTTTGCTGTATCTGCTGTTGTTGCAAACCATCCGCCTGCATCTGTACTAAATGAAGGGTTATCAAGGATATTAGTGCCCGCAGCTGAAACACTGGCAGCAGTCCCTGGAAAGCCTGTACATGCACCTGTTAAAACCATTGATGCACATAATGTAGTACAAGTAACTTTTTTAAGTTTTTTTGTAAACATATAAAACCTCCTCCAATAATTATAATCTTAACACTTTATTATTATAAATATTCCGTATAAAATTTTGTCCTAGTGAATTATAGAAAAAACAGGTATAAATTATAGAAAAAACAAACAGCCCCACTGTTAAAACAATGGGGCTGCCTTATAAAACAGTAATATATTGCTTTATAGGACTATTTTATAGTTACTTTTTTCTTAAATGTTTTAGTTTTGCCATCTGCAAGTTTTACTTTTACAGTTATTACAGCTTTGCCTTTGCCTTTTGCTTTGACTGTACCATCTTTTGATACTTTGGCAATGCTATTGTCTGAAGACTTAAATGTAACAACTGCTGCCTGTTTTCCATAAGGCACACTCTTTTTCAGGCTTGCTTTTACTACAAGCTGTGAAGGCAGTTTAACATCAACCTTTGTACTGCTGCCCTTCTTAACAGAAGCTTTTTTAACAGAAACTTTTGTACTGCCGGTAAGGGTAACTACATTTTTGCCGCTTAATTCTTTATCTGTAACTACATAATTATTTCCAGGATAACATTCAATCCCTGCCATGCCATCATCAAGTACAACTCTCTTACTGTTAGCAATTTCTTCAAGCTTTCCTGTCTTATTATTATAGCAGTATACATATACACTGTCACCAGTCTTTACAGACGGGGCAAGTACAGGTGATGAAACCTTTATTCCGCCTTTAGTATTATTGCCTGCTACAGATACAATATAGGAATTACCTGTTTTAACGCCATTAGCAGATAATATATTCTCTATATTTTCTTTTATGCTGCTGTCTGCATCTGGTACTTTTTTAGTCTTTACGGTTATATCAATGTCACTTTTCATCTTTTTCAGTTCACTCTGTGGTATTGTAACAGTAAAGGACTCTTCTGGCCTTGCATTTTCAATTTTAACTACAAGTTTTCTTGAACCATTTAAGGCACTTGATATGCTTTCTTTTGTAACTACAACTTTTCCAACAGATACACCATCTACATCAGGAACTGCCACTTTTACAACCATTTTGCGTCCCTGGTTGGCTATAACTGCATCAACTGTAGGTTTTTCAATATAAATACCAATGTTCTTTACAGCAGCTTCTTTTGCATTTAACAGGAAACTTTCTGGTATATTTACTTTAGCAGAATAATTACTGTTAATATCTGAAACACCTGTATAAATAACAGAATCTGACTCTACAATTGTACCATCTGTCTTAGAAGTTTTATTTGTAACCATCACAGCATTTACTACACTGCTGCTGTATTTTTCTGTTGTTTTTATTAACCCGTCTATATTTTCTGTTACAGTTTCTTTAATATTCTGGATATTGCCAGGGAGAGTTACCTTTTCTATTACTGTTGTTTTATTACCTTCTACTGTAGTAGTGGTTTCTTTAATTGCACCTGTTACATCGTCTTTTGTAATCTCAGTAGTAGTCCCTGGTGCTGCTGTGCCTTCTGGCGTTGCACTTTCTGCTGGTGCCTGTGTACCTCCTGGCTGTGTAGAACTGCCTGGTGCTGCACTTTCTGCTGGTGCTGCTGTACCTTCTGGCGCTGCACTCTGTGCTGGTGTGCTTTCTGGTACTGGTGTATATACTGCATATGGAGGTATAACAACCTGCCCTGGTTTCTTTGTTGGCACAGAAGCCCCTGCTGCAAGCTTTGCAGTACCAAAAACTGCTGGCTGTGCATACCCCATTCCAGAAGCATCATACCAGTTAATTGTAGCAACACGCCTTCCAGAAGCATCTGCATCATTAATCTGGAAATCAACACCTATAAGGTTATTTTCTGCACCTTTTACTTTATTAAACTTGATTTTTGCTTCTACAATATAGCCGTCTGCAGTTTCTTTTACTGCACTCTGGATATTGTCTGCATTGCAGTTTGGGCCATTAAAACTTAAATCATTCTTATAGCTTATTCTGTACTGGCAGTCATCTTCCTCATAGTTTGCAGTCTTACCATTATTCTCATCTACAAATATTTCAAATGAATCCTGTTCCCATGCATCTGGATTATCATTGTTAAGCACTTCATCCTGTATATTTGCAAGTACATAGAGATAATTTTCATCCCACATAGCCTTTACATTTCCTTTTGCAGAACCAGAAAGATTAGAGTTAACTGTAAGTTTATGTGGTGTTATATCATTCCATACACTTTCAGCTTCACCATCTATAATGGCAGAACCTTTTGTAATTACCATAAAAGGCTTTAATGTTATTGTACCATAATATTTGCTTCTTTCATCCTGTTTCATCTGGAAATCATTCCAGCACTGTGAAGTCCCTGCTGCTGCATCATAAACTACTACATCAAGGCCAAGTTTTGCATTAGCAGCCTTGCCAGCAACAGCAAGCTCTGCTTCTGCTACATATCCTTCTGTTGTAGCTTTGGCTTCACTTCTGTTAATAATAACCTTTTCAACACCATTAGTATTTTCTGACTTAGAGTTTTCTTTATCCAGGTAAATAGTTACTTTATCACCTGCATCAGATGTGCCATCTTTTACAGTTACCTGTACAAAAAGTTTCCCATCATTCCATAAAAGTTTCATGGATGCTTTGCCATCTGTACCAATATTTACAGGTGAAGCAAGAGACCAGTCTTTGCTGCTTTCAAGTACATCTGCTTCATTTATATTTGGCGCAAGCCTTGAAGGGTCAACAATTGCCCAGTATGCTGGTTTTGCTTTAAGGTTCTCATCAAACAGCAGTGGCATATTGTGTCTTCCATCTGAAAATTCAGGGGAAATTAACCATGAGTCATCATCTGCCACGCCCCAGAATACTAATGCAGTTATATTAGTACCATCATCTTTTGCTTTAAGTATTGTATCAACAAATTCCTTATAGCGGTATGCCTGCTTAACCAGTTCTGCTTCCTTCTGTGCATCACTTCCGTCATAGCTTTTGCTTGCAAGCATATCAAGCTCTGTAATTTGCACCTCATCCACATGCTTGCCATACTCTGTAATTGCATTATAAAATTCCTCTGCACCTGGTGATTCCATTGAATAATGTGACTGCATACCAATGCCGTCAATTCTTCCACCGCCTGCTTTTATTGCATCTGCAAGCCCGGAAATGCATTTTACTTTTGTTGGTTCTGTCTCACCATAATCATTATAGAAAAGCTTAACGCCTTCTTCTGCATATTTATCTGCATATGTAAACGCATTTATAATGTATTCATTGCTGTCTTTATAAATCTGGTGATAGAATGTTTCCCTGCCGCCAGCATAAACCCTTAAGCCGCCTTTTTCTCCATCAGAAGGAATAATTGCTTCATTTACAACATCCCAGCAGTATATAAGCCCTGGATACTTTTTATTTACATGTCCAAGCACATTTTTAATATATTCTTCAATTCTTGCATTCATTGCATCTTTGCTAAGAAGATTGCCTTCTGTATCTTTAAAGAAGAAATCTGGTGTCTGTGAGTGCCAGCAAAGCACATGCCCGCGTACATGTATCTGGTCTTTTTCAGCTTTACCCTGGTTATGTTCCCAGAAAGCGTCAAGCATGGCATCTGGTATAGAAAAATCAAGCTTTAAACTGCCATCTTCATTCAGCCCTTTAATAATATAATCCGGCTTCATTTCATTGCCTGCTGTCACACTGTTATAGTGTTTCTTGACAAGCTGCATTTTATTGTCATTAGAAAGAATATCTGCTGTAAGTGCAGTACCAACCTTGAAATCATGCTTCGGGTTTACACTGGCAAAGTAATCCTTTAATGACGGGATATCCTGCTCTATTGATAAATCTACTTCATTTTCCGTAATGGAGAGATTATCCACATAAAAGGAATTTGTATTATTTTCATCAGCAACTTTAAACTGTAACTGAGAAAGAGTACCATTCCAGTTTGCCATAAAACTTCCCTTAATCTGTCTCCATTCATCTTTAGAAGCTTTAACTGTATTATTTGAAATTCCCCATCCATCATAAATATCTTTGCCTTCATTATCGCCAGTTGAATTTATAGTAAGACCTGCCTTTACTGTTGACTCTGCACTATATTCATCACCTAGCTTAACCCAGCAGCTAAAATTATACTTTGTCTTATTTTTAACCTTATTTTTAATATCCTGTGCAAGCGAATTCCAGTTCTCATTCCTGTCATATACTTTTACACAGCCACCAATATCATCCTGTCCGCCTTCAGGTACATATTCAAGCTTTGCTGCTTCATTTGCTGTTGTCACAAACCATCCATCTGTATTACCATCAAATGAAGGATTGTCTAAAATATTTGTACCCTTTTCAGGAATATTTCCACCTGGTTCTTCATCTGTTGCTTTTTTCTTTGTAACAGAAACATCATCTGCATAAAATGAAACTGTTCCTGTACTTGTCCCTGTAATTTTAAAGTGCAGGCCATCAAAGTCTGGTTTACCATCCTGGTCTTCTGTATAATTTGTTGTAAAACTTCCTGTAACTTTCTGCCATTCATCTGAAACAGTAACCTCTGTAGAGTTGAATGTCCATCCACTATCACTGGCACTAGGATAACTTCCATCCTTTTCTACTGACAATTCTGCTTTAACTTTCACATCCTGGCTATTTTCATCAGCCTTTACCCAGAAAATAAATTCATATTCTGTATTGTTCTCAATTTTATTTTTTATATCTGGAATACTTTCTGCTAATGTAGCTGTTGTACCTTCTTTAGAAATTTTTACATATTTACCATTATCATGGCCATTTCCATCATTCTGGCTTCCATCTACACCATCACCATACCACCAGCTAATTTTACCATCATTATTTAAATCATCAAATGAAGGATTGGATAAAATATTGCCACTCCCTGAAGGTACAGTGCCACCTGGTTCTTCTGCAACTTCTTTCTTAACCAGTGAAACATCATCTGCATAAAATGAAACTGTTCCTGTACTTGTTCCTGTAATTTTAAAATGCAGGCCATCAAAGTCTGGTTTACCATCCTGGCCTTCTGTATAATTTGTTATAAAGCTTCCTGTAACTTCCTGCCATTCATTTGAAACAGTAACCTCTGTAGAGTTGAATGTCCATCCGCTATCACTGGCACTAGGATAACCTCCATTCTTTTCTACTAACAATTCTGCTTTAACTTCTACATCCTGGCTGCTTTTATCAGCCTTTACCCAGAAGCTAAATTCATATTCTGTATTGTTTTCAATTCCAGTATTCTGGCTTTCTAAATAGGCTTTAATATTTTCCCCTAACGAAGCAGAAGTACTTGCACTAGAAATTTTTATATATTTGCCTGTATCATGGCCCTGTCCGTCTTGGACTCCGCCATCATCACCATACCACCATCCAGCTTTGTCATTCTCTACATAGTCAAATGAAGGATTTCCTATAAGATTTATACTTTCTGCTGCCCCCTCTGCTGCTTTTACTGTCCCTGCCAGTCCTGGAACAGTAAAATTCCCACTTGTTACCACCATTGCACTGCATAAAACCATACAAAGTGGTTTCTTTAATAATTTTTTCCATTTTACCATATAACTCCTCCTGTTCTTTTATTGGTCTATACTATTTACATTTTTTATTATAATTATGTTTTTTCAAGCTTTATCCCATTAAATTATTGAAAAAACAGGGGGAAATTATAGTAATTAAGTAATATAGCTTAATTAGGATTGAAAATAAAAGAAATATTAGATAATATAACAGAATATCCTGGTTTTTTATACAATATACAGGAATTTCTTCATATCTATGGAAAAATTGTTGAAATGAGGTATATAAAATGATATGGCCATTCCTTACGGTAATCTCTTATAGTATTACAGCATTTGGTGATAAATATATAGCTGCAAAACTTAGATGTAATCCAGCAGAATATACGTTTATTGTTTCTGCTGCTACAGTTTTATGGCTGCTGTTCCTGCTGCCTTTTACTGGATGGGATTTCCAGACAGGCAGTAAAAGCTTTATATTATTGGTTTTTCTTGTAGTATGGAAGCTTATGGAACTTTACACGACTTCTGTACTGCTTAAATTTATGGAACCATATGAGCTTAAAGTATGGCTTGGAATAAATGTTGTTTTATCATATTTGTATAATGTATACAATGGCAAAAATGCTTTAAGGGCAGATATGCTTATACTTGCAGCATTTTTGTTATTTGGGATTTATATTATAGTTAAAGATAGCAGCACTGGTAAAAAAAACCTGATGAAAACCATTCCTGTCTGTATATTTTACATATTTTCCAAACTTATGTATGGCGTACATATGAGGGAAGCAACAGGCTATGGTAATTCTGTAACAATCTTAATAATTGTACTGTCTGTAACATCAGTTATACAGCTTCCTAAACTGGATATTAAAAAACTTGTATCAAAAAAGGGATTTCTGGCAGCATGTACTACAAGAATTCCCAATGCTACAGGCCTGCTGACAGAAGCACTTGCTGCTACAGCTAACCTTTACTTTTATGCACTTATACAGCCTGTACAACTACTTGTATTATTTATAGCAGGGCTGGTTAAAGGAAGCGGGATGTCCCCAAAGAAAAGAACAGGAAGCATTATATGTATTATATCTGTATGCATTATGACTATACTATGTGCATAACAAAAAAACTTAAAATAACCAGATAACTGTAGTCCGTCTGAACCACCTTCATTACATCATAATTTCCAGTTATAATATTTATTATGTTTTTCAGGTATGCTTTTTGTAATTCTTATGGGCACAGCAGGTTTCAAGTGTTCCATCTAATATTACATGACAAACGCACTTCAGCACTGCCAGTGTTTAAGCCCATATGCAACAGAAGAAACGTAAGTTTCTTTTAGGGCATATGGGCTTTATATGCCACTGCATCGGTTAACGTAGCACAGGCATGAAAAGCCATAGCCCTGGCACAGAAACCGTCTGCCCGCCAAATTACACTAACACAAGATAACTGGAAATTACCAGTCTTACCATATCCTGTACTTTCCGCTTAATGCCAGCACTGCAAACATATACAGGCAGTTATCATAATACCTTCTGTCCCCTGTCCTCATTGGTGTGTTCCAGAATATACGCACCCATCTTAATGCAGATGCATCACTGCTTATTAAAGATGCTTGTGCAATTGTTGCAAGCAGCCCGGCAGGATGAAGTACCTTTTCTTCTGTTTTTGTGCCATCAGTTGTATAAACTATATTAAAGCCTTCTTCATTTTTACTGTCAAAGAGATGCTGTAATTTTGCTGCTATGCTGCTGCTCCACAGTTTATAGCTGTCATCTTCCATGCCAGCCCATATATTGTCAAGTGCAATATTCGCAATAGTCCTGTAAGCATCACTATAAAACCAGTCATGCCTTCCAAATATTTCCTGTTTTTCATATGGTGTACCATCAAAATAACTGTACTCAGGATTTAAACCTGTTATACTATTACATGCTTTCTGTAAATAATCCCTGCTTGCCTGTGCTGCTTTTTCCCAGAAACAACTGTCCTCTTTATTGCCCCATAAAGCAAAAAGCCTGTAAAAATGTGGTAAATGGTATGACGGGTCAGTAAAGTCACATTCTGGAACAAATCTTATCAGATAATTATCCTTATCCCACATATTTCTTCCATTGCCACTCTCTTCTTTGTGTATACAGGTATATAGGAGTTTTTTTGCCTCTTCTGAATAACATAAAATCCCTTCGCCATCACCCCACCTGTGTGAAGCAAATAAAAGTGCCATTGCAAAGAATTCCTCCCCATCAGGCGCTGGTGATTCTGCATTTTTCTTGCCATCACAAGCAACTGACCACGCAAAATAACCAGCATCCCTGCCATAATCCATATACATATAAGTCCTGGCAAACTTCCATAAAAGGTCAAATTCTTCCTTATGGCCTGTCTGGACACATATCATCATCCCATAAGACATTCCCTCTGTACGTACATCATGGTTTCCTGTATCTTCAAGGTAAGCCATTTCACCGTCCTCTGTCATATGGAAAAATTTATCTGCCCCATAAAAAATCTCATTAAAACAATCTGAAACTTTCTGTTCTATTTCCTTATCGGAATAACCTGCCTCTGCAAAAACATTTTTATAATTTATATTAAAATCCATAAATAACAACCTTCCTTTACTTTATCCTGCGGTTTAATTCACCTTGCAGGTTTTCAAAAAAAATTTCCGGCTTGCACCCTTTATACGCTTCCATATACTTATTCCACATTTTCTCAAAATTATCTGCCATTACTACCAATGGCAGCCATTGCTTTTTTACTTCATCCATGCTCTTCCAGACACGTCCCGCCTGTGTTGAATAAGTAAGCTTTGAAGCATATGAGTACATAGGATACCATTTTCCTGGCTGTTCATTATTGCCAAGCATATCTACATAATTTTTACACCCATACGCTATAAAACATTCTTTAATATCCTGTGCCAGTGTATTAAAAAATATATCCTCCTGGTGTTCAGGTGAAAAGGCATTAATACCATCATCACTTGTACCTTCCCTTCTTGGGAAATATGGATATGAACAGAAATGGCCCGTCTGTAAAACAGGCTGGTTAGTCCTGCTGCCCTGGCTTTCAGTCTTGTAAAACAAACCATTTACATCAACTTCATAATCTTCGCCTTCAATTCCCCAGAACCTTAAATTCTGGACTTCCTGTCCAAGCAGGTCATTAATAAACTGGAATGCACCTTTTACATCCTTGCAGGATATGGTAACAGAAATCCCGCTTGAAACATCAAGTTCATTAGAGCGTTTTACATGCCACTTGTTTTTTATATCTCTTGAAATTGTAATAGGAAGCGGGACATAATTACATCCCTGCGCAGATAACCCCAGATACTCATAAGATGAATTGATATCATATGCAAAATCCCACCAATGGTCAACCATTCCAAGGACAGCGCCCGTGGATAATTTCCCAATATATTCTTCATATGTGCTTGTAAAAGATTCAGGGTCAATAATCCCCTTCTTAAATTCCCTGTTTAGTATTTTAAAATATCTTTTTGCTGTTGGTGTAATATTGTAGTCCATTACCTTTCTGGTTACAGGGTCTACCATGCAGCATCCATCATTCGGATAGCCGTCAAGGAATTGTGGTACATTTTCCATGCAGAAAAACCTCCAGTCATCACACAGCACTGTAAACGGGATATTTGGTGTGCCATCTTCCATTACAGGATTTGCTTTTATATAGTCCCCAATAAGCGCAAAATATTCATCAACAGTACGTATATCCGGGTATCCAGCCCATTTTAATACACGTGTCTGTATCCAGAAAGCTTCACTCTGGTGTATAACTTCCTGGTCTTTGCCATTTACTACCCCAAACTGCGGAATCCAGTAAATATGCCCATCATCCTGCCTTAACCTGTCCCATTCATCCTGTGACATATAGTTGTATATATTAGGATAATCTTCCCAGTACATGTCCACTGGAAGAAGTGCCCCTGCCTCAAGGAATTCCTGGCATCCTGATATAAAATCAGGATATTCACCTTCTGCAATATAATCATTAATTGCAGTTTCCCTTGTCATTCCGTTAAGCCACTCCTCATCACATTCCGCACCTGTTATTTCTGCAATTTTCTTTTTAATCCTGTTATTACTGTCAAGCTGCTGGCCTGTTGTATCAAAAAAAGCTGTAAAAACTTTAGTTTCCTTCTCTTGCTGGACGTCTTTTTTTACAGCTTTATTTTTATATATACTAAATAATACAATTGCAAGACAAAAAACAAGCAGACAAGTTATAATCTTTTTTACCATAGCATATTCCCCTTTACAATTTATAATATCATATAATGGAGGTTTATCCTGGCAGGAATCCCGCCAGGATATTAGATTAACTAAGATTAAAAAATTATACTATTTGCCTGCAAATCATGCAAGTAAAATAATACCACTATTTATATCTGCCATTCCTGTATTATTCCTTTACACCACCAAGTGTAAGGCCTGTTACAAAGTATTTTTGCAGGAACGGGTATATACAGATTATTGGCAACATCGTAATTATTGTTGCAGCAGCCCTTACTGATGCCGGTGTAACTGCACCTGTAGCATTCTTCATTGTTTCTGCTGATGCCCCCTGGGTGCTGGTTACTGATGACAAAAGTTTCATAAGTTCATACTGTAATGTTGTATATTCGCCGCTCATACGGTTATAGAGCATTGCATCAAACCATGAATTCCACTGCCCTACAGCTACAAATAATGCAACTGTTGCATAAACCGGTTTACATAATGGTGATATAATTTTTATAAAAATTGTTGTATAACCAGCACCATCAAGCTGTGCCGACTCCACAAGGCTGTCTGGCAGCCCGTTCATATATGTACGTATTACCAGCATATTAAATGCACTTAACATTCCAGGGATTATATATACCCAGAATGAATTAGTAAGCCCAAGGCCTTTGAATAAGATAAATGTAGGGATAAGGCCTCCATTTACATACATTGTTATAACCCAGAAAAGAGATAACTGTTTACGGAACATAAAACGTGGCCTGCTTACAATAAAAGCCAGTATTGCGTTAGCAAGCAGCGCTGTAAGCGTTCCAAGAACTGTACGTGCAACTGTAATAACTGCACCAGTTATAAGGTTATTCTTCTCAAGGACTGTTGTATAGTTCTTCCATGTAAACTTTCTTGGAAAAAGATGTATCCCTCCCCTTAATGCATCAGTACCATCATTTAATGATATTGCAAGGGTATTTAATACAGGATATAATGTAATTATTACAAAAAGAATCATAAATATTGAATTAAAAACAGTAAAAGCTATATCTGCTTTGGATGATTTCTTTCTGTGTCTTTTTTTATTTTCTGTACTTTCCATAACAAACCCCTCCTTCTAATACAGCCTCTCTTCACCACTGCGCTTTGCAACCTGGTTAGCAACAACAATTAATGCTATACTTACAACACTCTTAAATATACCTGCAGCAGTACCTAATGCATAATCGCCCTGGCTTATGCCCCATTTCAGCACATATATATCAATAGTTTCTGAAACACTCTTTACAAGCCCGTTTCCGAGCAGGTACTGTATTTCAAATCCTGCATTAAGTACATTTCCGACATTCATAAGCAATAATATAATTATTGTAGACTTAATCCCAGGAAGGGTTACGTGCATGATTTTTGCCAGCCTGCCAGCACCGTCTATGGATGCTGCTTCATATAATGAAGGGTCAATAGCTGTTATGGCTGACAAGTAAATAATCGCATTCCAGCCTGTTTCTTTCCATACATTAGCAAATGCTACAATTGGCCAGAAATATGAAGGATGTGCAAAAAAATCAACTGAATGTTTTGTTAAATGCAGATTTTTCAAGAGTTCATTTACTACTCCTGTTCCACTTAATGCATCATGTAAAATCCCAGTAACAATAATCCATGAAAGAAAATGCGGCAGGTAAGATATTGTCTGGATTACCTTTTTGGTACGCCTCTGCCGTATTTCATTTAACAATATTGCAAATAAGATTGCCATTACAAATGTTACAACAAGGTTAATTACACCCATTGCCAGGGTGTTTCTTATTACCCGGATAAATGTTTCATCTGAAAACAACTGTATAAATTTATCAAACCCTATAAATTCAGAATGTAACAGGCCTTTTGCAGGCTTATAATTCTGGAATGCCATAATCCAGCCGCCAAGTGGCAGGTAATAGAAAATAAATCCATATATAACTATAATTGCAGACCAGAATAAAAGAACTTTCTGACGTTTGATTTCTTTCCAGGTGATTTTAACTTTCATTTCAGTTTCAACTTGTTTTGTCTTTTTTCTTCTACCTGACATATTTTCACCCCCTGATTAAAACAGGCATATGGCTTACAGCCATTATGCCTGCCCTCTGGTTTACATATTTAGTTTATTTGTATTTTGCTGCCTCTGTCACCCTGCGGTCTAATTCAGTCTGCAGTTCAGCTAAGAAATCTTCTGGTTTGCACTTCTTATATGCTTCCATATATTCATCCCAGCCTTTTTCAAAGTCTTTAGCCATAACTACTTTTGGCAGATATTCATGCTTGACTTCACCAATCTTTGTCCATGCCATGCCGCCATCTGTATTTGTGGTAAAGTTATTAGAATAACTCCACATAGGATACCATGGACCAGGTGCTTCACTTGTACCTAACATTTCAACATATGTTTTAGCACCATATGCGTCAAAACACTCTTTAACATCATCCTTTAACCCATCATAAAATTCACTTGCCTGGCCGCTTGGTGACATTGCATTTATGCCATCCCTGCTTGTTCCACTCCACTGTGGGAAATATGAATATGTACACATATGTGAAGCCTTATAAGCTGTTTCTGCGCAACGTGTCCTCATTTCATCTGTACGTGAATATTCACCTTTATCATTTACCTGGTAATCAGTGTCTTTTACACCCCAGAAACGTAAATCATGTATTTCCTGGTCTAAAAGGTCATTTATAAACTGGAGTGCGCCTTCTACATCATCACAGCTTGTAGTAATTGCAAGCCCTGAACCGGCATTTATTACACCACCTGAGTTATGCCACTGGTTTTTAATTCCCTCATCTATTGTAATTGGAAGTGGTACATAACTGCATCCCTGTTTATCAAGTCCTGCTGATTTAATTGCATCACCTGCTGTATATGCAAAATCCCACCACTGGTCTATCATTCCAAGTACGCGCCCGCTTGATAACTTTGCAATATACTCATCATATGTCTGTGTAAATGATTCCCTGTCAACAATGCCTTTATGGTATTCTTCATTTAACTTCTTAAAATACCTTACTGCTGTATCTGTTGTATTGTAGTCAATTACTTTTACTGTTTCAGGGTCTACTATACATGAACCATCATTTGGATACCCGTCAAGGAACTGTGGTGCATTTTCAAGACAGAAGTAACGCCAGTCTTCACAAAGTATTGTATATGGAATATTTTCTGTGCCATCTTCCATCTTAGGGTTTGCTTCATAGTATTTCTCAATAAGGTCAAAATACTGGTCCATTGTCTTGATTTCTGGATAATCTGCCCATTTAAGAACCCTTGTCTGTATCCAGAACGCTTCATCATTATGCTCGCAGGCTTTTTCCTCACCATATATGTTACTGAACTGCGGAATCCAGTAAATATGCCCGTCTTCCTGGCGTATTGAATCCCATTCCTGCTCTGTAAAAAATTCCTTGATATTTGGGTATTTATCAATATAATCATCAAGTGCCACAAGTGCCCCGGCATCAAGCAGCTGTGGATTTCCGCTGCCGCCTTCTATAAAATCCGGATACTCGCCACCAGCGATAATTGTACCAACTGCCTCTTCAGCGGTCTGGCCTGTCAGCCATGTTTCTTTAACTTTTACACCTGTTTTCTCTGCAATAATCTGCTGTATTTCATTATCATCATTGATTTCTGAACCAGGTACTGCAAAAAACGCTGTAAATTCTTTTATGCCTTTACCGTCATCCCCGCCGCTGCTTGTTTTCTTGCCATCTCCTCCACCGCTGCTGTCTCCTCCGCCACAGCCGGTAACAAGTGTTGCTGCCATTAAAGCTGTAAGCATTAATGTTTTAATGTGCTTTCTTCTCATAATACTCCTCCATTCTTTATTTTTTGTAAAGCCAGGCAAAATGCGCACTATGTTGTACATGCAATTTAATCTGAAACATGTTTTTTGTATGATGTCTGGCTTTGTTTAATAAAATTTTAATAAAAAAACAGAAAGTATTCAATCTTATAAACTATAGAAAAAAGTATGGTAAACTATAGTATATATTATTTTTAATTATTACTTATTTTGGCAAAGCAAAAAACCACCTGTATATTATTTAGACAGGTGGTTTTTTATTATATTATTTAATTAGTGATATATAATTCTTCGATAAACTAATCACCCAGGGTCTCCATGCTCTTAATGTGTTTCTGAATACCGCCCATAACAATCTGCTGTAATGCGTCATGCGAAATTGCGTGTACTGTACAAAGATTGCTGTTTCCCGCATAGGTCCTGCAAACATATTAGGGTATCCTGTCTTGTTAGGCCGTTTCATAAATTTCCAGTTATCTTTTTTAGTGAACGGACGTGGTAAATTTATTATCCCTCTTGCATATTCCTGGAAAAGCGGATATACTATAAGTAAGAAAGTTAGAATTTCTCACTTCAAATCCCAATACCTATATGCCATAAAACAAAGCTACAAACACAGAAAGGAGCTGATATTTTGCTTGCTGAACTTCGCCAGAAGGCACAAATCACAATTCCAAAAGAAATCATTGTAAAACTCGGCTTGTCGGAAGGCGACAAACTGGACATCTTTGAAAAGGACGGCTCCATCTGCCTTATGCCGG
>CAJUPJ010000002.1 GCA_910588655.1 uncultured Lachnospiraceae bacterium | reverse complement strand
GTTCTTGCTAAAGTATAGCATGTTTTTTATAATATTTTCAAAAGACTAATTGAAGTTAATTTCCAGTTATCTTGTGTTGGTGTAATTTGGCTGACGGAAGCACAGTGGTGTCATTTTTGTATTAATACCCATACAGCAATAATTACTACACTGTATAATAAGTGGCTGGCAAAATCATTACCACCCACCCATTTACAGTTATCTTTTTATTTTGTGTTTTATTGCAGATTGCTTGTGACAGGTTTTGCGTGCCAGATGCCATGAATTATTCCGTAAAAGGGGCACTTTAACCCCGCCGGCATTTAAGCCCATATATTATATATTCCAGGGAAACGTAAGTTTTATCTGGAATATATAATATATGGGCTTTATGTGCCGCTGCGTGGGTTAACGTAGCGGGAGCGTGCCCCTGTACGGAATATTCTGGCATCTGGCACAAAAACAGTCCACCTGCAAACCTATATAAAAACACAAACACAAGATAACTTGTAAAATATTAAAAAACTATAAAATACCCAAGCACAAGCACACCTAGTATAATCCTGTACCACCCGAATACTTTAAAATCATGTTTTTTAATATATCCCATAAGGAATTTTATAACAAAAAGCGACACTATAAATGATGTTGCCATTCCTGTTAAAAGGAGCACAGCTTCACCTGTGGTAAATGAAAGCCCGAATTTCAGTACTTTTATAAGGCTTGCACCAAACATAACTGGTATCGCAAGATAAAATGTAAATTCTGCTGCCACTGTCCTTGCAAGCCCGAGCACCAGCCCGCCTATAATAGTTGCACCTGAACGCGATGTGCCTGGAAATACTGCCGCTACAAGCTGGAATACGCCTATAAGGAAAGCAGTCTGGTATGTAATTCCTGGTATTGATGTTACTTTTGCTTCCTGCCCTTTATTCCTGTTCTCAATAAATATAAAAATTATGCCAACAACTATAAGCATAATTGCAACTGTCTGGTAATTATAAAACATTTCTTCAAGCTTGTCACCCATTGCCAGCTCTATAATTACTGCTGGTACACACGCAACAGCTATTTTAAACCACATTATAAATGTATCTTTTCTTACATATCCCATAATGCCATCTGCACTGCTTTCATTATTCTGCGGCAGGCAGAATGGCCATACCTGGCTCCAGAACAATATTACAACAGCCAGTATTGCGCCAAGCTGTATAACTACAAGATACATCTCCATAAATGACTCTGATGCATCCAGCTTTACAAACTCATCCAGAAGTATCATATGCCCAGTGCTGCTTATTGGAAGCCATTCTGTAATACCTTCCACAATTCCAAATAAAATTGACTTCAAGATTTCTAACATAAA
Source organism: uncultured Lachnospiraceae bacterium (assembly GCA_910588655.1). GTDB lineage: Bacteria > Bacillota > Clostridia > Lachnospirales > Lachnospiraceae > Butyribacter. Next base: position 168,185 of record CAJUPJ010000002.1, on the reverse strand, counting down.
TTTACCTTGCCTTCCTTAATTTATTCAAGTTATATATGTACAAAGCTCCTGGCAGAAAATTTCCATATGGAAACTTCTCCACCAGGAACTCCTTGTTAGATTATATCTTCTGAAGTATATTAGTCAAGCTTTATTTCAAGTAAATCTTTTGGAGGTACTTTTTCTGTTGAGTCTTTTACTGACCTGGCTACAGCTGCTTTGGCATTAGATATAGGAAGTATAGTGCCAGCTCCTGCCACACATCCGCCAGGACAGCCCATGCCTTCAATCATGCAGCCATCCTTTTTCCCCGCTTTGGCAAGCAGCAGCATTTTCTTGCACTCACTTAAGCCTTCTGCATGTTCAGTTTTTACTTCTGTTCCAGGATAATATTCATCTATGCATTTCTTTATAGCCTCTGATACCCCGCCTGATACTGCATATCCACGTCCTGCACCTGTAGCATCATGCATTGAACGGCCTTTTTCATATCTGTTAAAATCTATATCTTTTGCCTTAAAAATAGCATCCAGTTCTTCAAATGTTATAACAAAATCCACGTCACTCCTGACTGTACGCCTTGACGCCTCAAGTTTTTTAGCAGCACATGGCCCTATAAATACAACCTTTGCCCCAGGGTGTTTCTTTTTAATGCTTCTTGCAGTTGCAACCATAGGGGTAAGCTCCTGTGAAATACTGCCTATTGTTTCTGGAAAATACTTTTTGGCAAGCATTGACCATGCAGGACAGCATGAAGTAAGCAGAAATGGAAGTTTCCCGTTTACAACTTCATTAACATAGTGGTGTGCTTCTGAAACAGCACCTATATCAGCTCCAAGTGCAACTTCATAAACGTCACTAAAACCACAGTCACTTAATGCCGCTTTTACCTGTGCAGGTGTAATATCTGCCCCAAACTGCCCTTCAAATGCTGGTGCAATTTCTGCAATAACTTCATCTCCTTCACGTATTGCACGTATCATCTGGAAAATCTGTGATTTATCAGCAATAGCCCCGAACGGGCAGCTTGTCATGCACTGGCCGCATGATACACATTTCTGTTCATTAATCCTTGCACGCCCATGTGCATCACTTTCTATTGCATTAATTCCACATGCTTCTGCACATGGCCTTATCCTTTTAATAATAGCATGGTAAGGACAGATATTAATACATTTGCCACATTTAATACATTTCTCCTGGTCAATAAATGCATATCCATTTACCATTGAGATTGCATCTTTTGGACAGACTTCAATACATGGATGGGCAACGCAGCCGTGGCACATATTTGAAACTTCAACTTTATTATCCTCACACATATCACAGGCAGAAGGAATAACCTGCATAAGAGGAGGTTCATAATATTTTTCTGAAATATTGCTGTATTCAAAACCTTCTGTAGTATGGACCGGCCTGTCAAGAGGCCTTAATGAAAGCCCTAATGCAAGGCGTACCCTCTCAGCGGCAATAGCCCTTTCGCGCCATATACTTTCACGGTAGACAGGCACATCAGAAGGTGTTATTTTATATGGTATTTCTTCTAATTCGTGGCTTATGCTGGCATTGTCCCCGCCACTATAAGCAGCACGTGCAACTTCCTCAAAAACTTTCTTCCTGATTTTTCTAGTCTGTGTATTTATTCCACGCATGGCATTTCCCCCTTTGTCTGTATATTCAGAGATGCAACACGCTAAAGTATATATAAATTTATTCTTAAAAACAATATTAAATTACTTCCAGTTACACAAGTTTTAAAGATACAAGCCTGCCGCTAAACCAAAAAAGCACCACAGCACAACTAACATTGCTATGGTACTTTACCATACTGGACATTATTAAGCAGATGGCTGCTCTTTATTTTCTTTTCCATTATGCAGTACACCATAAAGCTTTTCCATGCCTGCCTGCATATCTTTCATAGTCTTAACTATATTAGCAAGGCCTGCAACCTGTTCTTCTGTAGATGCACTAATCCCCTCTGTAGTAGCCATAAAGTTCTTTGAACTGTCATCCACACGCTTCATAACGCCTAAAAGCTGTTCTTTTATAACAACTATATCTTCCAGTTCAGTTTTTAACACCCCTGTAATACCAATAACCTCTTCTGAGGATTTTAACATTGCTTTAAAAATCTTAACTGTATCTTCAAGCCTTATGCTGGAAACATTTACAACCTCATTGTTCTGTTCCATAACTTTATGGGTAGAATCTACTGTCTCAATAATATCTTTTAATATAGCATCTATTTTACTGGTGGCATTTGAAGACTCCATAGACAAAGAGTTAATCTCATCTGCTACAACTGCAAACCCTTTTCCAGCTTCCCCTGCCCTTGCTGCCTCTATAGCGGCATTTAGTGCAAGAAGGTTTGTCTGCTGGGCAATTTCACGTATACTTTCAATTATGCCGCCAATTGAACTTGATTTACGTGACAGTTCATCAACACCATCAGCCGCAACCTGCGTTGTCTGGATGTTTTCTTCAAACTTCTCTGATAACCCGCGTATTACTAAAAGACCCTCATCATTTTTGTTTTTCAGCTTATTTATTGTTTCTACAGTCTGGTTTACCCTCTCTTCAGACTGTAAAATCTTATCATTTAATTCATTAAAAACTGTAAGGCTGTTCTCTACCTCACCAATCTGTGCATCAGCACTCTCATTAATCTGTTGCGTAGAAGCAGCGATTTCTTCTGTATTGCCTTCAAACTCCTGTAAAGAATTATATATTGTCCCTGAAGACTCTTCCAGGCTGTCAAATGCTGCCTGCACATCATGCAAAACATCCTCTGCCTCCCTGCCCTGTTTCTCTACAGTTTTAAATAATTCCGTAGTACGGTATACGATAAAACTGCATGCAGCAAAAAGAATAATATATACAATACCCGTAAAAATCCAGCCAATAGGATAATGTAGTTTTAAAAAACCTGCTGGGAATAAAACCATCATGCCTGCATTAACTATAATTGTTACAGCAACACTAACCCTTAAAACTTTTTGTGAATAATACGGGACTAACAGTAATGTTGCCACAAAATAATAATGTGTAATACAGACATAACTTCCGCTTGTATCAGTATTACATACGGCACATGTAATTGCACCAATAACAGGCGGAATACATGCATATACATACTTTGCATTTGTCCCTAATGGTTTTTCAAATATTTTTGTGATAATGGCTGATAAGCCAGACAAGAGAAAAATACATTCCCTGGTGCCACCATTTAAAAACAGCATAACAAAACTAAAACCAGATATTGCTACGCCTAAAATATAAATAAATAAAATATTATTTATAAGCTTTTCCTCACTATTTTCTGATTGTGTCTGCATGTTTTATTCGCTCCTTAACATATAAAACTTTTGTACAGGCATTTCCCTCCAGTTAAAACCATAACCCTGAAAGCCAGCTGCAATAATGGCTGGTAATACATGCCAAATGCGGCTGGCCTGCCTTATATTTTATCCGCCTGCCTGATTTATACTGGGTATAATTCAGGAACACACTTTTATAAATGAAACAATTTTATCTTTTATATATTCTGTATCTTCAAAAATTACACCATGTCCTTTAAGCGGAATCATAAGAAGCTGGCTGCCTTCAATAGCTTTCCATGTTTCAACAGCAGCCATAGGCTCAACAATTATATCATCGCTTCCATGAACCATAAGTGCAGGAATCTTAATGTTTTTACATGCTTCAAGGTTATTATAAGCATTTGACACCATTAAATCTGCATAACCTGTTACATCTGCTGACTTTGTAGACAAAAACAGTTCCCTCATACGTTCTTTGTCTTCTTCAGATGTATCTGTCCCGAACAAAGCATCAATAATTGTCTCTGTCCTAAAATCTTCTGCCGGTGTTGGTTTAAGCCCGTCTACTAACGGTGTGTAACTATTCAAATCAGCACCACTGCTTAACAAAACAATACCACTAAGGTCTATCTTGCCACGTATGGCAACTTCACATGTAATTGCCCCGCCCATTGAATAACCAGACAGTATAACCTTTCCTTTAACTACACCCTGCTCTCTTAACTGGTTTATACAATACTCCACATCTTCTGCAAAACCACTTATATCACCAGGCTCTTCCCCGCCAGCTTCCCCATGCGCTGTGAGGTCAAACACAATACAGTTGTAATCCACAAATGCATTTGCAACAGGAAGCAGTCCTCCCTTTGACATCGTTGAGCCATGTAAAAACACTAATGTAACATCACTTTCACTATTACCTGTCCTTTCATATGGCAAAACCTTTTCTAAACCCATATACACTCCTCCTTAAATATTTATTTTTTAGAAATTTATGTATTATAAAAATAATATATCATAGCTGGTTATTAATGTTATATTACCATAATATTACACATAAATAAAGCTTTTTTGGTTATTTTTCACAAAAACTGCTGCCTGGCGCTGTTGCCTTTATAACATCCAGCCAGCAAACATCAAACAAATATAACAATTATTTTATAGATTTTACAACGGATTCTCACAATACCATTCCGGTTTTAAAACTGAAAAATCTTTTATATACTTTTTTAATTCTTTTTCTAATGCATCTGTTCCGCTTATTCCATCCTCATAAAACTGGGATAATAAACAGTCTTCTGTTACATCCCAGTTATTTATATAATAACTGCCGGATATTTCATAACAGCATATAACAGCTAACAACCGAACCTGAATACAGTTGATAAAACGTATTCACGCTTGTATTTATCTTTTCAACCAGATATGTTGGTTCTAATTGTATCAGGCTTTCATATTTCATTTTAAACATATATCTAAACAAATTGCATGTTTCTCTAGTTTTAAATGAAACAGAAAATCTGCTTTTTATTATATTTAATGTTTCCTTAAAAATACTGAATTTTAAACATTTCCTTATTTATATTATGCTATTTGTCTTAGTCCTTCTGCTAAAATATTTTTTGCAGCATTAACATCCCTGTCATGTTTTGCACCACAAACAGAACACAACTGGCTGCTGGCATAAAATGTATCTATTTTTATATACTTCCTCCCATTCCATTTTGCCTTGTACCCTGACTGTCTTGCCAACCCATACCATGACGCATCTGTAATAGATTTTGCCAGATGATGGTTCTTTACCATATTCTTTATCTGTAAGTTTTCTGAAACTATCACTTGGTTTTCGCTGATAATTTTATAAGAAATCTTATTATTCCCGTATTTTTCTTTTATGTATGCAAGTGTCTGGTTATAAACAAAACGGCAACAGCCAAATGTTTTTGCAACCTGTATTTTTTGCTCCTTATTTGGATATATCCTGTATTTATATGCTTTTAACACTTACTACCACGCCTTCTGTCCTTGGTTTTCTATGTATTTAATAATGACATTATGTTTCTGGCATATCCCATATGAAAACTGCTTTATATCATCTGATTTTTCAAATTATATGCTATTTCATTGACATAAATATACATTTAAAAGTATAATAAATTTACACAAATTTATAGGATATAAAAGGAGAAAATTTATAATGACAGATATTGCAAATATTTATAAAGCAGCACCAGCAAGATATAAAAAAATGAAATATAACCACGTTGGAAATAGTGGATTAAAATTCCCTGCTGTATCCCTCGGGTTATGGCATAATTTTGGAAGCAAAGATAATTACGATAATATGAAACAAATGCTAAGGACTGCTTTTGATGCTGGTATTACACAGTTTGACCTTGCTAATAATTATGGTCCTGTATATGGAAGTGCAGAAAGTAATTTTGGTAAAATAATGGATGAGGACTTCCGTCCTTACCGTGATGAGCTGGTTATTACTACAAAGGCTGGATTTGATATGTGGGACGGCCCGTATGGATATGGTGGCAGCAGAAAATACCTGGTGGCAAGCCTGGACCAGAGCCTTAAACGCATGAAGCTTGATTATGTTGATATTTTCTACCACCATTGCATGGATAAGGAAACACCTCTGGAAGAAACTATGCAGGCCCTGGCAGACATTGTAAAAAGTGGTAAAGCACTTTATGCAGGTGTTTCTAATTATGACAAGGAAAATACAGAAAAGGCTTTGCATATATTAAAAGAACTGCATTGTCCATTTATTGTAAACCAAAGGAAGTATTCAATTTTTGACCGTACAATTGAAAATGATGGTGTAAAGGAGTTCTGCCAGGAAGCAGGTATTGGTATTATTGCGTTCAGCCCGCTTGCGCAGGGTATGCTGACTAATAAGTACCTTACTGGAATTCCAGATGACAGCCGTATTGCAAAGGATAACCGTTTCCTTCATGAAACTGATTTAACAGAGAGCAGGCTCTTACAGATTGCTGCACTAGACCGCATTGCACAAAAGAGGGGACAGACTCTTGCACAAATGGCACTCTCATGGATTTTGCGTGATAATGGTGTATGTTCTGTGCTTATTGGTGCTTCAAAGCCTGGACAAATCCTTGAAAATATTTCTGTTGCAGAAAATTCTTCTTTTACAGAAGAAGAAATTAAAGAAATTGACAGAATATGCAGCCAGGAATAATTTTATATATAATATTGATAGCTGATTGATACCAAATAGGGATAAAATTAGATATATATTGGCAGGAGCATAGATTTTCTCCTGCCATGCTATCACGGTTTATGGATATTTTAGTGCTTATATACGTTTTTTTGATAACTTCTGTTTTCTTTCTTTTGCATTCTCCTGCCTCCTGCTATTCATATAAACTGTCAACCAGATGGCTAACCATAAAATCAAAGGTTTCAATGTGATTATACGGAAGAAATATCTTTATTTTTGATATTCATAATTAAAGAATAAATAACTGACATAGCCAAATCCGCATCAACTTTAAATTTCAAATATGGCTGGCTTAAAAAAATCTGCTGGCTCATATAATTGGATTCCTCGATTTTTTTTGCATGTTCCTCTGATGACTTAAAAGGTTTTTGCTGGTTATAATCCTCAATTACAAATTCATTATTTTCATTAATATAATAACTGTCTGTACCCATATTTATACCTCCGTTAGTATTCCATATTTTCCATACACCCATACTAACACTAGAAATATTGTAATTCAATAACCACAGGCTAACTGCCAAAACCAGTATACCATTTTCAAAAATATTTCACCTGGAAATGCAGGCCAATAAAATATAATTAAGCTGGCAGGGCGGGTTTACGGCCTTGCCAGCTTAATAAACGGATATGGTTTTATCTGTTCCAGCCTGTTATTTATGCTGGATATTTCTATTTTACTGCAAACACTGTGTGCCCGCCATAACCTCCAAGACCTCCTAATTCTTCCTGTATCCTTAAAAGCCTGTTGTATTTGGCAACCCTTTCACTTCTGCTTGGAGCACCTGTCTTTATCTGTCCTGCATTAAGGGCTACTGCAAGGTCAGCTATTGTGGTGTCTTCTGTTTCACCAGAACGGTGTGACACTATTGAAGTATAACCATATTTCTTTGCAAGTTTTATTGCTTCTATCGTTTCTGACAGTGTACCAATCTGGTTAAGCTTTATAAGTATTGAATTGCCACAGACAGTATCTATACCCTTTTTCAGCCTTTTAGTATTTGTTACAAATAAATCATCACCTACAAGCTGGACACTCCCTCCAAGCTCTCTTGTAATCTGCTGCCATCCATCCCAGTCTTCTTCGTCTAACGGGTCTTCAATTGACTTTATTGGATACTGGCTGCAAAGTTTCCTCCAGTGGTCTATAAGTTCACTTGTTGAAAGAGTCCTGCCACTTTTAGGAAGATGGTATTCACCTGCCTTGCTTCCTTTCCATTCACTAGCAGCTGCATCAAGTGCAAGTACAAAATCATCCCCTGGTTTATAACCTGCCTTTGCCACCGCTTCAAGTATAAGTTCTATAGTTTCTTCATCACTTGCAAGGTCTGGTGCAAAACCTCCTTCATCACCAACAGCAGTAGCAAGGTTCTTCGCCTTTAATATTCCCTTTAATTCATGGTAAACCTCGCAGCACTGCCTTAAACCTTCTGAAAAACAACATGCACCAACAGGCATTATCATAAATTCCTGTGTATCAACAGTATTTGTTGCATGTGCACCACCATTTAAAATATTCATCATAGGGACTGGAAGTGTATTTCCACTAATACCTCCAAGAAACCTGTATAATGGCATTTTATAAGCAGATGCGGCAGCCCTTGCACATGCAAGCGAAACAGCGAGCATTGCATTAGCGCCAATTTTACTTTTATTAGCTGTCCCATCCTCTTCAGCCATCTTTTTATCAATATTATAAATATCTGAAGCATCCATTCCTTTCAGCCTGAACGACAGAAGCTTATTTACATTATCTACAGCATTTTTAACGCCATTGCCGCCATAACGGCTTTTATCGCCATCCCTTAACTCATGTGCTTCATAAATACCAGTAGATGCACCACTTGGCGCTGCTGCCCTTCCATTTGCACCACATTCAAGCGTAACCTCTGCTTCAACTGTAGGATTTCCCCTTGAATCAATAATTTCCCTTGCCCTTACCTCTTTAATATTCAAACAGTCCATTTTAAATCCTCCTATAAATTTAAGCCACTGGTAATCCAGAAATACCACTTTTTTATAATGGTTTTTCAACCTATATTCTGTTGTATTTTATAAAAATTATTCATTAAGCCCAAAATACTGCTTTCTGCAAACAATTCACATTTCCCTGTTTCATGCATATTTTAATTTATGGAAAATAATTTTAGCCTGTGCGGTTGCAATCTGGCAGTTACTTGCACGCAATTAATTGCAGTGCAAGTAACTGTCAGATTAGCAATTCACTTTTTAAATGAGCAAAATGTGGCTGCATTAGCAGCCACAGAAGTGCGGCAGTACAAATTTTGCGAATGTATAAGTTAACTGGATGCTCCCTGGAGCATCCAGCCGCACAGGCTGTATAATTTTATAAATTTTAATTTCCAGCCTGCAATTTTAAACGCGCCCTGGTATAAAACATTATACTAGCAGACAGCGCAGGAATGAGGTAATATATGCAATCACAAGTTATATATTCGTATGGTGATGACAGACGCCAGAAATATCTTGGCAACATGCTGGCAGAATATGGTTTTAAAATATTAGATGTGCCTGGCCCTGAAGAGCAGCTTGCTGGCATCCAGAACAGCCTGCCACTGGAACAATGCGAGGATATTTCTGGCACTGAAATACTTCTGCTTCCAGTAGCAGCACTTAAAGAAACTTTAGCTGGCATTATTCCATTTATTCATTCTGGAACATACATTATAGGCGGCGTACTGCCAGATTATCTTATAGATATATGCAATTCTGAACATGCAATGTTTTTAGATTACATGAAGATACCTGAAATAGCTATACAAAATGCTGTTGCAACTGCTGAAGGGGCTATATGCGAAGCAATAAAAGCAAGCAGTATAAATATACAGTCCAGCCAGTGCCTTGTAACCGGATATGGCAGGTGCGGCACTGTTATTGCAGATAAATTAAGCTGCCTTAAGGCAGATGTAAGTGTACTTACAATAAAATCTGAGGATATTGCAAAGGCAGCAGCTAACGGGTATAACATAGCATCTGGTGATTTCAGCAGATATGATTTTATATTTAATACCGCACCTGCTCCTGTTATAACGCCTGGACGCATAAACACAATGAAAGGAAGCTGCATTATAATAGATATTGCTTCAAAACCTGGCGGGACAGATTTTGAATACTGCCAGAGCAGGGGAATAACAGCAAAACACTGCCTTGGGCTTCCTGCTATTTATTCTCCAAAAACTTCAGCAAAAATTATTTTTGATGAAATTATAAAATATATATAACTATCCATTTGAATATTTAGTGCGTATAAAGCGCAGGATTGGAGACCATATGAATGAAGGAAAGAATACACTGGATATTGGTTTCGGCATAACCGGTTCATTTTGCACACATGCAAAAATTAAAGAAGTTATTTCAGATATGAAAGACCATTATAATATATATCCAATCTTTTCACCAAATGTCTGTTCATTAGACAGCCGTTTTGGCAAAGCGTCTGATTTTATTTCTGATATAGAAAATATTGCTGGCAGGAAAGGAATATATACAATACCTGAAGCAGAACCTATAGGCCCTAAGAAATTTTTAGATGCACTTGTAATAGCTCCATGTACTGGCAACACTCTTGCCAAACTTGCAAACGGCATTACAGATTCTGCTGTATTAATGGCAGCTAAAGCCCATCTAAGGAATGAACGCCCTCTGGTTATCTCTATTTCTACAAATGATGCAATGGGAATTAATTTCCGTAACCTTGGTATGCTTTTCAATATGAAAAATATTTATTTCGTGCCATTTGGACAGGATGATTTTGATAAAAAGCATAATTCCCTTATTGCACATGTTTCATTAATACCTGATACAATAGAAGAAGCATTAAAAGGAAGGCAGATACAGCCTGTAATAAAATCCCCTTTTTAAAACAGGATTGCTATAAGTTTTTTATATTAGTTGAAAATAAATGGTATTTATGGTATACTCAGGAAAATTAATACAAGGGGAGGGTACAAAGTGAAATATACAGTAAGAACACAGACATATGAAATTGCAGATTGTACATTAGATAATATTGAAGATGCTATCCACACAATGATACAATATGAAGATGAATTTATTGTGGTTTCAGCATCAGAAAAAATAAACGGGATTTCTTTCTTACAGGCAGCAATGCATGGTAATAATATAATTTTCCAGGCAGGTATTAAAATAAACGGCAAGCCAGAAGTTATGGAAAAAACTGTATCACAAAGAATATGTTACAAGTTATTAAAAGATTATTTCCTGGAAGGAAAAACGCCTGATTTATCAGAATTTACAATTATGGAGAGAATGTGAGTTCTTTGTTTTTATGCCATATATCATGCAATACTGGAAAGATTGCAGCATATATGGCATTTTAAATATATCATATACAACAGCGTATAATATATAAAATAAACAAGTGTGCTGGATAAAACGCATAGAAAAAGTATTTTGGCAGCCGCACATTATTTTTATCCGGGCTATAGTTTAATATAATTGGTATTGATAATACTGCATACATTTCAATACTGTTTTGTAACAGGATTAAAATACCCATAATTACCATGCCCATTTTCCTGTTATATCTGTAAAGATACAATATTGCTATTATAAAAACCCCGAAAGCACTGTAATCTGTGCGCATAAAATATGCTGCTGCACCCCCGGCAAATATTACAATGATTCTGGCAATATATACTTCACCTGCCTTATCAATTGCATACATTACGATAAAGCCAATAAGCAGCGTCCACATTACATTCTGGCTGTCCCAGCATAAAACACCCCCGCCTGCCGAAAGGTCAAATGGTATTTCAGAAATAACTGCAAATACTGCAAGCCTTATTATGTATTTTTCCCTGTTATGTGTATATATATAACCCTCCACAAGCATAAAACAGAAAAGCGGAAATGCAATTCTTCCTACAGCCCTCATAATATAATATAACGATGGGTAATCTGCTGCCGGGACAAGGACAAATGCTATATGGTCACATAACATAGAAAGCATTGCTGTTATTTTTAAAAAAGACCTTCCAAAGTGCCAGTCTTTTTTTATTCCTGTTTCTTCCATACACTCCCTCCGCAAAATTTTATAATACAGATGGCATTGTCTTATTACTGCCTGTTATAATAATCTATTCCGCCAGACGGTTTAAAATATGTCCGTATATATCCATCAACTGACACAATTACAAATTCATTGGAATTTTCCAGGTAATACACATCATCGCCATCTTCTGCTTCTGTCTTATGTAATGCGTCCTTAGAAGAAATAACCTTATTTGCACCTGCAAGGTATTCTTCCTTTGTTTCATACCCAAACTCACCACCATGTTTTTCAAAATGCTGTAACAGGTATTTGTCATTACGGAAATTATAGGAATTACTGCTGCTCTCTTCACTATTACTAATATCCTCATAATACTGGCTGCTTGTATTGCTGGTACTATTATTGCCACTATTACCGCCAGACCATATCTGCTTTCCTGAAAGCGCTGCAATAACCAATATAAGTAAGACAACTGCCCTGGTAATCCTGTTTCTTGCACCTGGCATATTTTTATCTGCTGGTTCTTTATTATTTTTATTATTTTCTTCCATAACTATTCTATCCTTAATTATTCTATTATCTGTAAATTATTTTATTAATTCTTATTCAGTATACTGTTTATCCCAGACAATATCTTTTATCGCAATCCTTACATCCGCAGAATTATTCCATTCTATAGAAAAACCTGCATTTTCAAGTTCCCTGGCAATTATCTTTCCAATTTCCACTATATCCCAATTACCAGTATAATTGCCAAACGCCAGGTAAAGCACACTGGTCACGCCTTGTGTCAGATGTTCAATATCATACATTGTGTAAAAACAATATCCTATAATATCTTCACCACGTTTGCGGCGTATATCTGCAGTTTCGTTACAATCATCAAACCCGTCAGATAAGTGATACCCTGCACAATGTTCTGTAACAATGCCATGTTTATCTATATTTTCAAATGCAAGTTTTAATTTAAGAAAATTTTCCTGTGTACCAGTGTTCTGGAATTTTGTACGGTAATCCTTTATTACTACACTTAATACATCTTCTGTAAGCTTACCTGCATCTTCTGGATAATCATACTCCAAATCTTCTGTACATTCTTCCAGTATTTCATCATCTGATAAAAAGCCTGCCTTAATATTGTTAATTATTGTTTCTTCAATTTCAAAGGCTAAGTTTTCATCTATACCTTCTTTCCAGTCCATAATAACCCATATCCTTTATAAATATTAATTCCTGATAAAATTCATTGGCTGGAATGGCTCTTTTTCAGGAATTCCGTATTTTTCTTTTCCAAGTTTAATGCTCTTCATAAGAAATGCCATGTTTCTTGCAAGTGTCCTCATGGTCTGCAAACCTTCTGTATCTTTTTCTGCTTCCCCTGGCTCACATCCATGTATGCTGTTCCAGTACTGGCTTGATACCACTGGCATACCTGAAATAGTAAAAAATTTATTTAATTCATCAAATGTTGATGACAAGCCTCCTCTTCTTGCAGCAACAACACACGCCCCGGCTTTCATTGTTTTGTCAAAACTGGTACTGTAAAACAGACGTGTAAGAAATGCTATAAGAGTTGCATTGGCAGAAGCATAATAAACAGGACTGCCCACAACAAACCCGTCACATTCTTTAAATTTTATGGCAGTTTCATTCACAACATCATCAAATACACATTTGCCCTTATCCCTGCATGAACCACAGGCTATACATCCCCTTATATCCTTATTGCCAATATGTACAATTTCTGTTTCAATTCCATCTTCCATAAAAACCTTTTCCATTTCATGCAATGCTATATAAGTATTGCCTTTTGCTTTAGGGCTTCCATTAACCATTAAAACTTTCATTATATTCCAGTCCTTTCTGCTATATTTTATTATAAAATCTATTCTCCTGTTTTATACTATATGTGCTAAAATATAATAAATAACAAGGCATCCTTATATCCGGACACCTTGTTATTATAATACAATCATTACAACTGCCAGTAAAATATTTTAAAGCATTGCGTCTACAATTTCTTCAATAGCAGCCTTATCTGCTTCTTTCATTACAGATTTAATGCTAACTCTCTTTTCACAGATTTCAATATTTTTCATGCTTTCGAGCATGTCCGCCATTTTCTTTGCAGCAACTGGCGCCCATGAACCATTTTCAATAAGTGCTACCTTGCGTTTCTGGTAGTTCTTGCTCTTTAAATGTGCAAGGAAATCTTCCATAACAGGGAAAAGGCCTCCGTCATATGTTGCTGATGCAATTACCATACGGTCATACCTGAATGCAGCTTCAATTGCTTCTGCCATATCATCCCTTGAAAGGTCAAATAATTCAAGCTTTTCAACACCCTTATTTTCAAACATTTCTGCACACGCTTTTGCAGCTTTGGCTGTATTGCCATGTATTGAAGCATATGCCACAAGCACACCTTTATCTTCTGGCTCATAACTGCTCCATACATCGTATTTATTAATATAATATCCCAAATCTTCTTTAAGCACTGGTCCGTGTAATGGACAAATTATTGCAATATCAAGCCCTGATGCCTTTTTAAGAAGTGCCTGTACCTGTGCGCCATATTTTCCAACAATATTAAAGTAATAACGTCTTGCTTCACATGCCCAGTCATCTTCTTCATCAGAATTAATTGCACCAAATTTGCCAAAACCGTCAGCAGAGAATAATATTTTCTCACTTTTTTCATATGTAACCATAACTTCTGGCCAGTGTACCATAGGTGCCATAAAGAACTGGAGTGTATGGCTTCCTATAGAAAGTTCATCACCTTCTTTAACTGTAACAGTCCTGTCAGTTAAATCAAAATCAAAAAACTGTGGAAGCATCTGGAATGTCTTTGCATTGCCAACAATTTTCATGCCAGGATACATCTCTGCAACTTTCTGTATATTAGCAGCATGGTCTGGTTCAAGGTGGGAAACTACAAGGTATTCAGGTGACTTGTCCCCAAGCACTTCTTTAAGGTTTGATACCCACTCTTCTGTTGCCCTTGCATCAACAGTATCCATTACTGTAATTTTTTCATCCATAATCACATATGAGTTATAAGAAACACCTTCTGGCACAACATACTGGCTTTCAAATAAATCAATATCTTTATCATCTACTCCGATGTACTTAACATTGTCTGTTACAAACATTCTATCTTCCTCCTTATATATAAAATATTGTGGTAATACACTGTTTCTGCTTTATTATACACTATAATACATACATGTCAAATACTTTAAGATGGGTTTTATAATTTCCTGTTATTTTGTATTTGATGACATACGCAGGATTTAAGGAAGTATGGGATTTTGATGACAGGTTTTGTGTGCCGCTGCGTGGGTTAACGTAGTGCGAATGTGCCCTTTTACGGGATATTCTGCTATATTTATGTGATATTATCTAAAGATTTTTGCATTGTAGTTGTGATATAATGACCAAAATCCAAATTTACATAAGGAGGCACTATGAAAGAAAATTACCAAAAAACAACTATTGCCTGTTTTACTGGTTATATTGTACAGGCTATTGTAAACAATTTTGTCCCACTGCTTTTTGTAACATTCCAGAAAAGTTACAATATTTCCCTTTCCAAAATAACAGCTTTGATTACAATTAATTTTATTATCCAGCTGGTGATTGATATGCTGTCAGCAGGGTTTATTGATAAAATTGGATACCGCGCATCTATAATTATTGCACATATCTTCTCTGCGGCAGGTCTGGTTTCACTTGTTCTCCTGCCTGCCATCCTGCCTGATGCTTTTCTGGGAATTGTAATTGCTGTTATTATTTACGCAATTGGCGGCGGACTGATTGAAGTGCTTATAAGCCCGGTTATGGAAGCATGTCCTACAGACAATAAAGAAAAGGCTATGAGCCTGCTTCATTCTTTCTACTGCTGGGGACATGTGGGAGTAGTATTAATAACAACAGCCTTTTTTGAAATTGCAGGGGTTGGCAATTGGAAATTCCTCACTCTTGCCTGGGCTGTAATTCCTGTTTTTAATATATTCCTTTTTGCAAAAGCACCTATATTTTCTTTAAATGCAGAAGGCACACATGAACTGGACTTAAAACAGTTATTTTCTAAAAAGATATTCTGGATTTTAATGCTTATGATGGTTTGTGCCGGGGCATCTGAACAGGCAGTAAGCCAGTGGGCTTCCACATTTGCTGAACAGGGGCTTGGTGTAAGCAAAACTGTGGGGGATTTGGCAGGCCCTATGGCTTTTGCCATACTTATGGGAACATCCAGGCTGCTATATGGCAAATATGGCGATAAGATTGATTTAGACCGCTTTATGGAATACAGTATAATTCTATGTATTGCTTCTTATTTATGTATTTCACTTGCCCATTTGCCTGTACTCAGCCTTGCTGGATGCGCTATATGCGGCTTTTCTGTAGGTATTCTCTGGCCAGGGACATTCAGTAAAGCAGCTGTTTCTATAAAAGGTGGCGGGACAGCTATGTTTGCCATGCTTGCCCTTGCCGGGGATTTAGGATGTTCCAGCGGCCCAGCTTTAGCAGGTACTGTATCAAGCAATTTTAACAATAACCTGCATACAGGAATATTAGCAGCAATTATTTTTCCTGCCCTGCTATTAGCCGGGTTAATATTTTTACATAAAATCAAACCAAACTGACAATGGCATATTTAACCTGCTTAGCCTGGCAGTAATTATGCACCTGTGCTGCATGCACATGCAAGCCCCATATTGTCTTTAAAGTAACTGCTTTTATTCCTTATATCAAATTTACTGCCTATTGTACATGCCTGCCCATAAAACCACTGTTCCAGCCTGCTGCAGCTATAACTGCCGTCTTCCTGGTACAGTGGGAACTCTTTTGGCAGGTCTAGTGCAACTGTATCTTTAGTTCTGGCAAGTTCATGGAAACATACATATGCTCCTTTATAGAAGTCATAAACTTTAATCTGGTCCCATAACCCAAGTACCATTCCCATTCCAATCTGGAACTTCTCAAGGGCTTTGTCCATATTGGTATATGCAAAGCACCGTATTACAGCACCAAAGAAGCTTAAATCATGTATACGCTTTTCCATTTTAACATTTAACTGGTTTGCATAAACTGTGGCTTCTTTTAAATCCCCTCTGTCAAGCGCATCTTCAAGGTAATAATACCTGAAAAGCTTTGGTGCATCGTTACAGAAATTTGTACGCCCTGCTTTTAGTGGCTTAGCATATTCATCCGCTGCTTTCCTGTCACCTGCAAGTAATGACATATGTACGGCATAAGAGCGCTCACACGCCCGGCAGTCAGACAGCCCGTCCCTTCCTGTTTTCCAGAACCTCTGGAAATACTGGAATGCTTTTTCTTTGTCTATATACTGCCAGAAGCGTGCAAGCTGCCACCAGTACACCCTGTGCCCTATGTTAAATCTTTTAACAAGGGCATGGAAATTGTCCATCATCTCTTCCCACTGTTCCATAGGAATCTGTGGAAGTGCCACAATATTGTCAAGTCCCATCTGCGTAATCATAAGGTAAGACTCTGCCCCGCCGTTATCTGGCACACTGTCAAGTGCATGCGGGTTTTTTTCGTATATTTCCGCAAATTCTGCCGCTATTGGCATAGCACTTACAGGGTCTCCATGAAAATATGCCTGGTACGCATAGTCATAGCGCCATACAAGCTGGTAATATGCTTCACCTGCTTCGTCTGCCTCTTTTATATAATCTTTAAGGGCAGCTGCCTTTTCCTCCCCGTCCTGAAGTAAATTTATAATAATTGACATAGCTTCTCCATCAAAATACCTTGCTGCCATTTTTATTCTCCTCTCCTAAATACAATAATTTATACACGCCCCAAATCTTTCATATAAAAGTCTGTGCCATTGCGCTTGTCAAACTTTTCTGCTGACTTTACAGCTTTATTATAAAACCATTCTTCAAAGAATTCTGTAGTGCCAGCTTCCAGTTTTAACCCCTGCGGCGGATATAATGCCCTGCATTTGCCGCTGGAATTTGCCTTACGGCAGCAGCACCATGCGCCCTTATAGAAGAAATAAAGTGCCTGCCCGTTCCACATATTAACTGTCCAGTGCCAGTACTGCTGTAAAAGCCTTAACCCCTTTTCAATATTGATTTCTGCCATACAGCGCAGCACTGTCCCGGCATTTGCAAGGTCACTTACATCCCTGCACCCTCCCTGCATTAACTTTTTAACAAATGCCGTATGTTTATCCAGAGTGCCTTCATCCATATAGTGTTCAAGAAAAACTGCATATGTATGCCAGGGAATATCATGACATTCCAGTCCTCCGCTAAATATCCTTTTTGCCATATCATGCGCAAGCTGTACTTCTCCCTTTTTTAATGTATACCAGACTTTAAGATGCTGTTCACATGCAGTACATGCAGAATAACTGCCCATTTTCTCATTATTAAATATATCATAATGTTCCTGGGCTTTCTGCAAATCTATATATGTATAAAATTCTGTACAGAGCATATGCAGCCGCCGGACTGCACCACACCTTAACTTTCCTGCCACTTCCCCCATTTCCCCAAACATTTTTTCACATATTGGAAGTTCTATCTGCGGCAGTACAATAGCAAGGGAAGCCGCTTCCCTTGCAACTGTAAAACGGTCATATGTAGTGGCTGCTTCTGGATGCTCTTCTGCTATCTGGAAAAATTCAGCACAATATGGCAGAACCTTTGTTGCATCATCAAAAAATGGCACAAAAACAGCCATGCTGGCACGCAGGCTTAAACTTGCATATGGGTCGCCTGCCATATCTGCTTTTCTTATTTCTTCTATATATGCTGCTGTCTGTTCTGGCCCTGGGGTTATATTGTGTATTTTATTAAAAACCTCACTTGTATCAATTCTATATCCCAATTTATATTCCTCCCCATATTATTGCTATAATACCTTATCCTGCCTATAAATTATATTCCACAAGTTTTAAAAGCTCCTGGTTTAAAACTTTTAATTCACCGCCCCTTAACGGATGCCCCCCTGCAAGTAGCGCCTGCACATAAAGCACCCTGGCAATGCTTTTTACCAGAGATTTGGATGTTATTTGTGAAAGCCTCTGTATTAGCGGGCTGTTAAGGTTTAAGTACAATGTGGCAAGCGGTTTTTCCTCTACACTGTTAATCAAAGAAGACAATGCATCTGAAAATATATTATTGCTGCTTTCCCTTGCTGACTGTAACTGCCTTAAGAACTGTACTTCATCGCTCATTGAGTAAAGCACTGGCAAATCCATCGGAAGGAAACGCCGTATTTCTGCCTTGCAGTCAAATTCCCTTAATACCTGGCTTGCGGCAATTTCAAGAAATTCTGTACGCTGGTATTCAAATGGCTGCAGCTCTTCTAATACAAGGTTCATGCTTTCTTCCTGGAATGGTTCTAAAGGAAGTGAAAACATATTAGCAAGTTTTCTTACCAGTTCCTCATCACTTGTATAACCTGTACATATTAAAAGCCTGCCCTGTGCCATAAAAAGAGGCTTTAACTGTTTAAACCTTGGGATAGAACTAATCCATTCTGCCTCATCGGCATTTTTTAAATACAGCCCTGTACGTGTCCCCTCACTTGTTTCAAATGGCAGGTAATCTATAAACAGGCGGAAAAGCCCGTCATCCCATACAGACATTGATTTAATAGCCTGTGAATGTATATTTACAATATTAGAAAGGCTCTGTGAGTCTTCCTGTGCCATTTTCTCCAGGTATCTTCTTACACAGTCCTCAAATTCTTTTCTTGCCTCCCCAAGCTCTTTATCTTCATAAAAGTCTTCACGTGATGCCGTAGGGCGCAGGTTTCTTGTATTTAAGAAACAGCGCATAAAAAATGCCCACGGAGGCAGCAGTGTATTTCCTTCTTCTGTAAGAAGCATCTGTTTTAAATATATACGGTGGCCGTTTTTAACTGACGGGTCTGTGCGGTAAGATAAAATATATGCAACACCGCTAAGATGTGGTGTCTGTACAGGTATTGCTTCAATAAATTCCTCGCCAAAAAGCCAGTTTCCAAATGATAAAAGCTGGCTTCTGCTTATACCTGAAAAATCGGCAGGCACATTGTTAAGCCTTTCAGGATTTCCAGATAAATATACAGGTACTGGAAGTGCAAGCCCGTAATACCTGGCAAGTTCTGCAACTTTTTCTTTCTGGAAATAATGTTCACTGCCTTTCTTCGCCTCCAGTATAACTGTTGTTCCTGTAACACCCTCTGCCTTGTATGCAAGGTAATCCATATCAAGCGGTTCTAACGTGTAAGTACCATCTGGAAGCCCTGTCCAGACATGCGCCTGGCTTCCATCTGCCGGTACTGTATGTACCACTATAGAGTCTGATACCATAAAACATGATAAAAGCCCTATGCCAAACCTGCCAATATAGTCTTCTGGTATCTGCCCGTTTACAAGCTGTGTCTTGGAAGACTGTCCTATTACAGCAAGAAAACGGTGGATTTCCTCTTCATTAAGCCCTGAACCATTATCATGGAATTCCATCCTCCTGCCTGTCACAACATTAATTGTAATAACACCGCCATTCCATCCAGGCTGCTTCTTCTGGCGCATTGTAATGGCATCCACACCATTCTGCAAAAGCTCCCTTATAAATACATCAGGGCTTTTATATAAATGGTTTGACAGTATATCTAACATTCCACCCAGGTTTACCTGGAAATGGTAACGGCTGTCCTGTTTGTTTTCTGGCACAGCAGGAAGCTGGAAACCTGCCTGTTCCTCTTCTTTAACCCATTCTTCTGTAACCTGTTCTTCCTTCACCTGTGCTTCCTCTATAACCTGTTCTTCTTCCTTCACCTGTTCCTTCTCTTCTTCTGGTACTGCAAATCCAAGTGCTTTTATAAAATCGTACATCTGCCATGTACCATAACCATACTGGTCATCTGGATATGCCTTTTCATCCGCATTTCCTTCCAAATCCTCCCAGAAATATAAGTAACGGCAGACCCTTGCAGATGGTATATTAAATACTTCTGATAATACCTCTGCATTACCTGCCATTTTCAGGACATCTTTTTCATCCACATCCCCAAAGTAATCTGGTATAGGACAGAATACATCCTTTTCCTGCCCTCTGTCATAAAGTGAATAACCCCAGAAATCATCATCATAAATATAACAAAGCAGGACTGTCCCGTTTGCCTCTTTTGACAAATCAGCAGCAAGTTTTTCAAAACCTGTTGTATCTTCGTTAAACTGCAATGTTGTACCTGCTTTATTTGCAGCCATAATACATTTTTCTGGCACTATGCCATAATTATTACTATTTGCAGCAATATTTTTAAGGTACTTTCTTACAGGAAATAATCCTCTCCCTTTTATTATTGCAGTTTCTAAAAATAATCCCATAAATGCAGCCTCCCTTTTCCATTATATTTCCACCAGCCAGAAACGCTGTCCTTCTTTATAACTGGCTGAATATACTGCCCTTTCAAATTCATCTGTATAAAAACCTGTGCCATTGCGTTTATCAAAACATCCCGCAATTTTAAGGGCTTCATTATAAAACCAATCTTCCATTTCTTTTATATTATAAATACCATTTTCATTCCAGAATGGTACTTTATTATTAATATTCCGGACTTGTATTGTATCTTTATTCATGGCGCACTCATGGCATACAGTCCATGAACCAATAAGAAATGAAAACCATCTTTCCTTATCCCATAATACTTCCCAGTTTTCCAGGAATTTTTTTAACAGCATCTCTGCCCTTGAAGGGTCTGTAAATGCAAAGCAGCGCATTATCCCTCCAAAATATCCAAGGTCTGTAGGGTCATTTATTACGCTTGTCCTGTATAGTGACCCCGCAAGCGGTACTGCTTTTGCAAGGTCTTTGTAATCAAGGGCACGCTGCAAATAAAGCAGCCAGACATTACGCGGGACATCATGGCACTTTAGTGTACCATCCAGTACAGGCTTTGCAAACCAGTCTGCCCTTTCCATATCACCCATCCTGAAAAACAGCCTTGTAATATCTGCCTGTTCACATGCCCGGCAGTCTGAAACTATATCACGCCTTGTATTTTTAAAAAGATAGTAATATTCAAGTGCTTTATATGTATCAATTACAGAATAAAACCTGAACATGCGCTGGTAATAAAGCCTTCTGCCATACCTGTTAAAAACCACCATTTCTTCTAATGTTTTTATTATATCCTCCGCCTGTGCCAAAGAAATCTGCGGCAGGTAACATAAAATTTCCATACAGTAGTCAGCCATATATTCAATGCCATCAATGCCTCCAGGAGGACACCATTCTTCCTCTTCCTTACGCAGTGCAATATATTCTGCAACAACAGGAAATACTTTGCCCTGGTCACCACACCTCATAAGCTCACTAGCATACATCCATCTTAAATACTTCTGTAAATGGTGGTCTTTTATAATATCAGCCCGGCAGGTTAAACTATATAAAATATCATTGCGTGCCTTTGAATGGGGCATATCTAAAGTCTGTTTATATTCCTTTTCTATCTGTTCCTTCTCTGTCATATATCTGTGCCTCCATAACCAGGTAAATATCCATATTCCTGCAGGCAGCCAGCTTGCCAGTCAGCCTTTATATTACAAATTCCATATATCCAGCCTGTTTAATATGCCATCCACATCTATTCCTGGATGTGTGCTGTAAATACGGCATATTTTTTCTGCAAGTTCTTCCTGCACACCATTTTTTGCTGCTATTACAGAAATGTTCTTTCCTGCCTCCATATCTTTTATTACATTTTTAACAAGCATATACATATCTTTTTGTCCTGTTGCCTGGACTTTACCCTTTGCCCCTGCTTTAATACAGTTAATCTTTTCTACACTAAATGTATGGCTTTCTTCGTCCAGTGTTATTACTGCCATTGTAATTGCAAGCCTGAAACGCCCGGGCCCGCAGCTTCCAGGGTTTAAATATAATGCATCCCCTATATACTCTTCTTTATATATATGTGAATGTCCATAAACCACTATATCCGCCATGCCAGCATCTGCTTTTATATGTTTCCTGTTATGCACCATATAAAAATTAAACCCATAAAGTGTAAAATATAATTCTTCCGGCATATCTGCCAGTTCCTTGTCAACGTTGCCTTTTACCACATATAAAGGTGCTGTTTCACGCAGTCTGTGTATAATATCCTGCCCGCCAATATCCCCGGCATGTAATACAGCTTCACAAGCCTGTACCTGCTGCATAGCCTCTTCCCTTAACATGCCATGTGTATCTGATATAACCGCTATTCTATGCATAAAAATCCTTGCTTCCCTGTTATTTAATCCAGCCCATTTTCCTGCCAGTAATATCCGGATTATCTGGTGGTGGCGGGACTGGTGCAGTATCTGCAAATGTAAAACCATCACCGTCTGTTGCTTCCCGTTCTGCCCAGTATTCCAGCCAGTCAAGGAAACTAAAAGGCTTGTTTGTCTTTTTATCACGCATTGGTAAAGTACCAAAATCATTTGCAAAGTCAAAAAACCAGACAGTGCCATAAACCGACGGGTCTGTGCTGTTAACAACCAGTATGCTGTCCATTCCGCACCCTTCAGTATTAAGATACAAAAAGCCAGAACATGCAGCATCATAATCAAAATTGTCCAGTTCCTCTTCTGTCATATAAAGAAATAATGGGAAATTATCAAGAGTAAACGGGAAAGGATTTTCTGGAATACACCCCTCTTTTTTTTGCATGTCCAGATGCGCTATCCCATAAAAAAGTTTATTTCCATTTGCACCTATAGAAGTGATAAAACGCCTGTATTCCTCTGGAAGCCGTATACCCTTCTTTTTCTCATAAGCCGCCACTTTCTTCTCACTCATTGGGGCAGTCCAGTTTAAATCTTCATTCATGCATGAAGTACACCCCCGTATTTCCTCAAACTTTTCTAAAATACGTGTTATCCTTTTATCAATCTGTTCTGGCAAAATATAATACCTCCTCTCACTGTCCATATATTTATTAAAACACAATAATACATATCCTGTTACTGTTAGAACAATTATAACATAACCCTATTACATTGTATATATAGATAATTTACAGTTATCTTGTGCTGGTTGTGGATTGACGGACGGTTTTTAATGCCAGAGCCTCGCAACAGTGCATAGTATCCCTTTAACAGAATAATTGATGGCATCTGGCACGCAAAACCTGTCATCATAAGTTTACAATAAAACACAAAATAAATAACTGGAAATTACGAAAATACCAAAAGGATAATATCAAGCTTCCGTCTGTCTAAACCATTTCACCCCACCACAATTTCCAGTTATAACATCAAACTGTTTTCTGTAATTTTGCCAGGATACAGCAGGTTTTACGTGTTCCAGCTAAACATTATTCCATGACAGGGACACTTTAGCTCCGCCAGTGTTTGTATCCCGTCTTAAGTGGCATGGAAGGAACATAAGTTACTTTCATGCCACAGGGATACTATGCACTGCTGCGTGAGCTAACGTAGCGGAAGCGTGCCCTGGAATGGAATATGTTTATGCTGGACACAGAAAACCTGCGTCCGTCCACCCAAAAAAGATAACTGGAAATTCCCCCTCCCCGCATTTATTTATAAAAAGAGTTCATTATTTTTGCGTCCGCTGCAGGCTTTTTTTAGTTTTATGCTGCTTGCTGCCAGCATTGCTTTATTAAGGCTTCTCGCATTTTGTGGACAGACAGATATACAACGCATACAGGAAATACATTTTCCAGTATCTGTTACAGAAGGATTATCAGGTGGTATTGCCCCGGCAGGACATTCACTTGCACAGGCACCACATTTCTGGCAGGACTTATCCGCACTTGGTTTTAACGGCACACCATTATAAGTGCGGTAAGGATGGTTCCCAGGCAGTTTTAAGCTATCCTGTACACCCTCCTGCCCTATTTTAGAATGGACTTTTACAGCAAAACTTGCAAGTTCCTTTTCATCCTGCGCATCAGGGCGTCCAGTTGCAAACTGGCGCATAATAGAATGTTCTGCAACAGCGGCTATGGCAGCAGCACATACAAATCCTGCGTTCTCCATTACATCCTGTAATTCAGCTAAAGTATCTTCATAAGCCCTGTTCCCATATGCCACAACCAGGACTGCCCTGGCATTATTTCCTTTTAACTGTATAAGCCTTGTTACCGCAATATCTGGAACTCTCCCGCCATAAGAAGGCACAGATACTATACATATATCTGCACTACTAAATGAAAATGCAGAAAAATCTATGTCCCTTCTGGACAAATCAATATATGTACTTTCCTGGCAGAATGGTTTTGTAAAAAAACCTGAAACCTTTTTTGTCCCTCCAGTTGGACTAAACACAATTTCATAAACAGCCATAATTATTTATTCCTCCAAATTTTTAATATTACTATATTTAACAGTATATCATAAAATTTCCACCTGTCCAAGGCAGACACAAACGGTATCCTTTTTTATTTCACCAATACTGCCATCCCTTACACCAGAAAGGAAGTGAACGTGCAATTCCGCTTAAATGTACTTTATTACTATGAAGTATGCCATAAAGCACCTGGAATATAAATTTTTGTAAAAAACACTCCTTTGTTATATTTTTTGTGGTGATGAAACTCAAAATTTTTCAAAACTATATAATAATGAAAGTAAATTTTAAACAAATTTTAAAGAAATGTTAATAGGACTATAAATATGCATATGGTAAATTATATATAATATTAAAAAATCTGGAGGAAATAGTAATGGTTTATTTGCTATCTGTTGGAATAGAGTGTTTATCAACATTAATTTTTATTATTCCATCTATACTTATTTTAAATTATACTTTATTTAAACAAAATAATTTAAATAAAGTTATCATGGTTTTTTTATTTGCATTTTATTGTATGGCAGTTTTTTCTATAACGGGTATTCCTTCATATAATACAATAAGAGTTGATTTTAGTTTTAATTTAATACCATTAGCAGATATTATTAATAATCCAGCAGGGTATATTATAAACACTATACTTAATGTTATTTTATTTATACCTATGGGATTTCTTGTACCTGCTATATGGACAGAATACCGTTCATTAAAGAAAACTATATTGGTGGGATTTGCAGTATCAGTTATTATTGAAATACTACAGATATTCACTTTCAGGCTTACAGATATTGATGATTTAATTACTAATACATTTGGAACATTTTTAGGATATTACATTGGAAAACTATTTTCATTTAAATTGCCATTTAAAATATCTGGTAATTTTAAAAATACTTTTATAAAATATGAACCCGTTATTATTTTAATAATAGTTTTGCTGGTTAAATTTTTCTTAAAACCTCTTTTATCAGACACAATATGGGATATTGTATTACAGAGCCAGTTATGGGAAAGTATAAAATAAAAATTTCTATAATACTTTGAAAAGCTTGTGCGTTGGAGATTGTGGATAAAGAAATCATTTTCACATAAAAGGACAAATGCGGCAGGGAATAAAATCCCTGCCTCTTTTGACGGAAAGCTCTTGACAACTATACCGGAGCTCGGTATAATATGTATATCGGACTCCGATATACCGGGGGTGGAATAGTGGAGATGCCTATGGATAGTAAAATCAAACGGATTTATGTACCTATGACAGAAAGCGGCTTTTATATTTTATTCTGTCTCCAGCAACCGCAGCATGGTTATGGAATCAGCCAGCGGGTCAAACAAATGACAGGCGGGAAATTAATTATCAGTGCAGGGACGATGTACGGAACACTCTCTAAAATGGAAAAAGATGGACTAATTGCTTTTGAAAGGGAAGAAGAAAAAAGGAAGCTTTACCGGATTACTGGACTTGGAAGGGAAGTACTGGATATTGAAATTAACCGTATAGAACGTTTGTATAAAAACAGCAAAGGAGTGGAAATAAATGAATGGCAGCAAAACAGTAATACGCTTTTTTACCATAGCGGATTATGAGGAAGAAGAAGCCTGGCTGCACAACCAACATAAAAACGGCTGGAAATTATCAAGAATGATTCCGCCATGCTTATACGTTTTTGAGAAATGTATGCCAGAAGATGTAGCGTACCAACTGGATTATAAAAACAATGCGGAAACCAGCAATTATTTTCAGATTTTCAGGGATTATGGCTGGGAATATATTGGCAGGTGCCTTGGGTGGCTGTATTTCCGTAAACCTTCCTCAGAAACAGATTGTAAACAGGATAGTGAAATTTTCTCTGATAACGAATCAAGGCTAAATCTAATAGACCATGTGATAAAAACCCGGTTATTGCCAATTATGATAATCTTTCTCTGTTGTGTGTTACCGAATTTATTCAGAAGCATGGAAACCAGTGACCCTCTTGCAGACGTATTCACTGTATTCTTTGGCGTCATGGCACTGCTGGAGCTTTATCTGCTTATTTATTGTGGCCTGAAACTACAGAAACTGAGGAAAAAGTATAAAATTTAGTCTGTTTCCTTCACTGTTTACTAGCTTTTATGCTTTTCTGTTACATATTATCTCAAGAGCACCTATAGCAAAATTAAAGTGCATAAAGGACAATAACAAACAGGGCGGCGGGATAACCAGCACATATATCCGCCGCTCTGTTTTAATTTCTATGCATTCTCCTTTTTACTGTTACGCTTCACTATGGAACATCTGAACGCTTTATACATTGCAGGCGACAGTTCTGGGGAATCTTCATCAAATTGAATTTCCCTCTCTGCAGCCGCCCTGACTTCCTCCAACTGCTCCTGTGTAGGAGTCTGGTCATCCTTAATTATAAAAGTTCTAGTCATAATAAAGCCCTCTTTCAAATTTTAATTCTATAAGTTTTTATTCTCTCAAATAAAATCCCTTTAAACATCAGGTATATATACACGACTGTAACCCATATATTAAAAAAGTTAAATTAAACACTTCCCGTAATTACTTTTAAAAAAATTTTAATGTAATAAAATTATCCATAAATACTATTTAATTCTTTATTGAGTCTAATATTTTACTAATATTCACAGGTTTTTTATAATAACCAGCTAATTTGCTTTTATCATATTTCATATATTCACTATCTTTTGTGCTTTCTATTAATAAATCTGTAAAATATCTTTCCCAGCTTACGTATTTTTCGCAATGTATATATTCAGATGTATTTTTCAAAATAGTTTCAATATCTGCTCTTTGAATTAGTCCTGATTTTAATATCATCCATTCAAAAGATTCAGGTAACATAAAAATAACATTTCCTTTAGTTTTACTGCTATATTGAAATAAAGCATCTATTTCAGAGCCTAATGCCGCACCATCAGCTACAACTAAATTGTTTTTACCCTTTTTCTTTTTCAATTCCTTAATTATATTGCTTTTACCTTTTGCCGAAGTAGTGTTTTTTTCTACTTCACAAAAAAATTCAAATCCTGATTTACTATCTTCAGTAATAATAGAATAGCCCTTTGCCTGTTCAAAATCATTAATAGAAATTTTATCATACAACTTCTTTAAAGAATGTTTTTTGCCTTTTGTTATGATTTCAAAAATAGAATTTATGCTATAGGGCAGTCCAAATAATGGTTCACGAGTTGCAATAACATAATAATTATCAGATTGTTTTAATTTTGAGGAAAAATCTATTGATGATATAAACGAATTGCCTTCATCAATAAAAACTACGCTGTCATGGATATTATCCATTATCATTTCCCAATCTCTGCCTTCAAGGATTCTACATTCTTTATTGCATTTAAGCCGTACCCCGCTTTTTTTACCTTCGTTTGCATAACTTCTAACCATATCAATCATAGTGCTTTTACCAGTTGCACTATTGCCTTGTATTATAGTTATATTTCTTTCAAGAGTAAATTTAAAAGAAGTACGGGCATTTTTTATTTCAATATCAATTTTTCCATACATTCAATTTCTCCTTAAATAATCATTAGCAAGCATTAAAAACTCTATTGGGTCAGAAATAACTTTTCTCTTTTTATCATTAATCACTTTTACAGCCATACCATCTTGTAATCTCAAAAAATGATGTAAACAGACAGTTATATCTTTTTTATTTATTTTTGAAGACTCCTCTATTTTTTTTGCTATTTCAAAAAGAAAAGGAATACAATTATCTCCACAATTAGATATATTGAAAATCTTTTTAGGGTTAAAAAAAATCAATATAAGAGTTTTAACCCCTCCTGAAAGACCTGTTGGAGGAAATGTGCCTAAAATATCATTTTTTATAGCATTATTATTTATAACATCAGAATTATCTATTTCTTTAATCATTCTTTTTACAAAATCATTAGAAAGCCATTCGTCTTTGTAAATATTTTTGAAATATAAATTTGTATTGTATATTTCATCAGGGTGGCTTCCAAAATATATTTTAAGCATTGTATCACTTCCTTTCTCTTTTATTATAACAAATATGTTATTTATCTATCCGTTTGTTTTTTTATAATTTTATCAATAGACAGAATAAGTAAATCTAGTATGCTGTTCTAAATTATTGTTTATTTTCATATTGCAATTATAACAAAAAAGCAGATTTATTTCAATAATTTTAGTGTTTCCTGGCACGTCCGTTTCATAAATTCCTGTACATTAAACTGTATACAGGATAATATACAGTTATCTTATGTTTGTGTGGATTAGCGGACGGTTTCTGTTCCAGAACCAGCAAAAACGTGTTTTTTTCATGGAAGCACATTTGGAATTGCCAGCCTGCCCAGCACATAATAACTGGAAATTTATGAAATGGACGTAAATGCAAATACAAATGGCTGGATAGAAACTACAGAACTTTTAAAACTTATGCATATAAAACAAAAAAACAGTGAGGGAAATAAATTTAATCTATTTCCCTCACCATTTATTAGTTTTTATGCTGTTCTGTTATATATTACATATTAAATTATCCAGAAATTATTTTAAACTTGACATTTTTACTTGCACCTCTGTTTCTGATAATCTTTTTATATGTCTTAATTTTACTCTTAGGCATTTTAATTATTGCATTATTGTTTATTCCTCTAAAAGCATTACTGCCAACATTGCCAGCCGCCAGCTTATCAGACTTTATCGTAATGTCTTTTAAATTTTTACAGCCACTAAACGCATTTTCGCCAATACTGTTAATATTTGTACCAATTTTAACTTTTGCAAGAATTCCGTCAGATTTAAATGCATCATTACCAATAGCTGTAACTTTGTAGCTGTTTCCATTAATCACAACAACCGAAGGGATTATCACTTTTCTAATACTTTTTTCAACACCTGTAACCTTTACTGTCTTTGTACCTTCTATAGACGTTATTTCATAATTAATATTATTAACAGTAACTTTTTTACCTACATTATCTCTTGGAATAGTAACAGATGGTATTTCTGTCTGTTTATCAGGTTTTAGGTTTTCATTTACAACGTATTTTTCAGGATAACGGGTATAATAATGGGTAGCATGGTTCATTATATTATCTTTAGATATTTCCCTTCCCCAGCTTATCTTGCCATTACCATTATAATTTCCCTCTCCAACAACCACACCATTATCACCAACTTCAAACACAACTACACTGTCAGTATCATTATTTAATTGCAGGATATCCCCAACTTTTATGTCCTCAAACTTAAACTCACCCCTCGCATACTCCTTGCCAGGTAAACAGCCAAATAACTCATCATTAAGTTTAAAAGCAAAAGCCGCATTGCCAGAACTGTGTTTACCATTACCATTCCATATATAAGCCCCTGTACCACTACTATAAGGCTTATCATCAGTCCAGGTCTTTCCCTCTTCATATTTTCCTTCTGTATGTTGGCTAAAACGTTTTAACTTGCTTATATAATAATAAATATCTGCCTGTGTGAATTTCGTTATATACTTTGATACAGCACCTGATGTCACCGTTTCTACAGTGTCCAGGTTATCTGAGAGAATATATCTGTTATAGCTTTCTGAATAGCGGGTTTCATACATGAATATTCTTTCCATTATATAGTCTTTAGACCTTTTCTTCTCCCAACGTACTTTACCACTTGCGTTTCCTTCGGCAACAACTACGCCATCATCATTGGTATCAAGCACAATTATGGCATGTCTGCCACCCTGGTTATTATATACTCCCAAGACATCTCCCACTCTTATATCCTCAAATTTAACCTCATCTATTGAATATCCCTTGGTTGGTAAACAACCAAATGCCATATCACTAAGTCCATAAGCAAAAGCGCCGCAGGCTATCTCGTAATAATCCAAACCTTCAAATAGATGACCATTCTTAAAATACCAATTTTCATCACTATAAGGTTCTTCCAAATTCCAGGTCATTCCATCTGGATATATATTTTTCATTTTAATTATAGCATTATAGACATCTGTTTCAGTATACTCTGCTATATAGGTAACTGATTCGTCCGCCGTTTTTTTCGTAAGAGCCTTATCTTGTTCCAAAGGATTTCCCTGCCATGCGTATGCTGTCTGCTGGAAAGGGCTGCATAGACACAATGCTAAAGTAAGTGCCAGAATTTGTTTTTTCATTTTCATTTTTACCTCCTGTCTGGTTTAACAATAAATTTCTAAATCATTATATCTCCCCGGTCTTGTGTCAATGTATCTTAACAAATTCTGGCTTATGTTTTATAAAAACTACCATAACAGATTAGATATGGGATATTTTCCAATTATCTTATTATTTTATGTTTTATTGCAAATTTACGATAACAGGTTTTGCGTGCCAGATGCCAGTAATATTCCATACAGGGGTACTTTAAGCCCGTCGGCATTTAAGCCGGATATTTAATGTGCCGCTGCGTGGCTTAACGTAGCGGAATGCGTACAAAAGCCATGTCTGCGACATGCTTTCCTGTATGGAATATTCTGGCTCTGGCACTAAAAACCGTCCGTCATGCACAAACGCAAACACAAACCATCTCATCAAATATAGCCATGCCATATTTAATGTTGCATTATAAAAATTGTTACAGTTATAACAAACCCTGCTTATGGGCATATTATCCAGCAGACACAGCTATCCAAATTTACAGCTTATGTTTTTCTGGATAATATAATTTAACATTTCAGAATGGAGGACATTATGCCAAAAAAAGGAAGAAATATTTACAAGAGAAAGGATGGAAGGTGGGAAGCACGTTATGTTAAGTCGCATGACGAAAACGGCAGAATACAGTATGGCTATATTTATGCAAGGACATACTGTGAAGCCAGGCAGAAGCAGAGAAGCCTTATGCCGGCAGGTGACGGAATGGACACACAATATTTAAAGAAAACACAGAATTCCAGTTTCTGCAGTGTTGCACAAAAATGGCTGGACATGCAGAAAGTAAATATTAAGGAATCAACATATTCCAGGTACAAACGCATTATAACTAAATACCTCAATCCCTATTTTGATGGTATGCATATAGAAAATATTTCTAATGAAACTATTGAGGAATATATTATCTATCTTACAAAATATGGCAGGCTAGATGGCAATGGAGGACTTTCAAATAAAACAGCAGGTGATATTACTGCTGTCCTGAAATCAGTAATTAAATATGCTGCTCTTAATAATATACAGGTACAATGCCTTGTTAATAATATTAAGCTTAAAAAACCTGTTAAAAATATCCAGGTACTTGGCAAGAAAGAACAGGAGCTTCTTACAGAATATCTTTTTTATAATACTGACCTTACAAAGCTTGGTGTGCTTATAAGCCTTTACACTGGTATAAGGATTGGTGAACTTTGTGCCCTTAAATGGTCAGATATTAACCTTGAAGAAAACTTTATAAAGGTATCAAAGACATTACAGCGTATAGAAGATTATTCTAATTGCAGCCAGAAAACAAAAGTTATAATTGACAAGCCTAAAAGTGAGTCTTCTAAAAGAATTATACCGCTGCCAGGTTTTCTTAAAGAAATATTATATTGTTTTAAGTCAAAAGGCAGTGCATTTGTGCTTACAGGCGACAGTAAAAAGTTTACAGAACCCAGGACTATGCAGGCAAGGTTCAGGAATATCCTTAAAGACTGCGGGCTTCCACAGGTAAATTTCCATGTCCTGCGCCATACATTTGCTACCCGTTGTGTTGAACTTGGTTTTGATATAAAAAGCCTGAGCGAAATACTTGGGCACTCCAATGTAAATATGACACTTAATAAATATGTACATTCATCATTTGATTTGAAGAAAAGCAATATGGAAAAACTTGATGCTGTTTTATAATTTGCAGTAACAAACCTGGTACTTCAGTCATATAATAACATTAACAATATAACTGGAGGGGTTATATGGCAACAGTTATGCTTGATGCCGGACATGGGGGATATGATAACGGCGCTTCATTTAATGGAAGAAGGGAAAAGGATGATACATTAAACCTGGCACTTGCTGTTGGAAATATCCTGGAAAACAGGGGGGTTGATGTCTTATATACAAGAACTACTGATATTTACCAGAGCCCTGCACAAAAAGCACGTATAGCCAATGAAAGCGATGCGGATTATTTTATATCAATCCACAGGAACTCAAGTACATCACCTGATATGTATTCAGGCATCCAGACACTTGTTTATGACAACAGCGGGATTCCAGCCGTTTTTGCAGAAAATATAAACAGTGAACTTGCTAAAACAGGATTTAAGAATATTGGCGTTGAAGAACGGAAAAATTTAGCAGTCTTAAGACGTACTAAAATGCCAGCAGCCCTTGTTGAAGCTGGATTTATAAATACAGAAGCAGATAATAATATATTTGATTTAAAGTTCCCAGAAGTTGCACAGGCAATTGCAAATGGAATAATTGAAACAGTAAGCGGTGCAGATGTAACGGGAAACGAAACAAACGGGTACTGGGTTGAAATCGGTTTATTCAGGCATTATGAAAATGCTAAAAACCTCGCACAGAATTTACAGGCTGATGGTATTGACAGTATAATAGTACCAAATAATAATAACCATTATGGCGTATACCATGGCGTTTATGATGATTATAACAAAGTTGAAGCAGCTAACAGGGAAATATTTAACAAAGGATATGAAACAAGGATTGTACAGAGAAGTATATAAAATATAGTATAGCCAGTAAATAAAAACATTCCATACAGAGGCATGTCCAAGCGCCCCTTCTATGGAATGTTTTCTGCTAAAATAAATATAAGTTATTCTATGCTTTTATTATAATATCCACTACTTCTGATGCTTTTCCACAAGTAACTTTTACTTTAGCCTTTTTCGCTTTCCTTCCAGGTTTTGCTTTAACAGTAATTATACCATACACATCCGCTTTTACATTAGCTGTGCCTGATATTACTTTATATTCAAGCATATCTGTAGTATCTTTAGTAAGTTTTTTTACTTTTATCTGTACTTTTGCACCTTTTTTATCAAGTGTATATTTTGTTTTCTGCAGTTCAAGCACTTTATTTTTCTTCGCTTTTTTAATTACATTTAAAGTGATTTCTGCTTTCTGCTTTTTGTCTTTTTGGGAAACTGCAGTTATTCTGGCTGTTCCTGCCTTTTTCTTTACTTTAACAATTCCCTTGCCTGAAACTGAAGCAATTTTCTTATCCGATGACTTCCATGTTACAGAAGTATCTGCCATAAGTTTTAATTTGCTCCCTGTTTTTACAGTCCTGCTTTTTGCACCATTTGCTGTGCCTTGTATTTTTATTTTTATATTGTTTTTCTTTTCTGTATTGCTGTTGCCATTACTGTTATTACTGTTGTTACTACTATTATTATTGTTACTGCTGTTATTGTTGTTATTATTGACAGCATCCCCGCCTGATACAAAGTTTACACCTATGCCGGCATTTAATGCATGTACTTCATCTTCTGAAAGTACCTTGCTAAATAACATTATTTCATCTACTGCGCCTTTAAAATACGCATCCCATGCATTTACACCAAAGTAGAGTTTTGCACCACTGTTTGTCATTATGCCTTTTGCCACATCACCCTTTGATACTGCCTCTCCATTTACATATAATATTCCTGTTACTGTCCCTGGGGAGCTGCCTTCTGCTGTGCCGTCTACTGTTATTGCCACATGCTGCCATGTTTCTGCCTGGTAGGCATTTACTGCTTTTGTTTCAATATATCCGCTGTGGTTTGACCAGATTTTAGCGTCAAACGTTGCATTAAGCCAGTATTCAGGGCTGAATGTACCTGCTGCAAATGTTGGGTCAACTGCGCTTCCAATACTGTCCGGTTTCATCCACCAGCTTATTGTATAGCTTTCACCAAGTTTATCTGCATTTCCAAGTAATAAGCCATAACTTCCAGAAAGCTTTATTGCCTTGCCATTTATGCCTTCTGTATATGTATATTCCGGATTGGCTGCTTCTACAGGGGTAAACGCTTTTGTTACTGCTGTTGCACCATCTGTCTTTCCTTCAAATGAATATCCTCCTGCAAGATACGGTTTTAGCTGGCTGTCAATGCCTGCAAAATCTGTAACAGCTTTAACTGTATACTCCTTAAAGCTTTCAAAGTCTTCTGCATATACTTTTACGTTATATGTTGTAACCTGCCCTGTTACTTTAAGGTTTTTTTCTGCTGTTTCGTCAATAGCATTTCCATCAATGCTAACATACCCTCTGCTGTCTGCTATCTCAAATTTAGCCTTTGGTGTATCTTTATATGAAAAATTAATTGTATATACATCCCCGTCTTTTGAAACTTTTCCTGTAGAAGATGTTATGTCTGCCAGTGAATTGTCCTTTGAATATGCTTTCATTACATAATTCATAAGGCATATTTTTGCAGAAGCTTCACCGCTTTTTGCACTTTCAAATGTAACTGGTATAAATGTATAACCGCTTTCTGCTTTCTCTGTTTCTGTGCCTGCAAGGCGTGTATCTGTCTTATTGGCAGCAATAACATCTGCCGGAATTAAGACTTTTACCTGGTAGTAGCTGTCTGTATCAGAAGCTGAAAGATTAATTATTTCTGCATTGTCTGCCTTGCTGTCCAGTACCCCTTCAAATAATACTGTGCTTCCTGAACTTATTTTAATTGTCTTTCCGTCTTCCTCTTTGGCAAATGTACATATAAGGTAACTGTCACCACTGTCTGCTACTTTAAAATCATACTTAAATAAACCGCCAGCATTGGCAAAACGGTAACAAGGGCTTGTGCTTCCTGTTGAGCCTGCACCGCTTTCAATAAATCCAAGCTCATCCTGGCCGTAACCTGGCCTGGCTGCTTCTGTTACTGCTGCTTCTTTCCTTGCCCTGTCTTTCTCTTCAAGGACTGCACCTGAATCCCTTGCTTCTTCATCTACTGTAAATGTCCAGTATATTGCATAACTTTCTTTGTACTGGCTGTAATGTGGTACAAATGTATACTTGTTATTAGTGCCTGACAGTGTAAATTCAAGCTTTCCATCTGCTTTGACCATGTTCTTGCTGATATTTTCCATATATTGTCCTACACTGTCTGCTGATGTAATCTGTACCCTGTCGTTATTTATAGCTTTTGTTGTTGAAATTGAAACATTTACACCTGTTGTGCCCTGTGCCTGTTTGTCTGTGCCAAGCTTTGCACTAAGCACATAAGGGCCATATTTAAAGGCATATGTATTCTCATTGTCAGGCAGGTTGTAAGCCCTGGTTTCCATTGGAAGTGTAATTGTAATCTTTGTCCCGTCTACAACCATATTTTGCGGGATTACAGCGTAATCCTCTTTAACCGCAGGTTTATAAGCTTCGCCATTAACAGTTACTGCTGCCTCACCCGCAAGCCAGTCTGGAAGGCGCAGCCTCAGTCCTCCGTTTACTTCCCCCTGCCCAAGTGCTTTTACTGTAATTGTAAATGTATCTGATTTTGATAAATCCCCTTCCTGGGTTATCTTCATGTTTCCTGCTTTAAAATCTGCTTCGGAAGCAAGATACTGTGCTATTATAATGTTATTGTCTTTCTGGTAATAAATACTGTCATTTAATTTTGTAAAGTTCTCCATTCCAGAACCTGTACAGCACCAGAAATTATCTTCTTTTGTGCCAAAAACCTTATGGTAGCCGCTTGCCATTGGCTGGAAATACATGCTCATGCCAGTTTCAGGGTTCTGTGATGGCATAATTGCATTTACAAGTGTATTCTCATAAAAGTTTGTATACTTTGGCTTGCCTGTAACCATAAAAAGCTTACGTGAAAGTTTAAGCATATTGTAAGTGTTACAGGTTTCGCAGTTGCAGTTTGTCCTTTCAGCATCAAGCACGTTATCTGCACCAAAATGCTCCCATTCACTGTTGCCGCCTGTAATATAGCTGTGGTGGTTTACAACATAATCCCAGAAACTTTCTGTATATTCAAGGTATTTTCCATCACCAAGTGTTTCATACCTGTTTAATGCACCCAGAAATTTAGGTATAGTAGTATTGGCATGTGTATTGTCAAGCGCATTTTTTGTACCATTATAAACTTTATTAAAAAGTGTTTCTTCATCAAACTGGTGTGCTGCTTCTGCATACCTGGAAGCTGCTTCTTTACCTTCTTTTGCTGCAACTATATCATATAAATCATACAGGCAGTCGTTCATGCCGCCATATTCTATGCCAAGTACAGTTCTCTGTGTAGAATCATCCCATTTTATAACCCTGTTATAAATCCAGTCACCAAGCTTTTTAGCTGTATTATAAGCTGTTCCATTGTCCTCAAGTTCATATGTAGTTATAAGCCCTGCAAGTATTTTATGCATTGTATACCATGGAACCCATGCCTGGGTTGAAATATTTGCAAGCCCCTTTTCTACATTATCAAATTGTATATCAAAGTCTGTACTGCTGGGAAGTGTTGCGCCAAATAAATACCCTTCATATTCTGTGCCATTTGTCTTTGCCTGGCAGTCTGCAAGCGCATCAATTACACCATCAAGTGTCTTTTTTATCTCTGTCCTGTCACTTTCATCCGTCCCTTTATTGGCATATGCCTGTGCCATTGCAGAAAGCCAGTGCCCAAGAGTATGCCCGCCTATAAGTGCATTCTCCCATCCGCCACCATAACGTGTAGCATTATTCATATATTTAGTTACATCATCAGGTGACATTCCTGCAATACTGCCTGCTGTTTCCCGGAAGCCTGCAAGCAGCCTGTCTGTGTCCAGCGATAAAAGGTATTTATTCTCTTTATCCAGTGAATTGGCATAGTAACTGTCTGTTACCTGTACTTCATCCATATTAAAATCTGATAATCCTGTAAAATCACTTTTTGCCATAACTGTTACCTCAAATTTTTTCTCCATTTTTTCAGTTCCATTTATAATTGTGGCTGTAATGGTTACATTCACATCACCTGCACCAGCTTCTGGCACAGCCACCTTACCATCTGCACTTATTATATCTGGATTTGATGATACCCATGTAATAGTGCTTCCGCCTTTGCCGGTTACTGGAAGTGTAATATCAGAAGATACCTCTGCTTTAATATCTAATGCATCATAATCTGTCTTAACCATTGAAACAGCATCCGCTTTCTTTATAATTATATATGTTAAATTAATTGCAAGGTTATTTGTGCCGCTCCCTCTTAAATTTAATGACAACACACCATCTGTAACAGTAAATGTTGTAACTGCTGGTACTCCTGCTGCTACATCAAATGCTTCTGAAACCAGTTTTTCATCTTTCTAGTCTTTATTCAGGTAAATTGCTGGTTCTTTTGAACATCCCCATGGGTCTGCAAAACCTGCCTCAATATAATATGTACCATTTTCAATTTCAAACTTATAGTCCAGATGCCTTGTTTCAATGCCTTTTTCAAACTGGTTCTTTGTATAGCGGTTAGATGAAGTCTTAGGTACTCCGTCTGCCGTATTAGACTCGTATGGCCATGTCCAGTCCGTATCTACACCACCAGTATTTGAACTTCCATTAACAGCAGGTGTACTAATTGTATCATCAATACCCCAGCTGTAGCCTGTTACCGGGTCTTTGCCATAAACCTGGTCTGTTACACTGTTATGTGTGCCAAGCTGGTCTCCCTCTGATACAGTAGTTACATTATAGTCACCACAGTCTACAAAGTAAACTATTGTGCCGTCTTCCCTTTCTGCTGGAATACCTGCTGCGCTTGCAGTTTTCACAATGCCAGAAAGCCCCTGTACTGGTATGCCTGATAACACTACTGATGATAATGTTACAGCAGTAATACAAGGCTTAAAAAAATATTTCCGACGCTTTTTTGTCTGTTTCATTTATACCCCTCTCTTTCAAGATTTATTATGGGGTTATTTTAACAAATATTAAAGCAGGAGAAAATATTAAAATGTCAGAATTGGTGTAAAAATGTCAGTTGTTAATAATTCCTGAGTTTTTTACGGCAGTAATCATCACCATATGAAGCACCGGTTTTATACCATCTGTATGCATTTTCAGAATCATTTATTGCTGCATATAAATCCGCAAGGCTTCTTATTGCTGCATCATGTTTCTGTGCTGCTGCCTTCTGTAACCAGTTTATTGCCTTTTTAAAATCTATTTCAACACCATCACCGAACCAGTATTTCATGCCAAGAATACATTGTGCAGTTGGAAGCCCTTGTTCTGCCATAGTGGTGTATATCTGTACTGCCTTATCTTTTGCACCCTCAATTTCTGGCGGGTTCTGGTCATAAAGCTTGCCAAGTTCAAAAGATGCCCTTTCATAGCCTTTCCTTGCAGAAGCAGAATACCATTTCGCTGCCTCCTGGTAGTCAAGATGCCCTCCGTCCTTTTCTGCATAATAATCACCCATTTCGCACTGGCTTGAAGCATTTCCCTGGAAAGCTTTCTTTAAAACACGCTTGTTCCTTATATTCATATGCTTATAAAACTTAGCTTCTTCCATCTTCTTATATTCCATTACAGGGTCTGGTATATCTTCTGCAGCGTTGTCCTGGCTGGCTTTGGCATTACTTTCTTTCTGGCTATTTTTCTGCAAAGCTTTCTCCTTTCTGGAGGCATTGCCTGTCCGTGTTCTGTTACTGGCTGTTTCCTGGCTCTGGCTGTTTACAGTGCCATAATCTTCATTATAATGTTCCGGGCTTTCTTCTGCTGCACTATCTGGAATACTGCTGTTGCTGCTGTTAGTATTATTATGTGCAGTACCTGCATTTGTACCCTGCCCTGTTTCATCATCAATATATTCTGAAATATCAATTTTCCTGTTATTATTGATAATCTGTATCTGCCCAATCATATCATTCTGTAGACGCTTTTCAAATACAGTTTTCTCATGGAAATTAGCACGTTCCTCCTCTGTGGCTTCCCATTTACGGTTAATATCAATGCGGAACTGCCAGCCAAATGCAAACATAAGGCTTTCTATAACTATAACTGCATATTTTTCAGCTACAGAATTTACAAGCAGGTTAATTGACTTCTCTATTAAAACACGTTTGCGCCACTGTTCCCTTTTATTACATTCAAAAAATGCAGTTACAATATTTTTCTCATATGCAAGCTGCAGCAGAAGCATTTCATTATCTATACTGCCATCTGCATTATTTTCTGCATTGTTATATTTGTCATAATACTGGTTTAAAAATACCCTGCCATCCCTCAGCATGTTCTCATTGCCATCTGCCAGCCTGCTTATATGTATAAGCATAGGATGGGGATATACAGGTTCAATTATAACTGTACCACCTTTATTGCCAGAAGTATTATTCATATCAATTCTCCAATTATGTGATTATTATAAATTATACATTATGTGGTTATATAATTTCAGGCTTCAATATAATATTGAAGCCTGAAGAAAACAACTATGTTAAATTTTTATAATACCATTGCTAAAATTGTTTCCCTCTCACCATTTGCCTGTGCAATCATTGCAATATCTGCCTGCTGTATTATATCAGCAGTTGCATATGCTATCGCTTCATCTGCTATATCAGTATCACGTATGGTTGCCTCGGAAGTCTGTGAATTTTCAGAAGCATTTGCAGAATTAGCATAAGCATGTTCAAGCCTGTTGGATACTGCTCCAAGCCTTGAGCGCTCAAGGTCTACAATGTCTAATGATTTGTCAAGTACAGCAAGCCCGCTTGTAGCATTGACAGAATCTGATACATTTATACCTTCTGTACCAAGTATCTTTGTATTAAAAACTGGAAGGCGGGTTGAAACTAACTGTTTAGAGTTTGCCCCTACCTGGAATACAAACTCCCTGCTTCCTTCAACACCATTTCCATCTGGCGAACCAGCATTATCAGGGTCTGTACCTGGGTCTTTAAAAATCTTGATTTTATTAAATTCTGTTTCTTCTGCTATCCTGTTTATTTCATTGTTAAGGGCATCAATCTCCATCTGGATATCTTCCCTGTCCTCAGCAGTGTTTGTATCATTAGCTCCCTGTACACAGAGTTCTTTCATTCTGTGGAGTATTGAAGTAAGTTCATTCATTCCTGAATCAGCAGTATTTATAAAACCCTGTCCATCCTGTGAATTCCTGCCTGCCTGGTTAAGCCCTCTTACCTGGTTTCTTATAGACTCCCATACCACCATGCTTGCAGCGCTGTCTGCTGCCCTGTTTATCCTGTAGCCGGTAGTCAGTCTTTCTGTTGCCTTGCCTTTAACGTCTTCCGCTATATTAAGATGCCTTGTGGCAAACTGTGTAGACATATTATGTTTAATAACCATATAAAATTCCTCCTTGAATATATATAAAGCATCCGTTCTTCAATATTATATATAGTGTTTTGATAAGGTTACACTCTATATATTATATCGGCGCTTAAAGCTATATATATAATAGTTTTGTCAAAATTTTTCAAAATTCTGTGCTGTAATTTTATATCCACATGCAAGTAAAACCAAGTATACATAGCTATACAGGCATATACAGATAAATTCTATATATAGCCGTCCTGGAATGGATATCTGCTTTTTATAGGTTATTTTACAGTTACTTATAGCTTTCAACATGTGAGTCTATCTCTGCAAAAAGCTTAAAGCGTAAATCCTTTATAAATTCTTCTGCCTTTTCTACAGGAACTAATTCCTTTACAGATTTATCCCTTGTAGTAATTTCAACAGCACCTTCTTTAAGGTTACGCGGACTGGCAATTACACGTATTGGTGCACCTATAAGGTCAGCATCCGAGAACATTTCACCAGGCCTTACCTTCCTGTCATCATAAATAACTTCTATTCCATCATTTTGCAGGCTGTTATAAAGACTATCTGCTGTCTTCCTGGTTTCTTCATCATCTGAACGCAGGCAGCACACCTGGACTTCCCATGGTGCTATTGAAATTGGCCATACAGGACCATACTCATCATGGTGCGCTTCACATATAGAAGCAGCTAGACGCCCTACACCTATGCCATAGCATCCCATTACAGGATAATGGTTTTTACCGTTTTCATCTGTATACTGCATATCCATTGACTTAGTATATTTTGTGCCTAACTGGAAAATATTTCCAACTTCTATACCACGTTTAATTGCCAGGGATGGCTTTCCACAACAAGGACAAATGCCCCCCTCTTTAACCTTGGCAATATCTGCATAACTGGCACTTTCTAAATCCCTTTCAAGGTTTAACCCTTTATAATGGTATCCCTCCTTATTAGCACCCGCCACAATGCTTGCAATCCCTTTCAGCGAAACATCCAGGTAAAATTCTGCTTCCTCTGGGAAATTATAAGGCCCTATATAGCCAGCAGCAAGGCAGTCCTCCTCTGTAATTACAGCAGTATGGATTTCTTCGCCCACAATATTCCTTAATTTCGTTTCATTTACTTCATAATCCCCACGTACAAATGCAACTACAAATTTATCATCAGAGTTTTTCTGGTATACAACAGCTTTGCATGAAGTTTCAACATCACTTTCCAGGAAAGCACACACAGCCTCTATTGTTTTACAGTCTGGTGTTTCTATACATTCCAGTTCTTCTGCTGTGCCAGCATTATTTATAACCTGGTTCTCTGCTGCTTCCATATTAGAACGGTAGGCACATTCATCACAGATAACTATTGAATCTTCCCCGACAGGTGTTAAAAGCATATATTCATGTGAAACACTTCCCCCCATCATACCAGAATCAGACTTTACTGTAATAACTTCTGGCACTCCTGCTTTCTGGAAAATACGGTTATATGCCTGGAAACATACTTCATAGTACTTGTCAAGGTCTTCCTGTGATGTATGGAATGAATACGCATCTTTCATTGTAAATTCACGTACACGTATCATTCCAGCCCTTGGTCTTGCTTCATCCCTGAACTTGCGCTGTATCTGGTAAATCATAAACGGATACTTTGTATAAGACTGTGCATATTCACGTACAAGATGTACAGCCGCCTCTTCATGTGTCATTCCAAGCACATGGTTTGAACCACTCCTGTCCTTAAAACGTACAAGTTCATTGCCAACACTTTCATACCTTCCCGACTCTTCCCATAAAGAAGCTGGCATTACAACAGGAAAAAGAACTTCCTGCCCGTCTACCGCATCCATTTCTTTGCGTATTATATTTTCAATTTTGGCTGTAACCCTTCTAAGTGCAGGAAATTCTGAATAAATACCATTACCCACATATTTCATAAACCCGCCGCGTACCATAAGCGCATGGCTGTCAATTACACAATCTGCTGGTCTTTCTTTAAACCTCTGTCCTACTAAATTTGCTACTTTCATAATTATATCCTGTCCTTTCTGTAAAGTAAAAAAGCCTATAAAAATAAAAAAGCCCTAAAATATGCTTTACACATATCTTAGGGCGGATAATCCCGCGGTACCACCTAAATTCAGGCTAACCTGCACTCATTAATAAGCGGCACTCATTAATAAACGGCTGCTTATATACGTCTGTGATAACGGTGACTTCCGGTGGAAACCCACAGCTCCCAGGCTGGTTCAGCATCCTTCCAATAAAGCCTTGCACCATACGGCTTCTCTCTGAAAATTCCAGATACCTACTATTCTGTTCATAGCTTTTATATTATTTCTTATATTTCTTAATATTTTTTTGTAATACTTTTTGCTACTTTTTATTGCTTTTAATTTTTGTTATATTTTTACCATATACATAAATAAATGTCAAGTAAAATTTTCTACATATATGGCTGGAATACGGATAATACTTAAATTATTTACACACGTGCGTAAAACTACAATTCTGCCTAGACTATACTTCCAAAGTTCATTTCATCTTGAAATAACCCGTATACATAAGCAGGATATATATATCATTCCACTTACCATACTTTCAAATTTATCATAGATGAAACCATCCTGCTGTTATGATAAATATCTTGA
Source organism: uncultured Lachnospiraceae bacterium (assembly GCA_910588655.1). Taxonomy (GTDB): domain Bacteria; phylum Bacillota; class Clostridia; order Lachnospirales; family Lachnospiraceae; genus Butyribacter. The sequence goes on along the minus strand of CAJUPJ010000002.1, from coordinate 124,389 downwards.
ATTTTTTAGCATTGTATGTTATCCTTTAGACAAATAAAGGCATCTGCTCCAACAGATGCCTTCCAGTATGGAGTTTCCCATTCCAAAGATGGATGCTCCCAAATGAAAGCTTTATCCTTACGGACGCTGCCTATTCTGTAGACCAGACAGGATAGGCATTTTATTTTTTACAAGACCACCAAAGGATATCATTAAACAATTATCCCTATAAATATCAAAATCATATCTGCATCTGTCATATTATACACCTCCCTTCCTATGTATTCCAATAAACGGTTTTAGTCTGGGAGGATGCCATCCTGTCATGAGCTCCATAAGCAGGATTCTACCATAATCCGGCAGGAATTTCAATATTGTACATTTAATGGTCAGGATAACCGCATAAAATTAAAAAAGTATTAAATGCTACTTCTGTAAGCAATTTTTAGACTGGAATTTTTAAATTTTCAATTTTTTACTGCTAAAAAATGCTCTGGTAATACTAATTTTATAAAATATTTATTTTGTGCGGTTATCCTGTTTAATGGTAATAAGAGTATACGTTAATGTTTCTTAACATCATATTAATATCACAAATAAAAACAAAAAACTGGAAACCCTTAAAAAATAAGGATTTCCAGCCAGAATTTCCATTATTATATCTCTATAAAAACACATATGCCTCAAATTTATTGACTTAATTACAGACTATCTTTCTAACATACTGGAATACAATGGCTTATCTGCTTCAGGAATTTTTAATGCTTCCATTGCCTGTTCTTCTGTCCAATCCATGCTCTCCATTAAATTTTTAATAGCAGTTATAATTCCCTTTTTAATTCCCTCTTTAATTCCCTGATTTATTCCTTTTTCCTCTATACCTTTACTAAGATTACACATTAATGCCACCTCACTCTCCAGTTCACTTGTCATTTTAATATTAAAATCTTCTTTGAGAATTTGCTTTTTTTCTTCTGGTTTCCTTTCTGAAGAGAGCAGTACCTCTAATAATTTTAATATGCCAGAATACCTGTCTTTGCAAGGACTTCCAAGACATATAATAATTGCTGCCATTAAATCATAATTTTCTTTTTTCTCCCTTGCATCCCCAGCAAGATTTTCTTCATGTATTGTATACCTGTTAATTGTATTCTGCCTGTAAACTGGCGGTTTAGTACATATCCATACTGAATATACCTTTTTAATCTTTTCATAATGGCTGTTTGTAAATTCCCTGCCATACTGTGATGAAACCATCCTGCTGCAATAATAAATTGCACGCTTAATTATAGGATAGCCTGGATAAAAGTCATTCTGTGCTTCTATATTGATTATTAAACTTATCCTTTCTTCTGTACCTGGAATAATTGCATAAAAACGTATATCATATGTAACTGTGCTCTCTGTGATTGTACTGTCTTCTGTACCCGTTCCTCGGACATAGCCATACAAATCCCCTTCATCAGGGTTTACTGCTGTTTCTGAAACCTGTGGTGTCCCTTCTATATATTTCCCGGCAATTTCCTCAATACTATAATCATAATATTCCTCAATACAGCTTTTCATAATCCATGCAAGTATTATTTTATTTGAAAGCAGGCGTTTACAGGCGGCATCATAATCCGCTTTACTGTCAGCAGCAGTAATATTTTCTGAAAGTATATTTTCTATTTCCATATTTTATCCCATTTCTGCGCTACCTTTTGCGCATAATGCAATGTTTTTGCCGCAGCGCAGGCACAAACTTACCGAGTGAAAATTTATTTTTCACTCTTTATCCCCTTTTTTAAAGGCAGCTTTTCATTATTTATTCCTTATTTATTATTTACTGGTTTTAATATTACCACAAATACAGACAGTAAGCCATATGTTTTTTTAAATAATATTATAAATATTTAAAAATATCCTGGCATAGTGTTGTACTGTTAAAACATTTTATAACCAGCCATAAAACATAATTATAAACGCAACAAAGTTCCAAAAATGTAATTCTATAAAGATACATATACCTCAATTTATAGACTTAATTACAAACTATTTTTCTAACATACTGGAATACAATGGCTTATCTGCTTCGGAAATTTTTAATGCTTCCATTGCCTGTTCTTCTGTCCAGCCCATACTCTCCATTAAATTTTTAATAGCAGTTATAAGCCCCTCTTTAATTCCTTTTTCCTCTATATCTTTACTTAAATTGCACATTAACGATGTCTTCTTCATTCCATTGTCACTTTTATATATATCATTAGCCTATTTTAATCAGTATCAAATAATGAACCTGTATCTTTTAAATGTTCCGAATATATATCTCTATTTCTTTTAAATTCAACATATGGATTCACCTTCCCCGTTACTGGGTCAATATAATCTTCTCCATAATCCATCCCCATTAATTCATCATACTGTCTCATTTTCATTGCCATATTTGCAACTTTCTTATCAGATTCCCTGCAATACTCAGCTGCATCCTTTTTTACTTGCTCAACTTGTTTATTTGCCTCTTCTGCAATTTCTATTATTTGTTCTCTTTGTTTTTTTCTTTTATTAAACATTTTCCTCCTCCTTCAGGTCATTATAATATCTACCTATATCTTCAGAAGCTGGCTCTATTTTTTCTGAAACAGTATTACCCTCTATTCCCTCTTTATTCACCAAATATTTATGACATTCCTGTTTCATATAATCTTCTCTTGATTTATCACAAGAATCAATTACGAGAGCCATTGCTTGTCCAGCAACATTTATTCCCATATTCACGTCCTTATTAATAAGTGCATCCATTCCCTGCGAAGCAACTAATAAAGACTGCCGTTGTATATCACAATCTGCTGGCATATAATAAGACATTTTTCTTACAACTTTGCTAAAATATTTTAAATTAATTTTTATATTACTTCTCTGCATATTTGCAAAACTACAACAAGTTTCCTGTATCTGCTTTGTTTTATCTTTTACACTTTTAAGATACTGGCTTTCATAATCCTGCATCCTATTTCCCATTCCAATTACACTAAGACTTTGTAATAACCTGGGTCTGCATTTTTTTAATTCTTCCTTACTACACATTGCCCTTGTCATAAAATATAATAAAAAACCTATATTCTCCAATTCATCATCTGAATAATTAATTTTCATTATTTCATCTGGTGACTTAATTAATTTATTCACATAAATATGATATCCTTTATCATTTTTTATTGGTAATGCTGCTATAATTTCTGCAACTGTGGTATCTTGTATAAATGAGCCAGGTTGTTCTTCTGCGCAATACCGCATTAATTGTATAATTCCTTTTAATGGAATCATTTTATCTGTATTAACAGCTACTTTTTTAACTAATTCTAATAATGATTTTGTACCCTCTGCTGCTAAAAAACCTGCCACATCACTATATTGGCATGTTTTTTCATTTTGAGAATTGCCCATAACTTTCTGTGTTAATGAACCTATATTTACGGATAATGTATTTATCAATTCATCATTAATAATTCGGGCCAGAACTCCAACTGTAGAATATGAATTAATTTCCTTTATACTGCCAAGTTCTTTTCTGCAAAGACCTGCCCCACTTAATTTATCTGTACGTTCTATTACAACATTCTCTGGTAAAATCACTTTTCATTCCTCCATTATATAAATTTATTATGAAAATGTATCATAAAATCTGTCACGTGCATCTCTCATACCCTTTACATTTACTTTTCCATTTATTGCAAATGGTCTGCTAAGTACTGCTTCTAAACACTTATAGTCGCACAAAACACTAATAATTTCATTTTTCTTATCTTCTTTTATTTTCCTAGTACTGGCTTGGTATTCTGGTCTTTCACAAATACACAGTAGTTTCTCCTGTACTGTCATATCATTTATACATTTATTTCCAGTATTTGTATCTTTTGTTACTAATTGTAATTCTAACAAACTAACATATTCATTAAGCATTTCTAAATCATCTTTTAATCGGCTCTCATATTCTTCCTGTAATATATCCTTCAAATCTCTTTCAGATATTTCCAACATTTCTTTTAAATTATCAAGCCTTTTGCAATATGTGGCTAATAATTTCACAAATAAATATAACAAAAACGCAGCAATATATAATTTAGGATGTATAACACGTTTTACAAGCAATATTGTATAAGACAAATCTTTTATAGAATATACTACAATAATTATTAAAAAGCTACAAATTGAACTTACTATAGTCCACATTCCCCACAGCAAAAGTATAAATAAATCAAAAGTCCTCTCATAAATTGAAAACAATAATATAATAATAGCTGGTATAATACATGCTATATATAAAAATAATTTTAAAAAAATTTTTTTCACCTCACCCATATATAATCCATCTATATATATAAACTGAATAATATAGGTTATTATAAACAATACAGCTATCAAAAGTAATCCCTGTATAATCGTTTGTAATAAATAAAATCCTTGTATATTAAATACAGTATTTTTTTCTCCATTATAAATTTTACTATCAGACATAAAATATTTTGTTTTCTTAAGTTGCCTTTTTTGCCGTATTTTTAAAAATATTCCCTTTTTAGCAATTTCATTATCAATACCCATAAATTTATTAATTTTTTCTATATTTTCTTGATAATCATTTGATTTAACTGCCACTTTGAAAAATTTTTTTAAAAACTTTTTATATATTGGTTCTATTCCAGCAAATAAATGTTGGAGTTTGTCATATATATTTGCAAGTTCCTTTACCCCTTTTATCTCTCCATATCCATCATAATACCACTGAAATGTATTTATTTTTTTATTATATTGGCCATTATTTCTGCAAATTCTTTTTTTATAAATTATTTCATTAATAAAAAACCATATGCATATACATAAAAAGGCACTATCCATAATTAAAAGTATGATGCTTATAATATACAAAATTGTATTTACCATTATTAAATCCCTCTCAATTTTTTAATATACACTTCTTTTATATATTCTTCTTTAACAGTATGTATAAATTTAGTATCTGATATTAACCGCCATAATGTTACTGAAATACCTCCTAAATCTAAATATTTTATTGAACTATCATTACCCATATATGAACTTAATGCAACATAAATAATATTGCTTGTACTTGCAATTACATTGGATATATCAATAATTTTTCGGGTTTTCACACTATAAAGCGGCCATGAATATTTAGCAGAATCATAAAACATTCCATGAAATACCGCAATTATAGAATTAATAAAAGCTGCCATTGCCATCTGTTTGCTAACGGTAAGAACATTTGCCATATCTAAACCATAATCTGCTAACTTTTTTGCAACATCTGGTGATACAGTTGAAACAATTGGCAATGGCAGACTTGCTTTTGAACCCACATCAGATTTTAAATGTTCAATTTCTTTCATAAAAGAAGTAACAAAAGCCATTCTTCCTTCTGTCCCAGATAAAAGTCTGTTCCATGTATATTCAATTACCTTTTTTGTATCCGCATGTAATGATATTTTATCAATAGAATTTCCGAGAATATTATGTCCTGTTCTAATATGAAATGACTCAAACTTCCAAGTTGTCATCGTACTTGTACAAATATTCATAGTCCCAAAAACCAATCCTAATACTGGGTCATGTCCAAGTGTTTTCGCCCTATGAGTAAATCCCCCTCCTATTCCAAGGTCATAATCCTTGCTACCAAAATTAGTGTCAAATGGTACTGGATTTTGGATAATTTCCTGAAGTGTTGGACAATATAATTTATGTGTGCGGTTTGAATGCTCTTTATGATTCTTTTTCACACGTTTTGCTGCTGTTTTATCATCCACTCTTTCCATAAAATATGTCAAAACATACTGTCTGACACATTGTAATGCAACTGCCAAAAAAAGAATTTTAATCTCCCATGATTCCAACTTTACCTTATTTTCAAACTCTGCATCTATTTCGTCAAGAATTTTGGGAGTTTCACTAAAAAAATTACACAAATTATCCATTCTTTGAAAACTTTCTTTTCTTTTTTGCTTTTCTTTATTGTAATTTGTCATAATTTCTCCAGCATTTATTTGTTTCCATTCTTCATAATCCACATTCCTTCTCATTAATGCCTCCTAATTATTTAATAAAAAATTATATAAAATTGTTTTTAGTAAAATTCACTTTAAATAAAACAGCACAGTAGATTGCAAATATTCACTTAACTTTATTATTTAATATATAAATTTGAAGTTCAAGAAATTTTTTAAGATATTCATTATATCTTCCACTTATTTATATCCCGTCTATCACCTCCACATTCTCCCCCTGTCCTCTTATCCACCCTTCTATCCCCTTTCCGAACACTTCCGCGGATATTGTATATACCCCGTCTTTTTCTGAAAGTATCTTTGCTGTCGGAAGCCTGTCCAGTACCGCTTCAACTGAATATCCATAATACCTGAATTTAATCCTTTGCAGCCTGCCACCATACATAAATTGTATTCTTTTACGGAACTCTCCTTCTTCAAAGCGGTCTTTATGTAGTATTTTAAATGTTTTGTTAAGGACTTTTACTTTTTTTATACGGTCTATCCTGTATATTGTAGGATATATATCACCTGGCACTTCAAAGTTTTCCTTTGTTTTCTCATCTTCTATAAATGCCGCCAGGTAAAAGTAAAATTCTGAAAACATTATTGCTGCTGGTTTTAATTCACGTTCTACTTCCTTTTTATCTTTTGAACGTGTATATGTTATTTTTATGTACTTTTGCTCTTTTATTGCCTGCCCTGCTGTCCAAAGTGTTTCCAGGAAATCAGATTTATGCTGCGGCTCAATATAATGGCACTGTTCATTAGCAATTAATTTTCTTACTATATCTTCTTCATCTTTTAAAGCACAACATTCTACAATATTGCCAATTACCTTGTCCATTTCTTTTTTGGTAAATGCCCTGCTGTCCAGAAGTATTTTGCATATTGCAAGTATTTCACTGTTACTAAGTTTGGAATTATATGCTTTCTCAAGGTAATATCCCTTTATGGTACGGTCATACATAATCCTGTCTGTTGCACCACTGTTGCTATTGCCTGAGTCAAAATCAAGATACTCTCTTATATCATCAATATCACGCTGTATTGTCCTTTCATCTACGCCAAATATATTAGCCTCTTCATGTTTATTCAATATCTTTCCTTCTGATAATTTATTATAAATGCTTAACACCCTTGTAATCTTGCTGTTATCTGCCATATACTTTGTTTCTCCCTCTGTTGTGTTTTTCATTATTGTTCTCTGCATTCATAGTATCTTCTGTTTATTTTGCACATATTTTCTTAAATTTTTTGCCTTTTTTATTATAACAAAAAGCACTTATAATGTCCATACTATTATTCAATATAAGAGTTATACATTGTTACCTAAGCTAATACTCTTACTTATTATAGAAGTGAAAGGCGGTATTTAATATGAAGGAACGCAAAGATATCAATGTACAAATTGGTGCACGCATACAACAGGCAAGGGAAATATCAGGATATACACAAGAAAAGCTGGCGGACAAGGTGGATGTTTCAACACAGTATATTTCTGACCTTGAACGCGGCATTGTAGGCACATCTGTACCAACCCTTATTAAAATTTGTAATACGCTGTGTATTTCCAGTGATTATATATTAATGGGCAGAAGCGGGCAAAATGATGTTTCTGGCATATTAAACCGTTTACAGTATCTCTCCCAGGATGAAATCAAAATAGTTGAAAACAGCATTAATTTAATGATAGCTGCTTTCCAGAGCAGGGAGAAGACTTAAAGCCCGTTAATATGTTTTATTGCAGGATGCCTTTTTACTATAAGATATGGCATCCTGCTGCCTGTATATACGCTGCCTGTATATATGCTGCAGTCCCTTTGATTGTATTATAGCAGGCTTGAATGACACATATTGTCATGCTGGGAATTTTCTGGGAATTTTGTGGAATTTTTTTTAATTCTATTTATATAAACTTATGTGAATATTTATATAGATATTTATATAAAAGAGGCGTGCCTGGATAAGATAATTCCAGACACGCCCCTGGGCTTTTATACTTGTTTTATTTTTTCACCCTGAATACCTGTATCTGCTGTTCCAGGTCTGCTGCAAGTTTTTTCAATACTGCAACTTCTTCTGTAATCTGTTTTACCCTTTCATTTAATTTTGCAGTTGAAAATGCTGTTTCTTCACTGGCTGAAGCATTTTCTTCTGATATTGCAGAAAGGGAAGCAATCATTGTTTCCATCTGGTTTCTTGACTGGTCAAGTGTTTTTGATTTATTCCTTATATCTTCCATTTTAACTAAGGAATTTTGTATTCCGCGGTTTACTATTTCAAAGCGGGCATCTGTTTCTAAAAGTTTTTCCTTCTGCTGCCCTACAATATCTACCACGCCTTCCATTGTGCCTGCTGCTGTTTCTGCATCATGCAGAAGCGTTCCTACAATATCTGTTATCTGCCTTGCAGAGTCCGCAGACTGTTCCGCAAGTTTCTGTATCTGTGATGCCACAACCGCAAAACCGCGTCCCTGTTCACCTGCCCTTGCTGCTTCGATTGAAGCATTTAAGGATAAAAGATTGGTTTCATCTGCAATAGATGTAATCATTTCAACAGCTTTCTGTATTTCCTGTGCAGAAGTATTTGTCATATTTATCTGGCCTGCAATGGTATCAACTGCTTCTGTTGTCTTTTCTGTAAATGCAGAAAGTTCTGATAAAATACGGCTTACCTCATTGCCAGCTTCTCCCATGTTATTTGCACTTTGTGCCATATCTGAAATATCCTCTGACATCTGCCCGATAATTTCGCCCATATGCTTTGTATCTTTCATTGCTTCTTCTGTTTCTTCTGCCTGTGAAGCAGCACCTCTTGAAATCTCACTTATTGCAGTATCTACCTTGTCGGAGTCGCTGCTTGTAAGCTCTGCTGCACGTTCCAGCTCATCTGCTGAACCTGTAAGTATGCCTGCTGAATTCTGTATGCTTCCCATTATACCGCTTAATGACTGGCGGAGCTTTGTAATACCACGCATCATATCCCCGATTTCATCATTCCTGCGGCTCTCTTTTCCCTCTTTAAGTTCTGATAAATCACCTCCTGCAACTTTGCCAAACATATATGTCATTCGCTTTAACGGCCTTGCAATAGACAATGACATAATAACAGTAAATACAAGCGCTGCCAGTATAACGGCTATGCTTAAAAGAACCATTTTAAGTGTGTCTGATGCCAGTGCCTTATTAACATCTACCCTGTCTTTGCCAGTAAAAACCATGCCTGAAACAGAAGAGTCCTCATTAAAAACTGGCATATAATAGCCATAATAATGTTTGCCGCCAAGTACAACGTCCTCTGAAAAATATTCCTCCCCTTTCTTTAATACAGTTTCTTCAGCTTCCTGACTGGCAGGTTCATTTTCAAGACGCCCGTTATTCCCATCTTTTAATGATGTTACAATTCTTTTATTGCCATAATATAGTGAAACCTCTGTTCCTGATTCGGTGCTTAACTTATCTGGAAGGCTGTAATTGCCGCTTACAACAAACATGCCTTTAATTACATTGCCTGATTCAAGCATTACAAAATCCCCGTTGCCTGCTGCATCATAAGCGCCCTGTACCGCCATTGCGGCAGTTTTAAGCCCTTCATATATTTCTTTTTTAATTCCATTTTTAAGGTTTGCCTGCCCTGCAATGGTTAAAATAATGCCAAGCAGTATTACTGGCAGCACAGATATTACCGCCAGCCTGGTTACAATTCCAGCCCTTATTCCAGTTTTCTGGCTGTTTTTATTATTTTTGCCTTTCATTTTAATCTCCATTTCTTTATCTGTTTTTATTATTCTTAATTACTTTTTATCCGCCTTTATTATTCTTTGTTATCCTTTATTCCTCTGATGCATGGCGGCGGCGTGCTTCCCTTTCACACCATCTGGAACATTCTGCATATCCTGCCTTATCTGCCATACGTTTAGTTTCAGCAACTATCTGGTTATATTCACTTTCAGTTTCTGCAAAAATTGCTTTCCATGAACCACTTTTAATAATTCCTGCAACCTTATCCCATTTTTTGCTTAATTTTGGCGGTTTAACAGCCGCTGTATATGTATTTGGCTTTGAAATTGAATACTCAAACCTTGAAAGATATTCCCTGGCGCTTTCTGCATCATTAGTTTCCCGCCATTCCTGTTCTACCTTGCTTACAGTCTTATTAAGTACATTTGGCCAGTATTCATAATTATAAGTCTGCCCGTTTGAGTCAGGGTTTGTGGCGTTAAGTGTCCATGTTGTATTATTAAACTGTGCAATGCCGTCTGCCCATATGCCAGAAAACCCGCTGTTTTCTGGAAATTCCACTGTTTCTCCTGTCTGTGCCTGGTAGCCTGCTTCTAAAATACACGTATTTTTGTCTAAATCATAGTCCCATCCAATGCCTTTTGGCCCATACTCTGTTGTAAGGCATCCCTCTGGTGTACAGAGCCAGTCAAGTATAGCCATTACTAATTCTGGATATTCTGTCTTAGAACCTATTGTCCACAGACGGTTCCCGCCATTCATGTTAAGCCCGTAAACAAGTGTATTCTGGTTTTTAGCTGCTAATGGAAGCATCATTTTGCCATCTGCTGTATGGTTTACAGAATTATATTCTGGTGCTGCCAGCCAGCCAAATATGCAGAAAAATGCAGAACCGTCCCTGTAGTCTTCAAGACATGCATCATGTCCCTGTGTCTGTGATTCCGGGTCTAAAAGCCCGTTGCGGTAAAGCTCATTATAAAAATGCAACGCACGCAGGTAACATCCGCCTTTATCAAGGCTTCCCTCAAAACTTCCGTCAGTTACATCATATAAACCTATGCCAAATTCATCCTTGCCAAAGAAATTTGTGCATGTGGATTTTACATACATTACCATATCGCCGTCCCAGTCACTGAAAAATGAAACGCCATATGTTTCCTTGCCTGAGTCAGATACAGGACATATTTCTTTCATCTGTTTTAAAACATCTATGTAATCTTCAAGTTCTGTAACTTCTGGCATGCCAATCTGCTTATACAAATCCCAGCGTATATCGGGATGGTAGTCAAAATCACCATATTCACCGCTTTCTGATGCTACATCATACCCAAAGCCATATATCCTGCCGCCAGAAATCCTTTTATTTTTATTTAATGCCTTTTCCATATGGCTATTCATATATGAACCATATTTTTCAAGCCTTCCATCTTCCTCCCAGTCTAACAGCAGCCCTTTGTCTATGGCTGAGTGGTACTGGTCAGAGTCTGTACCCCAGATAATTATATCCCCTAAATCTCCGCTTTTTTCCAGCTTATTATACATTCCTTCGCTGCTGTCATTAGTAAAATTCAGTTTTACATTAAACTTATCCAGTAAAATTTGTGCATACCAGCCCTGCTGTTCACCCAGATATGGTGAAAGCTGTGAATATACATCAAGCGTAACAGTTTTATCCGGCCGTATATCTGCCAGAATGCCACTTTCACTGCCAGTATCTTCTTTAACTGTACCAGCAGGCATTTCTTCCTTTGTACTGCTTGCAGGTGTTTCCCCTGGCTCTTGCTTCCCGCAGCTGCATAACAGGGCAAATGCCAGTGATATACCTAAAATATACCTTAGTTTTTTCAAAAATACTGCCTCCTTTTTATCAGAATTATAATATTTATGTATATATTATAAAAAAACGGCAGATTTAAATAAACCAGGGTTATCCGTCATTATTTACATGCTTTTTTATAAAAAAACAGCCATAAAATTATTTTCATGGCTGTTATAGGATAATCTATTTACTTGTCATATATTTAAGAAAAGAAACTGCATAGTCTATATTTTTAGAAGATGCAGAAACACCTGCAACCGGCTCTGGAACAAGCCCTCCAAGCTCTTTGGCATATTTATCTGTTCCTGTAAGGTATATGCCATAATTATACAATTTCTTGTCGCTTGGTTCTGCATATGTAATCTGCTCACTGTTACGTATATCTTCACTGCTTATATAATGTGAATAAAACTTCTGGTCTTCTGGGAAACCATTATAAAATGAAAGTTCCTCTGTACTCCCAGGTTCAAAGAAATAACCTGCTTCTGCCCATTTCTGGAACTTCTCTTCTGTTGATATTATAATGTCCACCTGCCCTGTATACAGGAATGTCTGTAACTGCTTGTCTCCTGTAGCAATAAAAACATTTACTTTTTCATGTTCTGTGTCAAGGTTTAGTTCATCCTCAATTATTTCTGCAAATTTTATTAAATTTTCATCTTCTATTGCGTCACCTTCTATTGCAATTGATAAAACTGCTGAAGGCTTTGTTGCAACTGCATCCCTTACAAAATATATAAGGCCTGCAATAACAATAACTGCTACAATAACAAACTTTAAGTAGTAATCTGCAAAATACCTTCCCTTTTTCCTGCCTTTAAGGTTTTTAACATATTCTGCATATGATTCATCTGTACGCTTTGTATAAATTTCTGATTTATCATGTTCCATCTTTTCTTTATCTTCTTTTGAAAAATTTATTGCCATTGCAGGCCTCCATTCCTGTACATTACCTGTTTGCCATTTACATAAAACATTCCCATGTTGCTACAAGCAGCACAAATAATAAATAATAGATGAAAAATGCCGCTTTTGCATTTTTTATACCCCTAATATATATAATATCATATAAATTATTACCAGAATACCATTTACTAATGAACCTATTGTTGGAAACAATGACCTTATATTTTCCTGGTGCAGGCTTACCCACGCCATTATAAAACCTGTAATGCTTACAAGGAAACATGAAATCCCTATAAGCCCTATGCCAAGCCCTGCATTGCCGCCGTTCCTGCCTGATATAATACATGCTGCTGAAAATGAAATAAATGATACGGCTGCAAGTACAGAGGAGGCTATGCCTGATACAGGATGTCTTTTATCTGTTAAACGGAGTTCCCCGCTTTCTTTCTTATGTCCTTTTTTCCTCAATTTAATCCTCTTTTCTACCCTGCTAATGTTTCTTTTTACCTGTAAATATATGTATAATTCCTATACATATGCAAAACATTATATAACCAAGTAAACCTCCAAGTGTATTTAATATAACATCATCTACATCACATGAACCAAGTTTTGAAACAAGCTGTATAAGTTCAACTGTAACTGAACAGAGAAAACTTAAAAACGTAACTTTAAAAATATTCCTTTGTTTATTAGACAGGATTGGCAGTACAAAACCAAATGGCATAAAACAGGCAACATTTCCAAAAATGTTTATTATAACATTGAAGCTGCCTATTTCTTTATTGTATCTTATATATCTTCTGATTTCTGTAAATGGTTCTAAATTATAACGGTATGTGTCACTTGGTACACGCCCGAACTGCTCACTGAAAAACAAAAAATAAACCATAACAGTTAAGTATATAATAAATAAAACCCATGAAAAAAACCTGATTATTTTTTTATGCTTCTTCTTCACAATAATCCCCTATGCCTCCCGTCTTGCATTACAAAAACTGACAGCACTGGTTTTGCCAGCACTGCCTGTTGTTTATTATATACCATTGTTTATTTTTCGTAAAGTAAAATTTATTGACGGAGTACGACTTCTTTTTCAGCAAGTGAAGAAATTATTTTATCCATTGCTTTTCCGGCTTCATCATCAGTAAGTGTCCTGTCCTGTGCCCTGAATACAATTTTATATGCAAGTGATTTATAGCCCTTAAGAAGCTGTGAACCCTCATATATATCAAAAAGTTCATAAGATTCAAGGATTTTGCCAGCTTTTTTCCTGATAATTTCTTCAACTTCACCTGCTGTCACATCTTTTTTCATGCTAAGGCTTATATCACGCGTAATTGCCGGGAACTTAGGCACACCCTTGTATTTAACAATACATGAAGGCATTTCCTGTACAGTTTTTAAATCAATTACTGCTATATATACCCTCTCGCCAATCTCAAAGTTTTTCTGTACTACTGGGTGGACTTCACCAAGATATGCGATTTCTTTTCCATTATAAATTACTTCTGCCTGCCTGCCAGGATGGAAATAATTTCTGCCTGTACCCTGCCTGTATTCTGCCATTCCATCCAGCCCGAGCTTCTTAATAACAGCTTCAAGGACACCCTTCATTGTAAAGAAATCCCCTGAGCCATACATTCCAAATGCAAGCATTGTACGCTCATCTGGAAGTTCTGTTAATGGAAGTTCTTTTGGTATATATACATTGGCAATTTCATAAAGTCGTACATTTTTATTCCTTCTGTTATAGTTATTAGCAAGTGAATAAAGCATACCGCCAAGTGCTGACGTACGCATTACACTGTAATCCTCTCCAAGAGGGTTGCTTATGCGTATGCTTTTCCTCAGCATATCATCTTCATCAAGGCAAAGCTTGTCATAAACCTTAGGGCTTTCAAATGAATATGTCATGCCTTCGCAGAAACCATATGCTTCCGCAACTGTCCTTGCTGTCTTTTCCATTTCCAGTTTATCTGTAAGCCCCCCTGTTGTTGCTGAACTTTTTGGAAGTGTAACAGGTATTTTATCATATCCATAAAAACGTGCAACTTCTTCTGCAAGGTCTGCCATACGCTCTAAATCCTGCCTCCATGTTGGCACTGTGACAGTCTTGTTTTCCCTGTCAGTAATTAAATCTATTGTTTCAAAATATTTAAGCATTTCTTCTTCAGATATATCTGTTCCAAGAAGTGCATTAATTTTACCAGCATCATATGGAATTACTACAGGTTCTTTTTTAACAGGGTAAACATCAACAACGCCTCCCACAACTTCACCAGCACCAAGCTCTTCTACAAGCTGGCAGGCGCGGTTCATTGCTTCTATTGCGTTATTGGGGTCAAGCCCCTTTTCAAATTTAGCCTGTGCATCGGTACGCATACCAAGTTTTTTGCCTGAAAGGCGTATATTTGTACCATTAAATGTTGCGGCTTCAAAAAGCATTGTAGTAACATTATCTGTAATCATGGAGTTTTCACCACCCATAATTCCAGCAATGCCTATAGGCTTTTTGCCATCACAAATCATAAGCATTGTGTCATCAAGTTCTCTTTCCTGCCCGTCAAGCGTTGTGAATTTCTCCCCTGCCGCAGCTTTTCTTACAATAATTTTCCTGTCCTCAATAGTATTAAGGTCATATGCGTGCATTGGCTGCGCATACTCTTCCATAACATAATTTGTAATGTCAACTATATTGTTAATAGGTCTTATGCCGACAGATGCAAGGCGTCTCTGCATCCATTCTGGTGATGGTGCAAGTTTTATATTTTTAACTACCCTTGCTGTATACCTTGGACATAATTCCGGGTTTTCTACTTCTACTTTAATATAACTATTGACATCTTCATTATTGCCTGTTTCAGTTACTACAGGCGGTACAAATTTCTTTCCAAATGTTGCTGCTGCTTCACGTGCAATACCTAATACGCCAAAACAGTCAACGCGGTTTGATGTGATTTCATATTCAAATACAACATCATGCAGCCCAAGAAGCCCTATTGCATCAGAGCCAATGGCAGCACTGGCATACTCTGGGTTGTCACTTAAAATATATATGCCATCAGGGTCAGCATCAGGGTACATATTGGAATTAGAGCCAAGCTCCTCAATAGAGCACATCATTCCATATGACTCAACCCCGCGCAGTTTGCCCTTTTTAATCTTAAAACCGTCCTCTGATTCACCATCTTTATGTGAACTTGCAACATGGCCGCCTTCAAGGACTACAGGGACTTTCTGCCCTTCTTTTACATTTGGTGCACCTGTTACAATCTGTACCTCTGTACCCTCTTCATCAATCTGTACCTGGCATACAACAAGTTTATCTGCATCAGGATGCTTTTCTATCTTGTTGATTTTGCCAACTATTATTTTATCAAGGTTTTTGTCAAATTCCTTATATCCTTCAACCTTTGTACCAGACAAAGTCATTGCATCAGTATATTCCTGTGCACTGCATGAAAGGTCTGGCACATATGCTTTTATCCATGATAATGATGTATCCATTTTTATACCTCATCTTTCTCCATTTAAACTAAACGTCCCGTTACAGGACTGCAATATTGAATTTCCTGGCAGGGATTTAGAATTGTTTAAGAAAACGTGTATCATTTTCATACAACAGTCTCATATCATCAATTTCATACTTAAATAATGCAATACGCTCAAGCCCTACGCCAAATGCAAACCCTGAATATTCTTCCGGGTCTATGCCGCTCATTTCAAGCACATGCGGGTGTACCATGCCACAGCCAAGTATTTCAACCCAGCCTGAACCTTTACAGAAACGGCAGCCTTTGCCGCCACATTTAAAGCAGGAAACGTCTACTTCTGCGCTAGGTTCTGTAAACTGGAAATGATGCGGCCTGAACTTGATTTTTGTTTCTTCTCCAAACAGCCTTTTTGCAAACTCCTGTAATGTACCTTTAAGGTCTGCAAATGTAATTCCCTTATCTACTACAAGCCCTTCTATCTGGTGGAATGTTGGTGAATGTGTTGCATCCATTTCATCAGAACGGAAAACCCTGCCAGGCGCTATCATTCTTATTGGAAGTTCCCCCTTTTCCATTTCATGCACCTGTACAGAAGAAGTCTGTGTACGCAGAAGTATGTCCTGTGTAATATAAAATGTGTCCTGCTCATCCTTTGCTGGATGGTCTGCTGGTATATTTAATGCTTCAAAGTTATAATAATCTTTTTCAATTTCCGACCCTTCAACTACTTTGTATCCCATTCCAATAAATATATTCTCAACCTCTTCGAGAGTTATATTGCTTGGATGGCGGTGTCCTTCTGGAAGCTTTGTGCCAGGAAGTGTAACATCAATTTTTTCATTTTCAAGTTTTTCTTCAAGAAGCGCTTTTTCAAATTCCTTTTTCTTTGCTTCAAGCATCCCTTCAATCTTTGTCCTTGCCTCATTTACCATCTGGCCTGCCTTTGGCCTGTCTTCTGGTGCAAGGTCTTTCATAGATTTAAGCAGGGATGTAAGCTCACCTTTCTTACCTAAAAATACAACTTTAATATCATTCAGCTTATCAAGCTGTTCAGTTGCATCAATCTGTTCAATGGCGGTGTCCATGATTTTCTTTAATTTGTCTTTCATATTTATTCCCCGTCTTTCTTCATTTTGTATGCTTTCTTAATATAAACCAAGCATAAATAACCTTATTAAAACTAAAAAAGCCCCTGCCGTATAAAACGGCAGGGACGTAAATTCCGTGGTACCACCCTGTTTCTTATGGAATGGCAGGTACAATTCCTGCTAAAAAGACTGTATTCCATAAACTCTTATTATACATATAACGCCTGCAAAACGTCGCTCCTTACACAATATTACGCATATACCTTCAGGAACGCAGCTCCCATGTGAATACCAGATATACATATCTGTAAGGATGCTTGCAGCCGGTGACACCCTCTCTCTAAAAAGATATACTGTATGCCTGGCAGGCATAAATGCCTCATGTTCATAGCTTTTAATATACTAGTATATAATTAGAATTTATAATCCAATTTACAAAAGCGCCATTTATCCTGGCAGCTTGTAACAGAGAACATTCTAGCATATAAATTACAAATATGCAATATAAAATTTCCATTATTTTATGGACGGTTAAAAATTACATGTGCTGGGTGCGCTGGCAAATCCAAAGTACATTCCATGAAAAATGCAATAATTTTCATTTACCAAGGGTATATCACTATATTTCTGTTCGTCTAAATCATTTTCTCTCCACCATAATTTACAGTTATAACAGCAAACTGTTTTTCTGGAATTTTGCTGGTAAACAGCAGGTTTCACGTGTTCCAGCTAATATTATTGCATGACAGGGACACTGGAAATCCTGCGTCCGTCCACCAACACAGGATTTCCATATATACTTTTACCTCCAGAGTGAATTCTTGTTTCCAAATGGCATGGTATTATTTGTACTTCCATTATCCTGTGAAGGTGTGCTGCCTGCTTCTTCTGCATCTGCTTTTTTGCCAAGCACAACTTCCATAGTCTTTTCTACATATTCCCCATTGTCAGCCCTTTTAATTACTACTTCAACTTTTTTGCCTGCTTTACAGAGTGCAAGCTTTTCCTGGAGGCTTTCCATTGTCTTAATTTCCATGCCATTGAATTTAACTATAATATCACCTTTCTGTATCCCTGCTTTCTGGGCAGGTGCACCCTCTGTAGCTTCCTCTACAAACACACCCTCAGGGATATGGTAATATTCTGCATATTCAGAAGGAATTTCTTTGCCAGGCACAATACCAAGATAGGCTGCCTCATCCTCAGAAACTTCTTCTGCATCAATTATATTTTTAATAATAGGTGTTGCAACATTAATTGGAATTGCAAATCCCATGCCCTCAACTTCTGTATCAGCATACTTTGCTGAATTAATTCCTATTACAGAACCATTAATATCAACAAGTGCACCGCCGCTGTTACCTGGGTTAATAGCAGCATCTGTCTGCATAAGTTTCATATTAGCATCTTCACTCTGTACTTCCCTGTCTTTGGCACTTATATAGCCAACTGTTACAGATGTCCCATATCCAAGTGCATTTCCTATTGCTATTGCCTGCTGCCCTACTTTTACACTGTCGGAGTCGCCTAATTTTGCAACTTTTATTTTTTCCATAGTTTCTACAGCAATATCTTTAAGCCTGACTGCTGCCACTGCAATATCTGCTGTGGAGTCTGTCCCCTTAACTGCTGCATCATATATCTTGTCATCATAAAATTTTACAGAAACCTTATCTGCATCTGCTACCACATGGTTATTAGTAGCAATATAAAGGTAATCATCATCTTTCCCTACTATTATTCCTGAACCGCTTCCAGTAGCATCCTGCTCATATGTCCTTCCAAAGAAATCTGTTTTAGTCTGGGTTGCAGTAACATCTATTGCAACCAGTGAAGGGAGTACATCTTCTACTACATCTGATACACCACTGGAGCTTGAAACAGTTGTAACTTTATTTTCTACTGTATTATTATTAGAATTTCCTGTCTGGTTTTCTTCTAAATCCTGTTCTGGTTTTACGGTATCTTCAATAGATATTTTATTTACCAGCTTATCTGAAAGGTATGTTACGCCTTCAAAGCTCATTCCTCCAATAATTCCAAAAACCGCCGCATAAGTAGTAATCTTTAAAAAGTTTTTCTTTGTCATAATAATTTCCCCTTTCATTAAACACCTGGATATATAACTTGCAATAAATTATTTATAATTATTTGTTTCACTGGCTTGTTCTTGTTTACAATACCTATATTACCAGCCAATTATGTATCAGTTGTGTTTAATTTTTGAAGAAACTGTGTTCATTATAAAATACTTATAATAAAAACCCTGCTTAATATGATGCTTTTTCTGTAATAATAATATCTGGCTTTATATCATGTGTTTCCATTATAATCTTTTCTGTTTCCAGAACCTGGAAATCATATGCTATTGCTACTTTGAAAATATTATCATCTTTATGCCTGGAAAGATACCTGTCATAGTACCCTCCGCCATATCCTATACGTCCATGATTTTTATCAAAAACAAGCCCTGGCATAAACATAATACCATTACACTTTGTAATAAGCTGTCCAGTTACAGGTTCTGGTATTCCATTAAATCCAGGTTTTAAATCTGCCATTTCCCTAATCCTGTAAAAGTCCATTTCTTTTCCATTAACACGTGGTACTGCAACCATGTGCTGCTGTTGCTGCAAAAGTTTTTCTATAAGAAATGTTGTGTCTGCTTCAGTGCCATATGATACATAAATATAAACCTGTTTTGTAGCGCCAAGTATGCCCGAAGCCAGTATATTATTGTATATAAGCATGTCCTTTTCGTGTTTTTCCTGTAGTGGCATGCCTGCACGTAGTTTTTTGGCCCTGTCCCGTAATATACTTTTATTATTATCCATGACTGGTTAAAACACCTGCTTTCTAATCTGTAATTTCCATTTTCTTTCTACTGGACGGATGTAAGATTTCCAGTAGGCGCGCATGTTTTTTCCAGACTTCCAGTATTCAAAATCTGGTACACCCTGTAACATATCCGATATATCATAAACAAGCGCTGTTTCTCCATTTTCAAATGCCTTAACCATTATATCTATTGAACTGCATATAAACTGCCATATTTCCGGGAAGCCATCACCAGGAAAATATAAACAGTCTTTATCCAGTTTTCCCAGGTATACTGAATGAATATTTTCTTCTAAAAGCTGTACTAATATTTTACTATTATCCCTGGAATTATCTGTTATAACATTTCTTATTGCACAGGCAACAAGGCAGAGATTTTTGTCTTCCGGGTTATTCCTGTAATGCGCCATAGCCCCTTTAATACTTTTAACCAGTTCTTGCAATAAATTATCCATTAAGCTTAAACCTCTTATCAGTGCAATGTCTTTTTTTCATGTTCCCTGCCTAAATTCCTGCTTGTCCCGTCAGGATTTACTATAGTTATGCTGTCAAGCTGTCCTTTTAAATTATTCCTTACAGAAGCAATATATTCTTTTCTAAGCTCTTTCTGTTCCTCTGCTTCTTCTGGTGACAGCCCTTCATTTTTTGATTTGTGGTATAGTTCATTAATCCTTGCAATTTTCTCTTCATTCATTTTTATAAAATCCTTTCATTAATTTATGATTTAATTACTGCAAGTGCTATGCGTATGCCATCGGCTGCCGCAGATGTTATCCCTCCTGCATAGCCTGCACCTTCACCACATGGATAAATGCCATGTATATTTGCCTGGAAAGTTTTGTCACGGTTTATCCTTACTGGTGATGAAGTCCTGCTTTCAATTCCCGAAACCAGCACATCCTCCCTGGAATATCCTTTTATTTTCTTACCGAAATTCTTAATTCCCTCTTCTACAAGGTTTCCAACAAAAGCAGGTAATGCCGCCCTTGTATTTGCAAGCATGTAACCACCTTTCATATCAGGCATTATTTCCCCGAAGCTGGTACTTTTTATATTATTGCAGAAATCACCAAAAAGCTGTACAGGAATTTTGCCATCTGCCTGCCGGTATGCCTCCTCTTCCCATTTACGCTGGAATTCTATGCCTGCAAGTGCACCATTTCCTCCAAAATCTTCTGGTGAAACAGTTACTACTATTGCACTATTTGCATTTCTGCCATTACGTGCATAATTACTCATTCCATTTACCGCAAGACGTCCTGGTTCTGATGATGCATTTACAACATAACCTCCCGGACACATGCAGAATGAATATACACCACGCCCGTCTTTTGCCTTACATGCCAGTTTATAATCTGCGGCAGGAAGATTTTTATATAAGCTTCCATACTGGCTGTAACCGATAATATTCTGTGGATGTTCTACACGTACTCCAACCGCAAATGCCTTTGGCTCTATATAAAGCCCATTGCCATAAAGGCTGTAAAATGTATCACGCGCACTATGCCCTATAGCAAGAACCAGATGTGTACATTTTATCTCCTGCTCTTCACCACAAATGCCATTACCACTAATTTTTGAAATTTTTACACCATTTATACATCCATTTTTATAAATAATATTTGTAAGTTTAGTGTTAAAATGTACAGTTCCCCCAAGCCTTATTATCTCACCACGCATTGACTCCACAACATCTGCAAGCCTGTCTGTGCCAATATGCGGCTTCTGGAGATACAGTATTTCTGGAGGTGCGCCAAACTCTGCAAGAGTATTTAAAACCATACGGTTATAGCCATCTTTATCTTTAACTAATGTATTTAATTTCCCATCTGAAAATGTGCCTGCGCCCCCTTCTCCAAACTGCACATTACATTCCGGGTTTAATCCGCCGCCCTCCCAGAACCTGCTGGTAATTTTCTTCCGTTCCCTGACATCCTTGCCTCTCTCAATAACAACAGGGTCCAACCCCGCCCTTGCCAGTACCAGGGCAGCAAAAATGCCTGCTGGCCCAAAACCTGCAACAAGCACATGATGTCTGTCTTTATTTATGTTATTACCAGATGTAAAAATACTTCTGGTATATTTTTCATTCTCACTATCTGGAATAAATAATACATCATTTTTACCATAGCGCCGGACCAGTTTCTGTTCATTATTACAATTAAATTCTACATGGTAAATATAATAAATATTATTTTCCTGGTTATTTTTCTTTCTGGCATCCAGGGATTTCTTCCTGACCACAAAATTCCTTACTTCACCTGCTGGTATGCCAAGGCTTTTAGAAGCAGCCTGTAATATAAGTTCTTTTTCTTCATTTGTAATAGTGCCATGTCTGGAACACTGTCCTGGCAGGACTTTTAAAATGGTTTTAACAGGAATTTTTACCTGTGGCATTTTTACCATAAATAATTAAATCCTCCTTGGTAATAAATGTATTATTTTACAAACCTTTCCGCAGGTTTCCCAATAAAAGGAAATCTGCGGAAATCATTTTCATGTAAAAAACCAGTTTATTTATTCAGCTTTTGGAAGCTGGTTACGGCAAGCCTCCAGTTCTTCATCAGTAGGAATATAATCACTCATTTCACCATTATGGAATTTTTCATAAGCCACCATATCAAAATACCCTGTTCCAGTAAGACCAAATACAATAGTCTTCTCTTCCCCGGTTTCCTTGCACTTATTTGCTTCATCAATAGCAACGCGTATTGCATGTGAGCTTTCTGGTGCTGGAAGTATGCCTTCTATCCTTGCAAAATATTCCGCAGCCTCAAATACTTCTGTCTGTTTAACACTTGTTGCTTCCATTAATCCCTGGTGGTACAGTTCAGACAATGTAGAACTCATGCCATGGTAACGGAGTCCGCCTGCATGGTTAGCAGAAGGTATAAAACCACTGCCAAGTGTATACATCTTAGCAAGAGGGCATACCATTCCTGTATCACAGAAATCATAAGCATATACACCACGTGTAAAGCTTGGGCATGATGCAGGTTCAACAGCTATAATGCGGTAGTCTGCTTCACCACGGAGTTTTTCACCCATAAATGGGGAAATAAGGCCGCCAAGATTAGAACCGCCGCCAGCACAGCCAATAATAATATCTGGCTTTATACCATATTTGTCAAGGGCTGATTTTGTTTCAAGACCAATAACTGACTGGTGGAGAAGCACCTGGTTAAGCACACTTCCCAGTACATAACGGTATCCTTCACTTGATACTGCCTTCTCAACTGCTTCAGAAATAGCACAGCCAAGGCTTCCTGTAGTGCCTGGATGTTCAGCAAGGATTTTCTTGCCTACCTCAGTTTCCATAGATGGCGAAGGGGTTACAGATGCGCCATAAGTACGCATTACCTCACGGCGGAAAGGTTTCTGTTCATATGAGCATTTTACCATATACACTTTGCAGTCAAGCCCGAAATATGAACATGCCATAGAAAGGGCAGTACCCCACTGGCCGGCACCTGTTTCAGTAGTCACACCTTTAAGCCCTTGTTTCTTAGCATAATATGCCTGTGCTATTGCAGAATTTAATTTGTGGCTGCCACTTGTATTATTGCCTTCAAATTTATAATAAATTTTAGCTGGTGTGCCAAGCTTTTCTTCCAGGCAGTATGCACGTACTAACGGTGACGGACGGTACATTTTATAGAAATTGCGGATTTCCTCTGGGATTTCAAAAAAAGGAGTATCCTCATCCAGTTCCTGTGCAGCAAGTTCCTTGCAAAAAACTCCTGAAAGTTCTTCCACAGTCATTGGCTGGTGTGTGCCAGGATTTAATAGTGGTGCTGGTTTCTGCTTCATATCAGCACGCAGGTTATACCATGCCTTTGGCATCTCATCTTCATTAAGATATATTTTATAAGGGATTTTTTCTGTATTCATTTTAATTACCTCCATATAATAGATTGTCTGGATTGTCTAAGTTAAATTAACCAACAGTTGCTGTTCTTCTTACAAGATTTTACCCGCGCCCTTCCGGACGCCAGAGTTTTGTCAATAACATTTTATTTACCTCCCTGAATACTCCATGCCTTATATCCAGTACAAATAAAAAACGCCCTTGACAAAAATATACTTTCTGTCAAGGGCGGACATTGTACTAATTAATACGGCACAATCCGCGGTGCCACCTTGATTCACGGTAATACACCGTGCACTTAGCGGGATACCAGCATATCCCCGGCATTTATACGCTTGCCTCCAGCGTCGCAGAATACTCTGTGAAAAACCACATTTGACTGCGCCCTCAGCGGCCCATTTGACAACTTGTTTCCTGCCTGCTTCCAGCAATACAGGCTCTCTGTAAAGGCATCATTGCCGTTATCCCCGCCTCAACGGTTTGAAGTATTAAATTTATTATATGACTATATCACTATTAAATACGTATGTCAATACTTTTAAAAATAATTTATAGTTATTTTGTATTTGTGTTTTTATGGATTGACGGACGGTTTCGTGTGCCAGAGCCAGAATATTTAGTAAAAGGGGTACGCTTCCGCTACGTTAAGCCACGCAGCGGCACATAAAACCTGTCATTGAAAAACTACAATAAAAACATAACAATATAACTGTAAATATGATATGGCAAACCCGTCACAAGTACACCAGATAATTTCTATGGAACTTTCTACTATAATAAATACCTATATTAAAAACAACAAAGGTTCTTGTAAAGCTTTCCATGCCCCATTTGATGTAAAACTTTCTGATAACCCCCTTACTATTGTACAGCCTGATATTATGGTTGTATGTGACAAAAATAAATTAGATACCAAACGGTGCAATGGCGCTCCTGATTTTATTATTGAAATTGTATCTCCAGGAAACCCTTCAGATGATTATATACGCAAACTGTATTATTATAAAAATTATGGGGTAAGGGAATACTGGATTGTTGACCTGGAACGTAAAACTGTAACTGTAAATTATTTTGAAAATAATATTATAAGTGTAGTCTATACATTTATGGCAACAATTAAAGTAAATATATTTGATGGGTTATATATTGATTTATACATTTCACCAAGTCCACTAAGGATTTCTTTTGTACATACATAGTAGTTATCAGTTATATATTCCTGTAGTTCCTGGATTTTCTTTTGTACTTCACTATAACTATCTTCATTACAGGCAGTATCCTTTTGTTTTAATGGAAACTGTAATTCATGGAACAATGAAATACTTTGTAAACAGCTAAATGCTGTATCGTCATACAATCTATAGCCTGCTTTGGTTACTTCTTTTACCGTCTGCATAATTTACCCCTCCTGTGTAATTTCATTTTAATCTATCACGTTACGTCAGAGTCAATAGGATTTTATAATATTTTTCCACCTGTGTAGCTGTAATCTGGTATATTTAATAAATAACAAAATAATCATCCTCTATTTCTCCATCAAGCCTGTATAATATATCATGGTATCCTGCATTTTTATTATTATATTCTATGCCAATACTAACCTTAATACAGTCATAATCATCAGAAGGCCAGTTAATTATTGAAAATGATACACTTTTTATATAAATTTTAATTTTACTTTTATCATAATCATTGAATTTAATATTAAACTCTCCAGCATCTTCCTGCTGGTACGTCTTTAACGTTGCCCAGAACATCTCCTGGCTTTTTTCTATTAAACCATAACCATCAACTATTCTTTTTAACTTTCTATGTAACATTTTTTTCTCCATATCTGCTTTTTTATTCCTGTTATAAATTCTTTCTTCTCCAAGTGCATTTCTTAGCGGACGCCAGCTTACTTCCTGCGCTGAAATCCATGTACCATGCTCCCTGGTTATATCCTCTATTTTAAAACCACTCCACTCACTCCAGTAAAACAGGCCATCTATTTTCTTTAATGATGCCCCATATATAATACAGTCATATTCTTCATTCCTTGGTATAAGGTTTAATTTCTTTATTTTATCAAATTTCATTTCAATTGTGCTTATAGCAGTATTCTGGCTTTGAAAAACCATACGGACACACCTGGAAGAATTAAATGGATACATACACCTGTTACTATCTACATAGCTGCCACTGTAATATTCTAATTCTTTTATACAGCTGTCATGAAACCAGCCAAAACTGTCCATTAATTCTTCTATATCTTTATTATCTTTTATCTGGGTATAATATTGCATTAGTTTTCTCCTGTTACCATATTTAAAATATATGCATTAGCTTGTTATTTTTTTATATTATACAATAACCAGATTGGTTACTGAAGTAATTTCTTTATAATATCACGTCCGTTTCATAAATTTCCACATATAAAAAACTGGATATGGGATAATGTACAGTTATCCTGTTATTCCAGGTTTTTAGGTTTATAATGGCAAGGGAAACCGTCCGTTCTCCAATCCACCCAGACACCAGATAACTGTAAATTGTCCTGCATACATTTTATTGTACAGTAATTTATGAAACGGACGTGTTATAATAAAGCCTTGACTTCTGTACTAAAAAAAGTAAAATACAATTAACCAATTGGTTAATTTAGAAGGTGGTCTGCTGCCGGACTGGTAAGAACAGTAAAAAAACATATAAACAATTTAAAGGATACAGACAAATATGGTATTCATTACATATATCACCAAACTATAAGAGGTTCATTTGCAGATATTTTCTGGTTTTCTTTATTCCACGAAATAGGGCATATTGTCAATGGAGATATAGAAAAAACGACAAAATTTATAGATAGTGGCAATGATTATGATAAAGAAAAAGCAGCAGACGCTTTTGCTGCAAATATGCTTTTAAACCCTGAAAGCAATCACAGAATATGCCTCCTCACAGAATGTAATGCTATATACTGTTATAGGCAGGTTACAAAAAGAAGAGTATATTAATTATAATACATTTAGTAAATATAATTACGTTGTAAATAATAAAAAACTGGAAAAACAATAAAACAGCGCCCAGTAAACCCCTGTAAAGGAACACAAATTAAAAGTTCCTTTACAGGGGTTTATTAATGTATAATTGTACATTAGGATAATTTGCATATTCTGCAATAATTTTACAAAAAATTATAGAAAATTTGCCTTAATAAGGCAATATATCTGTATTAATTTATTTATGTTTTAAAATATTATTGCTATCTTATTAACCAGGATATTAAACGCAAATTTCTACTTATAGTAAAAATCATATTCTGGGGGCAATAATGGATTTAAAATTACTTGGGCTGAATATTAAAAACAGCAGAAAAAATATTAAACTGACACAGGCACAGCTTGCAGAAATGACAAACCTGTCTACAGTACATATATCACATATTGAGGGCGGCAGTGCTAAAATGTCAATTGAAGCACTAGTCAATATATGCAATGCGCTTAATACTACCCCTAATGATATATTATGGGGACAATTTAATACAAACCCTGGGACTTCTGGAGAATATAGCTTTTCTGAAAATAACGGGTATGGCATAGACCTGCAGCTTGGTACAAAGACAATGGATATATCCCAGAGTGACAAAAAATTACTGCTTGAAATAGCTGGCCTTCTGGCAAAGCGTAATAATTAAGGTTTTATGTTACAGGCTGTTCTTCAAGTAAGCTTGAAGTGCAGTGTGGACATTTTACTGCATCAATATGTATTTCACTTAAACAATAAGGACACTTTTTGGTTACAGGAGCAGCCGGGGCTTCTTCTTTCTTCCCAATTGACATAAATTTGTTAATGCCTTTCATTAACAGGAAAATTACAAATGCCATAATAATAAAATTAATGACTGAAGTAATAAAATCCCCATAGCTGATGTATTGCCCGGTATTAAAAATCTGGATTGAGCCGCCAATCTCTGTTTTGCCAATACAGTTGATTATTGGGTTAATAACATCTTCTGTAAGCGCTGTAACAATATTCTGGAATGCTGCACCTATAATAACACCGACTGCTAAGTCCATAACATTGCCACGTAATGCAAACTGTTTAAATTCTTCTAAAAATTTTTTCAAAATTTGTATCCCGCCTTTCTTTATGTTGAGTGTATGTCCATCTGTTATTATACAAAAGAAGATAATAAAAAACAAGTGATTTGGAAAGGCCTCCTGTAACCCCCTAATCTGTAATTCCAGATGATTTGCATAATAAACTTACTGTTTCTTCCACATCTTCCATTCTTATTCCTGAATAATTCATTATTATAATATGCTGCCTGTTATTACAGCTGTCCATGCCTGCTCCCGCCTGTGTATTATCTTCCATATAATACTGGGAAAGGCATGATACATTAATATTATTCTGCCTGCAGGTTTCCACATACTCATTATCTGGTATTTCTGTATGGATTTTTAGCAGGAAATGAAGCCCTGAGCCTTCTTCTGATATTTCGCATATATCCGAAAGCCTGCTCTTTTTAATTTCATCCATAAGACTGTCGCGCACATTCCTGTAATAATTTCTCATACGGTTTATATGTTTCTCAAAATACCCATTGTTTATAAACCTTGCAAGCGTATATTGTTCAAAGTTTGATACTGTACAGGAATAAAAGCTTAATTTAGCATGGAATTCCTTAAGCAGCTTCCAGGGCAGCACCATATAACTTATCCTTATTGTAGGGGCAAGGCTTTTTGTAAATGTATTAATATATATAACACTTTCCATTATATCAATTCCCTGGAGTGTTGGAACTGGCTTTCCTTCCAGCCTGAATTCAGAGTCATAATCGTCTTCTATAATATAACGTCCTTTCTTCCTTGAAGCCCATGCAAGTATTTCATAACGCCTGCTGACAGGTGTTATTATACCAGTGGGGTAATGGTGCGACGGGGAAATATGCGCTACATCTGCATTGCGCTTCTCCAGTTCCTCTATAACTATGCCTGAACTGCCAACTGGTATATATTCACATGCAACATTATTACTTTTATATATCTGTGCTACCTTTTTATAACCAGGGTTTTCTACAGCATAAACTTTATCATATCCTAAAAGCTGTATTATAAGTGTATAAAGATATTCTGTACCTGCCCCTGTTATTATCTGCTCTGGTGCTATATCCATATTGCGGAACTGTTTCAGATGCATGCTTATGGCACTGCGCAGCTCCATTATCCCGCCCCAGGGGGATTTTTTCATTAGTTCGCTGCTTTTTTCAGATATTATTTCCCTCATCAGTTTAGCCCATATTGAAAAAGGAAAATTAGCTGGTGGTGTCATATTACTTACAAGGTCAATTTTACACTGGCTTTCCTCTTCCATTATACTTCCTGCTTCAATCCAGCCTGCCTCATGGTTAATATGTTCCCTCCTGTTTACTGGCATGTTTTCTGGAAGCCCTGTTATATAAAATCCTTTTTTGGGAATTGAATAAATAAATCCTTCTGCCTGTAACTGTGCATAAGCATTCTCTACTGTAATATTGCTTATACCCAGATTTTTGGCAAAACTCCTTTTAGACGGAAGTTTAGTTCCAGACAGTAAAACACCATCCAGTATATCATTTTTAATGCATTTATATAAATGCAGGTAAAGTGGTTCTGACCCTGTATTTGCAAAAGAATATGTCAGCATACTGTTTCTCCTTTATAATCTGGTATTACTGGCTATATTTATTCTGGGTATTTTGATATAGCCAATTTTGATTATAATTTAATATGTTCTTTTAGTAAATAGAAATTTTCCACTTATGTGGCTGGAAATATTTAAAATTTGGAGGTATTGGATATGGACCAGAAACAATATGCACTTAACAGGGAACTTGCACAGATGCTTAAAGGCGGGGTTATTATGGATGTTACCACACCTGAACAGGCTAAGATTGCAGAAGAAGCAGGGGCATGTGCTGTTATGGCACTTGAACGTATTCCTGCGGATATACGCGCAGCAGGCGGTGTTTCACGTATGAGTGACCCTGCTATGATTAATGGAATACAGGAAGCTGTTTCTATACCTGTTATGGCAAAATGCAGGATAGGACATTTTGTTGAAGCACAGGTACTTGAAGCTATAGAAATTGATTATATTGATGAAAGTGAAGTCCTCTCACCTGCCGATGATATTTTCCATATTGACAAGACACGTTTTAAAGTACCTTTTGTATGTGGCGCTAAAAACCTTGGTGAAGCTTTAAGGCGTATTAATGAAGGTGCTGCAATGATAAGGACTAAAGGTGAGCCAGGGACTGGTGATGTTGTGCAGGCTGTAAGCCATATGCGCATGATGAACAGTGCAATCGCCAAAATTACTGCTATGCGTGAAGATGAACTCTTTAATGAAGCCAAAGAGCTGCAAGTCCCTTATGACCTTGTACAGTATGTACATGATAACGGGAAACTCCCTGTAGTAAACTTTGCTGCCGGCGGTGTTGCTACTCCTGCGGACGCTGCACTTATGATGCAGCTTGGTGCTGACGGTGTTTTTGTAGGTTCTGGCATATTTAAGTCCGGCGACCCTGCAAAAAGGGCTGAAGCTATTGTAAAAGCTGTTACTAACTATAAAGATGCAAAAATGATTGCAGAACTTTCTAAAAACCTTGGTGAAGCTATGGTTGGCATTAATAAAGATGAAATCACCCTGCTTATGGCTGAACGCGGGATTTAAGGAGGCACTTATGGTAATAGGCATACTTGCCGTCCAGGGGGCATTTATTGAGCATGAACAGATATTTAAGGAACTTGGTGCAGATACTATAGAACTGCGCCAAAAAAGTGATTTAGACAGGCATTTTGACAGGCTCGTGCTGCCTGGCGGTGAAAGCACTGTACAGGGCAAGCTATTAAAAGACCTTGGAATGTTTGATACACTTAAAGAAAAAATAGAAAACGGGATGCCTGTACTTGGTACATGTGCCGGGCTTATACTTCTTGCAGAAAGTATTTCTAATGACACAAGGGCATATTTCCAGACACTTCCTGTAACTGTAAAACGCAATGCATATGGGAGGCAGCTTGGAAGCTTCCACTGTGATGGTGAAATAAAAGGCATTGGCACTTTTCCAATGGAATTTATACGTGCACCTTATATTGAAAGTGCTGCCAGTGGTGTTGATGTGCTGGCAGAAACCGATGGCAAAATAACAGCCGCCAGATATAAAAACCAGCTTGGGCTTTCATTCCATCCTGAGCTTTGTAATGATTACAGGCTGCATAAAATGTTTATGGAAATGTAAAAAAGCAGTATGTGTAAAAAAGCAGCATGAGGGAATATATCCTTCATGCTGTTTTACAACTGCCAGGAAAAAACAAGACTTCCTGCTATTTTAATGTATTAAGGTACTCTTCTACAGATGCAACACAGTTTGCCCCGTCTGATACTGCTGTTATTAACTGCCTTAAATTCTTCTGGCGTATATCACCTGCTGCAAAAAGCCCTGCTGTATCTGTCCTGCCGTCCTCTCCTGCTATTATATAGCCATAATTATCCATGCCAGCAAGTCCCTTGGCTATATCTGTATCTGGTTTCATGCCGATTGCTATAAATACACCTTCTACATCAAGCTTTCTTTTTATATTGTCCTCTTTATCATGGTAAAATAACGAAGAAACTTTGCCATCCCCTCTTATTTCATCAATTATAACATTGCCAGTAAACTCTATATTGTCTTTTTCTGCAATTTTATCCTGGTATACCTTGCTGCCCCTTAGTTCATTCCTTCTATGGATTAGGTATACCTTCCTGCATATATTGGAAAGGTAAAGGGCTTCTGAAAGTGCTGTATCACCGCCGCCTGCTACTGCCACATCTTTTCCTTTATAAAATGCTCCGTCACATGTAGCACAGTAAGATACACCCTTTCCTGTAAACTCTTCTTCTCCTTTTACCCCGAGTTTATTGTGGACAGCCCCTGTAGCTATTATAATTGTCTTTGATTTTATTTTGCGTCCGTCCTCAAGCTCTAAAGTAAAAATCCCACCCTCTTTTGTAATGCTTGTAACTTCACCTTCTGTAAATTCTGCCTCATCAGTAGCATGTTCCTTAAATTTATTAACAAGCTCAAAACCTGAAACTGATGGTATTCCAAGATAATTATCTACTTCATTTGTATATATTATCTGGCTTCCTGTAATATTAAACTTCTCAATTACAAGAGCCTTAAGCCTTGCCCTTCCTGCATAAAGTGCGGCTGAAAGCCCTGCTGCCCCGCCACCCACAATTATTACATCATACACCATATAAAATCTGCCTCCTTAAAGAATACCACTATACAGCCAGTAAACCGCCATAAAAGGTTTTGTATTATTATACTTTATTTCCTGGTATTTATGTAAGCAGGTCTGCTATTAATACAGCTTCTTCTTTAGTAATCTGGTGGTTTACATCTTTTATCTGTACATTTGCCATTGCACCAGATAAATAAAGCCCTGCTATTTTCTTCTGTTCACTTATATTAAAACTCCCTGTATTTTCAAGGGAGCTTATTATATCCAGTTCTTCGTCTGTTAATTCTTCACTTCCTGCTTCCATGCCTTTGCTATTATAATATGCAACTGCAAGCCCCGCAACTGTAAGCGCTTCTTCAGTGCCTGCCTCCAGTTCCAGCCCGGAAATGCCATTTATAATACTGGTGGTGCTGGCAGCATTTTTTACTAATCCAGGGCTGAATTTGCCATTTGCCTGCATAGGTATTGCGCCTGATGTTGCGTGTTTACATATAACCTTTTCACTGCTTCTGAACCTTGTGTCCCAGAACCCGGCAGCAAGTGTTATATTATCATTTGAATACTGCTTAAATGTATAGTCCAGCAGTTTCTCTATTCCATTATAAAGTGCTTCTGATGAGTTTCCTCCAAAATATGCACATATAAGCTCATGGCCTTCCTCGTCCCTGGCTGTTGCTATAAGTACACGCCCTGCAGCACGTGTTGTACCCGTCTTAGAGCCTATAATTTTATAATCTTTGTTTTTCAGCTTATATGTAGAATAAAAACCATTAGAATTTTTTACTTTAAATGATGGTTTTCCCTTTCTTGCTGGCACTGTATATGTACTTTTGGCAACTATATTACGTATAAGCTCATATGACATCGCATGTCTTGCCATTACTGCAAAATCATAAGCAGAAGTATACATTTTATTATACCCGTTGCCTGTATCTAATCCCATTGGATTGTCAAAACTTGTTTTGGACATCCCATAGCTTTTAGCTGTACTGTTCATAAGGCTGATAAATTTATTATATGATATGCCTGCACCAGATGCCAGTGCCATTGCAGAATCTGCATCTGAACCAATTAAAAGCATATTCAGGTACTGTTTTACAGTGTATGCTGTTCCTGGTTTTAAATCCAGCTTTGAGGCATCTGACGGGACTTTTTTCCTCATATTCTTTGTAAATACAACTCTTTTATCAAGGTCTGTATTTTCTATTGCCACTATTGCAGTCATAAGTTTAACTGTACTTGCAGGGTATATTTTCTTATTCATACTCTTTTTATATAGGACATCACCTGAATTTGCGTCCATAACGACATATGCTGATGCCTGTACCTGTGGTACTGCTGCACTGGCATATGCTGCCTGTGGCAGTATGCTTTCTGGAACTGTTCCTGAAATAAATGCTGCTATAAGCATTACTACTGTTAATTTCTTAAATTTATCCCACATTATTTATCCTCCAGTCATAATCTTACACAGCTCTTCAAGCTGCTTGTACGTTTCAATCTTATTTGCCATGCGCCTTAATGACGCTGAATGTTTATATCCTGTTGTATACCATGCTACGTGCTTGCGCATTTCACGCATACCCATTAATTCACCCTTAAAATCCATAAGCATCCTGCCATGCCTGGATACCATGTCTGCAATTTCATCTATTCCAGGCTCTGGCAGTATTTCCCCCGTCTCCATAAATACTTTAACCTGTTTGAAAATCCAGGGGTTTCCCCTGGCAGCACGTGCAATCATAAGTGCATCACAGCCTGTTTCTTCCATGCATTTTACTGCATCTGCGGCAGCAGATATATCCCCGCTTGCAATAACAGGTATACTGACTGCTTCCTTAACCTTCCTGATAATATCCCAGTCAGCACTTCCTCCATAATACTGCTCCCTTGTCCTGCCATGTACTGCTATTGCCTTAGCACCGTTTTCCTCTGCCATTATGGCAAATTCTGCTGCATTAATACTATTGCTGTCAAACCCTTTGCGTATCTTTACAGTAACAGGTTTATTGACTGCTTTGGAAACAGATTTAATTATCTGTCCTGCAAGTTCCGGGTTTTTCATAAGCGCAGAACCTTCACCATTATTTACAACCTTTGGTACAGGGCAGCCCATATTAATATCAAGAATATCAAAATTCCTTTCTTCAATCCTTGATGCAACCAGTGCCATAAGGTCTGGTTCTGAACCAAAAAGCTGTAATGCAATGGGGTGTTCTGCTTCGTCAATTTCCCAGAGCTTTGCAGTATTTTTATTGTTATAATAAATGCCTTTGGCGCTTATCATCTCTGTATAAAGCAAATCTGCTCCCTGCTCCTTGCATAAAATACGAAATGGCAGGTCAGTAACTCCCGCCATAGGTCCTAATATTAAATTGCCGTTAATCTTTACATTGCCTATATTAAATCCATACATTATAACATCCATCCTTATAAGTTTCTGGAAGGGTGAGGTGTTCTGGGTGGCTGGGGGTGTTTATGGGTAGCAGGGATGGACGGTTTCCGCTCCATGCCAGAATATTCCATTAAAGGGTCACGCTTCCGCTATGGCACAATGTCATTAAGATAAGAAGAGATGTTTAAAAATTACATTACTGGATGTGCTGGCAAATCCAAAGTGCCTTCCATGAACAAGCACGCTCCCGCTTGAACCCGTTTACAAACCACGCAATGGTGCATAAAGCTTTTTCATGGAAGCACATTTGGAATTTGCCAGCCCATCATTCTTAAATTCCAGCACATTCCCCAGCAAAAAAATAAAACTACACTCTCTTCTGCTTGCTGTATATCAGTTGTAACCCTTTTAGTGTCAAATCCGCATCATATATATCTATTTCATCTGTGCTTTCTGATATAATTTTTCCAAGCCCGCCTGTTGCCACTACACGTGCTTCCTGTATGCCTGCTTCTTCCTTTATGCGTCTTATTATATATTCTGTCTGCCCTAATGTACCATAAAACAAGCCTGCCTGCATTGAAGATATTGTTTCTTTGGCAATTATGCTTCCAGGGCATTTTATCTCAATTTCCGGAAGGTTTGCTGTATTATTGCAAAGTGCATCAGCAGATATCCTTATCCCTGGGCTTATTACGCCGCCCTGGAATGCACCATCTTTTGTTACATAATCATATGTAGTTGCAGTCCCATAATCCACTACTATTATAGGGCCTCCATACTGCCCATAAGCACCTACTGCATCCACAATACGGTCCGCCCCTATCTGCTTAGGGTCTGCTGTATCTATACGTATGCCTGTTTTAATCCCTGCACCAACTACTATAGGCTGGCAGCCAAGATATTTTATTATCCCGCTCGTAAATGAATACATCATCTTTGGTACTACAGATGCAATTATTACCTCTGTAATATCAGAAGGGTTATATCCCTTCTGCACAAGAATATTACAAAGAAGTTCACCATATTCATCTGAAGTCCTTGGTACTTTTACAGTAAACCTGAACCTTGCAGCAAGTTCCACACCATTAAAAACACCAAATGTAATATCAGTATTTCCAACATCAACTGCTAATAACATGTTTTTGTCCTCGTCTTTCCTGCTTAAGAAATTTTATGCAGTAATATAATTCAAGTGCTTCCAGTAACTCCCGTTTTTCAGACTGTATCTGTTTGATTTTAAGCACACTTCCTATCTCATCAAACCAGAAATCGTCTTCCCTTGAAGTTACATTAAGGAAAAGCCTGCCATCCACACCAAACTGTAATGTAAGTATACCGCCTATTTCAGCAGTATACAGTACACACATAATATTAAGCTCTTCTTTTACAGGTTCTGGAAGCCCTGCAAATTCCTGGTTAAAGTAATATTTTTCTTCATATGAGCTTGATGCGCAGAGCACCACAGCCCTATCAGGATTATTGCTAGACATAACCATATAACCCCCTGACCGAAACCTCACCTGACATTACATATTCAGTCCCGTTTTTTGTATCTACTATTAATGCACCGTCTTTATTAATGCCTCTTGCCCTGCCTGTTTCTGTCCTTTCTGCATCTTCTTCCATGCCATAAAAGATTTTTACTTCCTTGTCCATGCTGGCAAGCAGTGAATTATACTCTTCAATAAACGGTGTAATGCTTTTTGCTTCTTCAAATTTCCTGTAATAAGCGCCAAAGCTGTCCACTGTACATGCGGCAAGCTGCGCCCTGTCCACTTCTTTACCTGTCTGTAAGTAAATTGATGTGGCTGTTTTTTCTATTTCTTTATTAAAATGCCTGTTATTGGCATTAATTCCTATACCTGTTACAACATAGTTAATATAGTTCATCTCTGAACTCATTTCAGTTAATATTCCGCATATTTTCTTTCCGCCAAGCACAATATCATTTGGCCATTTTATAAGAGGCTCTGCGTTGCAGGTCTCCTTAATTGAACTTACCAGCGCAAGTGCTGTTACCAGTGTTATGCCTGGGACATTTACAGGGTTAATCCCTGGTCTTAAGACTATGGACATATAAACCCCTGCACCTGGTTCTGACTCCCACTGCCTGCCCCTCCTGCCTTTGCCTGCTGTCTGCTTTTCCGCTATTACAAGTGTGCCTTCTTCTGCACCATCCTCGGCAAGCTGTTTTGCCCAGATGTTTGTTGAATTAATACTATCAAAGCTTTTTACTTTCCTGCATATTGAATCTTCAGACAGCCTGCTTTCAATATCAGCAGCATAAATTACAGGCGGGGAGGAAACCAGTTTATAACCCTTATTTGGCACAGACTCTATTACAAAACCATTTTCCTTTAACCAGGCAATATTTTTCCATACTGCCTGCCTTGTAACCCCTGCTTTTTCACAAAATACCTGGCCTGAAACAAAATTGTCCCCTGCTTCCCTTAATGTCCTTAATATTTCACTTTTCATATTCTGCCCTGCAATATTTATACACCAAGTGTTGCCATTATTACTGCTTTAATTGTGTGCATGCGGTTCTCTGCTTCATCAAATACAACTGACTGGGCTGACTCAAATACTTCATCTGTCACCTCAAGCCCTTCCTTGCCAAATTTCTCATAGACTTCCTTGCCAATCTTTGTCTTAAGGTCATGGAAAGCCGGAAGGCAGTGCATAAATATTGCGCTGTCTGAAGCATTGTCCATTACTGCCTTATTAACCTGGTAAGGTGAAAGCTTGTCTATGCGCTCTGCCCAGACTTCGTCTGGCTCTCCCATTGAAACCCATACATCTGTATAAATTACATCTGCATCCTTTGTGCCAGTCTGTACATCTTCTGTAAGGGTAACAGAACCTCCCGAAGCCTTTGCATATTCATTACACTGTTCCACAAGCCCTGCATCCGGGAAATAATCTTTTGATGTACATGCTGTAAAATGCATTCCCATTTTAGAACATGCAACCATAAGTGAATTGCCCATATTGTAACGTGCATCACCCATATAAACAAGTTTAACACCCTTTATCCTGCCTAAATGTTCACGTATTGTAAGCAGGTCTGCAAGCATCTGTGTAGGATGGTATTCATTAGTAAGACCATTCCATACAGGCACACCTGCATATTTTGCAAGTTCCTCTACTATTTCCTGTCCGTAACCGCGGTACTCAATACCTTCAAACATACGCCCAAGAACCCTTGCAGTATCGGCAATGCTTTCTTTCTTGCCAATCTGTGAACTAAGCGGTTCAAGATATGTCACACCTAACCCAAGGTCATGCGCTGCCACTTCAAATGAACAGCGTGTACGTGTACTTGTTTTTTCAAATACCAGGGCAATATTGCTGCCCTGGTACTGCTTTACTGGTATTCCTTTTTTCTTCTTGTCCTTAACATCTGCTGCAAGGTCTAAAAGGTATTCTATTTCTTCAGGTGTAAAATCCTTTAATGTAAGGAAATTACGGTTTTTTAAATTAACAGCCATTAATCCATGCCATCCTTCCATATGTTATTTATACAGGAATACTGCCTGTATAGCGGCAGATTTACTCTTTTGATACTTCTGTTATAGATTTAACAAGCCCTGCCATCCCTTGTATTTCAGAAGGGATAATAATCTTTGTGGCTTTGCCGTCTGCTGCCTTTGCAAACGCTTCAAGGCTCTTAAGTTTAATAACATTTCCTGATGCTGTAGCAGCAGCTTCATTAAGCATACGGATACCATCTGCATTTGCCTGCTGTACTGCAAGTATAGCCTGTGCCTGGCCCTCTGCCTCACGTATTGTAGCTTCTTTTTTAGCTTCTGCACGGAGGATTGCTGCCTGCTTCTCGGCTTCTGCATCAAGGATTGCTGCTGCCTTCTTTCCTTCTGCCACAAGAATTGCAGACTCTTTGCCACCCTGTGAACGCAGGATTGCTTCTCTTTTTTCACGCTCTGCTTTCATCTGCTTCTCCATTGCGTCCTGGATTGCAGCAGGCGGGATAATATTTTTAAGTTCTACCCTGTTTACCTTAATTCCCCATGGGTCAGTCGCACTGTCAAGCGATGCCCTCATTTTGGCATTAATAATTTCACGGGATGTAAGTGTTTCATCAAGTTCAAGTTCACCTATTATATTACGCAGTGTTGTTGCTGTAAGGTTCTCTATTGCCATAATAGGGTTTTCCACACCATATGCATAAAGCTTAGGGTCAGTAATCTGGTAAAAAATTACTGTGTCAATACGCATTGTAACATTATCCTTTGTTATAACAGGCTGTGGCGGGAAATCAGCAACCTGTTCCTTTAAATCAACCCTTCTTGCAATCCTGTCTATAAAAGGTACTTTAAAATGTATACCAACGCCCCATGTCGTCTGGTAGCCGCCAAGCCTTTCTATAACGTATGCCCTCGCCTGTGGCACAACCTTTATACAAGATACAAGCACTATTGCTATAATAGCAAGTAAAATTAAAATTGCCATTCGGCCTCCTATTCTGGCAACTGGTATTCTGGTAATGTTGCCATTAAAATATACTGTGTATTAAAGTTAGCATTATTAACAGCCATGCAGGTTATTATAATTAAATCTGGCTTACAAATACTTTGACTCCTTTAACCTCATCAACAATTACCCTTGCGCCAGCAGGTATAATTACATCATCTTTGCTGCTGCGTGCTGTCCATTCAAGCCCGTCTAATATAATTGTCCCCTTCTGGTTAAAATTGTCTATTGTCTCTGTCACTTTCCCCTCT
The DNA here is from genome assembly GCA_910588655.1 of uncultured Lachnospiraceae bacterium. Classification (GTDB taxonomy): domain Bacteria; phylum Bacillota; class Clostridia; order Lachnospirales; family Lachnospiraceae; genus Butyribacter. The sequence goes on along the minus strand of CAJUPJ010000002.1, from coordinate 85,218 downwards.
TTTCCTGCAATGCTGTTTACATTTGTCTTTATCCTGTCTTTATTAATCTTCCTTTCTAAAGCAGGACGCGTAAATATAAGCAGCAGTATTGATACTACAAGAAAAACTGCAATCTGTGCAAGCCAGGGAACACCAAGCAGCGCGAGCACAAATGCCACCAATGCGCCTCCGGCAAACCATATAGTAGTAAGTCCCATTGTAATAATTTCAATTACCAGCAAAACCGCTAATGCCACCAGCCAGTAAAAAGGTGTCATAATAATCCTCCTCCTCCCTTGTTAAAAAATGACACTGGCATAACTGCAAGCTATAATATACTATGCACCGGTTTCTATTATTTTATATTATTTATGGTAATTGTGCAAGAAAATATTAATAAATTATATTAAGGATAATTTACAGTTATCCTTTGTTTTTTGTATGGTGGATGCAGGACAAAAAACCATCCGTTATAAATTTTCCCTACGTACCTGCCTTGCAGCTTCATACATTACAACCGCTGCTGCTACTGCTGCATTTAACGATTCCAGTTTTCCATCCATAGGTATATTTATGCTTCCTGTTATACATTCCAGTACACTGTCCTGTATTCCGTTTGCCTCATTGCCTATTACAATGCCCGCCCCTTTTGTATAGTCTGCCATGTCATATGTAATACTGCCCTTCATTGCTGTTCCATATACGCTGTAACCATTATCCTTAATCTGTTTTATAATCTCTGTAATGTCATCCACATATACAAACGGCATCCTGAATATTGCCCCCATTGTGGAACGTACTGTCTTAGGATTAAATAAATCCGCTGTACCTTTGCCCATTATAACAGCAGACATGCCTGCACCTTCAGCAGTGCGCATTATTGTGCCAAGGTTGCCAGGGTCACGTATATCATCAAGCAGAAGCCATATATGCTTTTTATCATCCAGTATATCTGTAATACTATATGATGGCTGTTTTACAATCCCAAGTATTCCCTGTGTTGTGACTGTACCTGAAAGCTGCCTGAATACCTGGTCTGAAACAGTTTCATAAGGAAATTCTTTACAAAGCCATTCCAGGCTTTCATGCTTTTTTTCTAAGACAAATTCTGATATATATGTTTTTACAAGGCAGCCATTTTCTGCTGCCTCTTTAAGCATTTTAAAGCCCTCTGCTATAAATAAAGATGAAGCCTTCCTGTATTTTGGCTGTTTCTGTAGCTTTGTTATCTCTTTTACCTGCTGGTTTGATATGCTGCTAATCATCTATCTGTCCTGCTTCCTTAAATTAAACCTTCCTACAAGTTCTTTCATTGTTGCACTTAAAATTAAATCGCACCCAAAATTCCTGCCAAAGCTTCCTCCCCATTATTAATGAAAAATACAGGAATTTTATAAATATCTGCGACTTCTGGCTTTCTTCCAAAACCACTTAGTAAAAATTTCTTATCTGACAATACAATTTCTGGAAATACTATTTTTAATAAACTTCCCCTTCCATGTATAAAGTCCTTCTTTTATAGCAGGCATATAATTACCTCCTCTTTCCAAGTGTGCCAGGGTTTTATACACTTTCATTCATTTTGGCAAGCCTTGCCGCCTGGTCTGCTGCTATTATATTATCAAGCACTTCATTTATATCACCATCAAGTATTTCATTAAGCCTGTGGCTTGTATATTTTATGCGGTGGTCTGTTACACGTCCCTGTGGGAAGTTATATGTCCTTATTTTTTCTGAGCGGTCACCTGTCCCTACCTGGCTTCTTCTCTCTGCTGCCTGTTCACTGCTTGCTTTTTCCAGCTCCATATCATATATTCTTGAGCGAAGCACTTTCATTGCTTTATCTTTATTTTTAAGCTGTGACTTCTCATCCTGGCAGGTTACTACTATTCCTGTAGGAAGATGTGTAATCCTTACCGCAGAGTCAGTTGTATTTACACACTGCCCGCCATTGCCTGAAGCGCGGTAAACATCTATTTTACAGTCATTAGGGTCTACATGCACGTCTACTTCTTCTACTTCTGGCATTATTGCAACAGTAGCTGTTGAAGTATGGATACGGCCCCCGGACTCTGTTGATGGTATACGCTGTACGCGGTGTACACCGCTTTCATATTTAAGTTTTGAATATGCACCTGTACCTATAACCATAAATACAATTTCTTTAAAACCGCCTATGCCATTTTCGTTGGCACTCATAACTTCAACCTTCCAGCGGTTGTTTTCAGCAAACTTTGAATACATGCGGAACAAGTCTGCTGCAAAAAGGGCAGCTTCATCACCGCCTGCACCCCCGCGTATTTCAACAATTACATTTTTATCATCATTAGGGTCTTTAGGGAGCATAAGTATTTTAAGCTCCTGTTCACATTCAGCCACTTTTTCCTTGCATGCATTAAGTTCCTCTTTAGCAAGTTCCCTCATTTCCTCGTCATTTTCTTCATCAAGGATTGCAAGGCTGTCCTCTATGCCTTCTTTTGCTTCTTTATATTCTTTATATTTGCCTGCAACTGGTGACAGCTCACTCTGTTCCCTCATAAGTTCCCTGTACTGTTCCTGGTTATTAATAACTTCTGGTTCTGTAAGCAGCATATTTATCTCTTCAAGCCTTCTTGTTAAATCTTCTAATTTATCAAACATAATCCATTATTCCTTTCAAAAATATACCATACTGTCCTAAACAGCGGACTATTACTACATGTATTCTGGTTATGGCATTACTGCAGCTACAACCCTGTCATTGCCAGATAAATCTTTCCTGATACAAATATCATTATAACCACTCTCCTTAAACATCTCAAAAACCTGCTTTCCCTGGTCATATCCTGTTTCTACTGCCAGTATACCGCCTGGTTTAAGATGTTTTTTTGCTTCCCTGCTTATAATATTATAAAAACAAAGCCCGTCCCTGCCTCCGTCAAGTGCCATTAATGGTTCATATTCTTTTACTTCAGGCATAAGCGTATCTATAACAGAAGTCCTTATATACGGCGGATTTGAAACAATAATGCCATATGTCCCTGTTATATTTTTAAACATGTCACTATGGACAAATTTAATATATGCCCCATTTATCCCTGCATTATGCCTTGCAATATCCAGTGCTTTTTCTGAATAATCAGCTGCCGTACATGAAGCAGCACCGCCAAGTTTTAACAGCGATACTGCTATACATCCTGAACCTGTACACATGTCAAGTATATCCTGTCCCTTAGCAAATGGAAGCAGGTATTCTACAAGGGTTTCTGTATCCTGCCTTGGCACAAGCACATCAGGTGACACCTTAAATTCCAGCCCCATAAACTCCTGGCTGCCAGTAATATACTGTAATGGCATATGTGATGCCCTGGTATCTATAAGCTTTAAATACTTTGTAATTGTTTCTCCTGGGGCAGTTTCCTCACATTTTAGAAAGTATTCTGCCCTTCCCATGCCAGTAATATATTCAAGAAGATACCACGCATCTGTATCAAAGCAGGTTATTCCAGATTGTTTTAAAATTTCTTTTCCTTTATTTAAAATATCCTGAAAGCTTAATCCATCCTGCATAACTTCTAACCTCCAGACACCATTTACAGGCGGCTGTTTCCTGTATAATACATCTATTTATAATCAGAGAAATTTATTACTTTTGCCCCGCCTTTTTTAACAGTGCCCTCTTTCTCCATGCTTCTGCCATTTTTATTTATATCTTTTATTTTTATGCTTTTTATATTATCATCTTCCTGTGTTTTCTGGCTGGCTGTGCCTGGCTCACCAGACAAATCAAGAAAATGGTCAAGCCCTGTCAGCGCTTCATCCTGCACATCTGTCTGTAGGGTTACAGCCTTCCTGGCTTCCTTGCGTTTTCTGGCTTCTTCAGCTATCTTCTCAAGTTCAGCCTCTTTTTTCTCCATTTCCTGTATCTGGCGTGCCCTCTCTGTAGCGCGCTGCTTATTTTCACGCTCCCTTTCAAGAAGTTCTTCCCTTATCTGGGCACGTGACTTTTTTGCAGTACCATCTTTTGCTTTTTTTGCCCTCTCCTCCCGTCTTGCTTTCTCTGACCGGCACCATCTCTGGTAAGCTTCCCAGTCAAACACTTCCTCAACAGAAGCGATTGCTACCTCTATCATTTTATTATCGGGTTCTCTTGTAGTCAGCCTTTGCAAAAGCATCCCTGGTTTGCTTAAAAATGATATTATTTTATTGTCTGTATTGCCTGCAATACGTATAAATTCATAAGAAATCCCTGCAATTACAGGTACAAGAAGAACACGTGCCAGCAGACGCAGCCATATATTTTCAAAATGTATAAACATAAAGCAGACAATGCTTATAAACATTACAATAAGCAGGAAGCTTGTACCACACCTCTTATGGTGCTTTGACTGCTTACGTACATTTTCCACAGTGAGTTCAAGCCCGTTTTCAACACAGTTTATAGACTTATGCTCCGCACCATGGTACATAAACACCCTTTTTATATCCTGTATCATTGAAATGGCAAGGACATAGCCTGTAAATAAAATAATCCTTATTAGTCCTTCAATTAACGCAAGTATGGTGGGAGACTCCACAACAGAATGTAAAAGCTGTGATAAAAAAAATGGCAGTACCATAAATATGCCAATTGCCAGCAAAATTGAAAATGCAACAGTAAGCACTATTCCAGGGTTATTATTGCTTTCTTTCTTTTCTTTTATATTATCACTGCTGTCCTGGCTGTTTTCTTTATTATCACCGCCTTGTGCCTTATCTTCCTCTTCTTCAATAAAATCAGCAGAATATGTAAGTGTCTTCATTCCTAAAACTAATGACTCAATAAAATTTATTACACCCCTTATTACAGGCAGCCTGAAGAAAACTGACCTTTCAGATATGCTTTTACATTTGCCATGAATAACATTAATACCACCATCAGGCTTTCTGGTTGCAACAGCATAATCTGACTTATATTTCATCATTACGCCTTCTAATACAGCCTGGCCTCCTATTCCCGATGACTTCATAACATTCCTCCATTCAATCAAATAGTAATAGTTATAATAACAAGGTAAAAATGGCCACAACATCCGCCTGACGGGTGCTGCAGCCATTGGCAATGCCAGTATATCTTACGCCTGGATACCGTATTTACGATTGAACTTGTCAATCGCACCACGTGCTTTAACAGTTTTCTGCTGGCCTGTGTAAAAAGAATGACATTTTGAACAGATTTCTACGTGTATCTCTTCCTTAGTTGAACCTGTTACAAACTCATTGCCACAGTTGCATACAACCTTTGCCTGGTAATATTCTGGATGAATTCCTTCTTTCATTATTATAACCTCCATTCTGCAGCCCCGTAGTACAACATGTCCTGTGCAGCACTATGGACAGCATATAATTAACACACTGGCAGATATAAATACCTGCCAAAACAGGCAAGTTTAACCAATGCTTAAAAAGCTGCAAACTTACCTGGTGATTTCAAAAAACAACTTCCTAAGTATAACATACAAAATATTCTAATGCAATATCTTTCTATTGAAATTCTATATTATTTTTACCTTCTTTATTGTCTGGATAAACTCCATATTATTTTTTGTCCTTCTGAAAGTATCAATAATACGCTCAACTGCTTCATCAGCCCTGTTGCTGTTAAATGCCTTTCTTATAAGGAAATTAGCCTCTGCCTCATCCTGTGAAAGCAGCAGGTCATCACGCCTTGTGCTTGATTTTGGTAAATCAATTGCAGGAAATACACGTTTCTCAGAAAGCTTCCTGTCAAGCACAATCTCCATATTTCCTGTACCCTTAAACTCTTCAAATACCACATCATCCATTTTGCTTCCTGTGTCAACAAGCGCTGTTGCAAGTATTGTAAGGCTTCCGCCCTCACGCATATTCCTTGCTGCACCAAAAAACCTTTTTGGCATATGCAGCGCAGCAGGGTCAAGCCCTCCCGACAATGTACGCCCGCTAGGCTGTACAGTAAGGTTGTATGCCCTTGCAAGCCTTGTAATGCTGTCAAGCAGTACCATTACATCTTCGCCATGCTCAACAAGGCGTTTTGCCCTTTCAATAACCATTTCTGATACCCTCTTATGGTTTTCCGGGAGTTCGTCAAATGTTGAATATATTACATCTGCATTATGCCCCATAATAGACTCTTTTATATCTGTAACTTCCTCTGGCCTTTCATCAATAAGCAGCACAATAAGGTGCATTTTAGGGTAATTAGTTTTAACTGCCTTGGCAACCTGCTTTAATAATGTGGTTTTACCCGTCTTTGGCTGTGAAACAATCATGCCACGCTGTCCCTTGCCAATAGGGGAAATCAAATCCATCATACGCATGGAAACAGGCCCGCCCTGCATTTCAAGCCTTATCCTTTCATTTGGAAATACAGGTGTAAGCTGTTCAAACTTAACACGGCGTATAATCCTGTCGGGATTGACCCCATTAACAGTGCGGATATATAAAAGCGCGCCAAACTTTTCATTCTGGTTACGTACCCTTACATTGCCTTTTAGAATATCTCCTGTGCGCAGATGGTATTTCCTGATAAGCGCTGGTGAAACATATACATCCTCATCACCAGGAAGATAATTATCACACCTGATAAAACCGTACCCCTCCTGCATTACCTCAAGGATGCCCTCACGTATCTCACCGCTGTCAAGCTGTTCCATATCACTAGGCTGTGTATTGTTCTGGTCATTTCTGTTATTATAATTACTGCTGTTACTAGATGCATTATTGTTATTGTTACTATTATTACTGCTGGCATTAAAATTATTATTGTTGTTATTATAATTGTTATAACCGTTATTATTTCTGGCTGTATTCCTGGTACGTTCAGGCCTTCTTGTCTTTTCCTCTTCACCCTCTGGCTTATTGTCCCTTGGCGCTTTTTTAACTGGCTGGCTGCTTTCCTCTAGTTCAAGAATTTTTTCAAGAAGTTCTTGCTTCTTATATGTAGTTACATTTTTTAAACCTAAATTTCTCCCTGCAATACGCAATTCCACAAGTGACATTTTCTCAAATTCTGACATAATTAACCTCTTTCTTTATTAATGTATATTAACCATCAGTTATATTACTATGGTTGTTGCTGTTGCTTATTCAATGACAGGAATTGTATAATCTCTTGAAAATTAAATAGAATTAATAGAAATAATCTATAATGTCCAGATGTTAAACGCACTTTTTAACGCTCCAGTCCTATAACTAATATACACAATAAGTTTCGTATTGTAAAGTAAATTCTTGTTTTAAAAATAATTGTGTGATATTATGGATGTTGCCATGTATTTTTCCAGGTACATCCTGGGCATAAAAAATGTATTACTTTAATTTTATATAAATGGAGGTTTTAATATGACCAGCAGTGAAAAAGCATTATCTCTACATAAGGAATGGAGAGGAAAAATCAGCACAACCCCTAAATGCCATGTAAATACAAGGGAAGACCTTGCTATTGCCTATACACCCGGGGTTGCTGAACCATGTAAGGTTATCGCAGCCAATAAGGAGGAAGCATATAATTATACAATTAAGTCAAATACTGTAGCTGTCGTTTCTGATGGCAGTGCAGTCCTCGGGCTTGGCAATATAGGCCCTCACGCAGCAATGCCTGTTATGGAGGGAAAAGCCGTTTTATTCAAGGAATTTGGCGGTGTAAATGCATTTCCTGTATGCCTTGATACACAGGACACGGAAGAAATTATAAAGACAGTTATAAATATTGCACCTGCATTTGGCGGCATTAACCTTGAAGATATTTCTGCGCCAAGATGTTTTGAAATTGAAGAACGCCTTAAACAGGCACTTGACATACCTGTATTCCATGATGACCAGCATGGTACTGCAATTGTTGTACTTGCGGGTATTATTAACGCCATGAAAGTTACTGGCAGGACAAAAGAGAACTGCAATATTGTTGTAAATGGTGCTGGTTCAGCAGGCGTTGCAATAACTAAGCTTCTCTTAAAATATGGTTTTAAAGATATTGTAATGTGTGACAAGCCAGGAATTATATCTTCTTCCACCCCTGGGCTTAACTGGATGCAGGAGGAAATGGCAAAAGTTACAAACCTTTCTGGCAAGACAGGAAGCCTTGCAGATGCACTGGCTGGCGCTGATATATTTGTAGGTGTTTCTGCACCTGGCATTGTTTCAGAAGAAATGGCAGCATCTATGAATAAAGACGCAATTATTTTTGCAATGGCAAACCCAGTACCTGAAATTATGCCTGATGTTGCTAAAAAAGCTGGTATTAAGGTAGTTGGGACAGGCCGTTCAGATTTCCCTAACCAGATAAATAATGTCGTTGCATTTCCAGGAATATTTAAAGGCGCACTTGAGGGCCGCGCTTCCCAGATTACAGAGGAAATGAAGCTTGCTGCTGCCCTCGCAATAGCAGGTCTTGTAGATGATGCAGATTTGAATGAAGATAATATTATGCCTGAAGCTTTTGACCCGCGTGTTGCTGATGTTGTGTCCAAAGCAGTAAGGTCACATATAAAATAATGATATACTTCGGTGATAAACCTTATTATTCCCTTGATTACTACCTTAAACAGACATTCGGCTGCAAAGTATATAAAATAGCACTTGATGGTGGCATGACATGCCCTAACAGGGATGGCACAGCAGGTACAGGCGGATGTATTTTCTGCAGTAATGGCGGCTCGGGTGAATTTGCAGCACCACGTCAGCAGTCTGTCTACAAACAAATTGAACAGGGTATAGATATTATACAAAGGCATGGCAAAAAAACAGGCAGCAAGTATATTGCATATTTCCAGTCATACTCTAATACATATGCACCTGTCTGCTACCTTGAAAAGCTGTATATGGAAACCCTTTCACATCCTGGTATTGTTGCAATGTCTGTTGGCACAAGGCCAGACTGTTTTAATAAAGAAATATTTGCGCTGGTTGAAAAATGCAATAAGATTAAGCCTGTATGGATTGAACTAGGCTTGCAGACTATACATGAAGAAACTGCCCGTTTTATAAAGCGTGGATATACTCTTGATGTCTTTAACAACACCGTAAAGGAGCTAAGGAAACGCAATATTTATATTGTTGTACATATTATTCTTGGTCTTCCTGGTGAAAGTGAAGAAGACATAATAGAGACTATACATTACCTTAATAAAATGGATATACAAGGCATAAAATTACAGCTTCTTCATATACTTAAAAATACAGGACTTGCCCCGGTGGTGCATAAAATACATATTTATTCCGAACAGGAATATGTACAGCTTATACTACGCTGTATCAGTGAGCTTTCACCAGATATAACAATACACCGCCTGACAGGCGACGGACCAAAAGACCTGCTGCTTGCACCGTTATGGAGCGGCAATAAAAGACATGTTTTAAATGCCATTTCCCATGAACTCAAGAAATCCGGTGTATACCAGGGTATGTCACTGTAATAAAATCACCAGAAAGAGGGTTTTTCATGACATCAGAATCATTGAAGCTTTACAAATTGATAATCTTATACTTTTTAAGCAAGACAAAACAGCCTATCTCAAATGCTATTATCTCTGATTTTATCCTTGACAAAGGCTATACAGATTATTTTTCAATACAGCAGACGCTTGCCAGCCTTACAGATGACAAAATGATTGAAGCAGAACAGACACATTCTGCTTCTTATTATATAATAACACCATCAGGACTGGAAACCCTCGGATTTTTTGGAAACCAGCTTCCTGATGACACTAAATCCCAGATAGATAATTACCTTAATGATAATAAAGTAAATATTGTACAGAATACTACTATACATACAGACTTTACACAGATAAAAACAGGAGGCTGCCTCGCCAAAGTTTCTATTGTAGAACGTGGCAGCATTATAATGGAACTGGCATTAAACCTGCCCACAGAAGAAGAAGCAATACAGGCATGCCAGAGGTTTAAAGAAAGAAATGAGGCTATTTATGCCTATCTGCTAAAAACCCTTACACTGGATTAATATTCCATTAAATTATATTTAATAATTTTATTAAAAAGGCATACTGCCATAATACAGCAGTACGCCTTTCACCAACAAAGCTGGTCTGCACGCCGGCACAAAAATACTTGAGGCGTTCCTGGATTATTTACAGATAACTTTTATAAATTTCTTTTTGCCACGTTTTAATATAATGCCATCTTCACCTATCTGTTCTTTTGTAACTACTGCTTTAACATCAGCAGCTTTTTCACCATCTATTGTAACACCGCCCTGTTCCACATTGCGGCGTGCTTCTGCATTTGATTGTGCAAGCCCTGCCTTTACAAGAAGTTTCAATATTCCAATCTGCCCGTTTTCAAAGTCACTGTCCATAAGCTCTGCTACTGGCATATCTGCTGCATTCCCGCTTGAGAAAAGCGCCCTTGCACCCTCTTTTGCCTTTGATGCTTCCTCTTCACCATGTACAAGCTTTGTTAATTCAAATGCAAGAATTTCCTTTGCTTCGTTAAGCTGGCTTCCTTCCCATTTATCCATTTCATTAATCTGCTCCAGTGGAAGGAATGTAAGCATACGCAGGCATTTCAGGACATCTGCATCACTTACATTTCTCCAGTACTGGTAAAAGTCAAACGGGCTTGTTTTTGCAGGGTCAAGCCACACAGCACCCGACTGTGTTTTGCCCATTTTTTTGCCTTCAGAATTAAGAAGCAGGTTTATAGTCATTGCATAAGCATTTTTGCCAAGTTTACGGCGTATAAGTTCTGTACCTCCAAGCATATTGCTCCACTGGTCATCACCGCCAAATTCCATGTTACATCCATATTTCTGGAACAATGTGTAGAAATCAAAGCTCTGCATTATCATATAATTAAATTCAAGGAATGTAAGCCCTTTTTCCATACGCTGTTTATAACATTCTGCTGCAAGCATACGGTTTACTGAGAAATGTGGTCCTACTTCACGCATTACTTCCATATAATTAAGCCCCATAAGCCAGTCAGCATTATTTACAAGCAGTGCCTTTCCATCTGAAAAGTCAATAAATCTTTCCATCTGCTTTTTAAAACATTCTACATTGTGGTTAATCATCTCTTTCGTCATCATCTGGCGCATGTCTGTCCTGCCTGAAGGGTCGCCAATCATGGCTGTCCCGCCGCCAATAAGCGCTATAGGCTTATTACCGGCTTCCTGTAACCTTTTCATAAGGCACAGTGCCATAAAATGCCCCACATGCAGGCTGTCAGCAGTAGGGTCAAACCCTATATAAAATGTTGCCTTCCCATTGTTAATTAATTCTTTGATTTCCTCTTCGTCTGTCACCTGGGCTATAAGCCCGCGTGCTGTAAGTTCGTCATAAAGTTCCATAATAATTCCCCTTTCTGTTTCTCTTATATCAAATAAGGTATAGTCACACAGAGTTATATTTTACAAGCAAAACTAGTCTGTGTGCTGCTATAGTTCCTATAGAAGAAATAATTCCAGCAAAATAAAAAAGTCCCTTTATCTGTAAATAAAACAGATAAAAGGACGGAATTACCGTGTTACCACCTTTTTTTACAACAGGCTCACACCTGCTGCCTCTACAGGATACTATCATATCCCTGCATTATAACGGATGCACCACCGTCTAAGCTTACAAGGCATATGCCCTTCAGCCCGCTACTCCAAGATGTATTCACATACAGGTTCTGCTGCGCCTTCCATCAGCCGGCGGCTTTCTATAAACTTCCCTCTGCTGCTACTTCTTCTTTTCAACGTATTTACATGTGTATTCTAAACTAAATACCACACTTTGTCAAATATAAACTCCCTTTTCGGAAAAGTGTTCTCTGTTTTATATCATTTTTCCGTCTTTAACCTGAACAGCGATTTGCCAATTATCTTCATAAACAATGGTTCCCACAAAGTTTGTATAAATCACATCATAAGGCTTTTGATGTTTATCTAAAAGTCTAATAGCAGGCGTTAACTTTTCAATCATTTCCAATGTACTTTCACATTTAAAAAATGTGATGACCTTTTCATGATTTTTACAAGGCTCCGGTTCAGGAAGGTTCTCTTTGAACCCAATCATCAATAGATATAAACATTTCTTTTTCATCGCTAGTTAATTGCTCATCTCTTATCAGATTCCAACAAAGACTAAATACACCTTTTGGATACTTTGTAATGTAAGAATCTTCTCTGCCCTGTATTCTCATATACTTATATTTCATGCTTTTACCTCTCTGTGAAAAGTTACAGTTACATATGAGATTATAAAATCTTTTTGTTCCACTTGCAATGCTATAAATCATTTTTCAATAGATACACAATTCCGAAAAGGGAGAATATAAATTATAAATAATTCACGTCCGTTTCATAAATCCTGCATACACCAGACAGCAGAATAACTTCAAAATTATATGTGGCGGGATTATTCTGCCTGGCACTCCCGCTTATACTATCTGATTATAAGATAATGAAGTATGGAATATTGCTGGCATCTGGCACATGAACCGTCCGTCTATCCACCAAAACACCAGATAACTGTAAATTACCCCATCCTTCCAATCCACTCATCTAATACCATAGGGCGGTAATCTGAAAACATTGTAAAACAGTTTATCATGTTACATGGTATATTTTCTTCCCCAGAGAAACTTGCCCTTGTTTCTGCTACAAATCTTTTTACATTCTGGTAATCAGCTGTATTATGCACATGCCCATACAGCATATATGTACTATTTCCGTGGTATTGCCCATTATAACATATAACAGGATAGTGGCATAACACCACTGTCCTGTTATTATCCCTAAGTTCTGCATATGGCTTTATCCATTCAAAAAGTGATGCATCAAACTTTTTATCATGCAGAAACCTCATATCATGGTTGCCTGAAACAAGATATTTCCTGCCATTTAACCTTTTTAAGAGTGCATTGGTGGCTTCTCCTTTTCCAACAGAAAAGTCGCCAAGTATAACAACTTCATCCTTTTTCTTGCGGACAGTCCTGTTCCATATGGCAATCATCTCTTCATCCATCTGTTCAACACTGTCAAATTTCCGGTTATCTAAAATCCGTACTTTGTCATGCCCGAAATGGCAGTCTGCAATATAATACCTCATTTTAATAACTCCTGCACTAGATATTTTATCAAAGCCCATTTGGATATTTGCTCTGCCATCTCCATGCATCTTCACACATCTTATCTATATCCCTTCTTGCTTCCCATCCAAGTTCTTTCTTTGCTTTTTCAGGGTCAGCATAGCACATGTCTATATCACCAGGTCTTCTTTCCGTGATTTTATATGGTATTTCCTTTCCACATGCTTTCTCAAAATTATGGATTATTTCAAGCACACTGTAGCCTTTGCCTGTTCCCAGGTTATAAGTTACAAGCCCTGGATGTGTGCTTAATTTTTCAAGGGCTTTTATATGCCCTTCTGCCAGGTCTGCTACATGTATATAATCGCGGACGCCTGTGCCGTCTGGTGTGTCATAGTCATCACCAAATACATTTACAGCCTCAAGCTCCCCTGTTGCAACCTTAGCAACATATGGCAGCAGGTTGTTAGGTATTCCGTTAGGGCTTTCGCCGATTTCCCCGCTTTCATGTGCACCTATAGGGTTAAAATACCTTAAAAGTGCAATATCCCAGCTTGTATCAGCCTTGTATATATCCCTTAGCATATCTTCAATCATAAGTTTTGTCCTTCCATAAGGGTTAGATACTGATAACGGGAAATCTTCCCTTATTGGCACACTCTCAGGCTTGCCATAAACTGTTGCTGATGAACTGAATACAAATGATTTTACATTGTATTTTTCCATTGCCATAAGCAGGTTTATAGTTCCTGTTATATTGTTATTAAAATATGCAAGTGGTATTTCACAGGACTCCCCAACTGCTTTTAAACCAGCAAAATGTATAACCGAAGAAATATTTTCCTTCTCAAATATATTCTGCAAAGCTTCCATGTCAAGCAGGTCATCTTCATAGAATTTAACACTTCTGCCAGTTATTTTTTTAACCCTTTCTAATGACTCCCTGCTTGAATTAACAAGATTGTCAAGCACAATTACGTTATATCCTGCATTAAGAAGCTCTATTACTGTATGGCTTCCAATAAAACCTGCGCCGCCTGTTACTAAAATATTGTCCATTGTTTCCTCCCTGGATTTTTATTAGTTTGCATTCTCCTGTTTTGGCAAATCAACTGTACCAAACTTTGTATATTCACCAGCCCATGTCTTTGTACTGCTGCTTCCGTCCTGGCGTATATAAATTACCTGGCCATCCTTTAACCCGCTTAATGTTAATGATGAATTTGCCCTTAATGTCCTTGAACTTACAGAAGCCCCTGGCTTCTCTTCTTTATCCATAACTGCAACACGGTAATTTGCGCTGCTGGTACTTGTAACCACAACGTCATACCCTTTACTGGTGCTCTGGTAGTCTGCTTTTACAAGTACAGGTTTTGTTCCATCAGCACCAGCATCACCTACAACTGTTACATTTTTAATTCCGCCACCGCCCCATTTATATATACCATCCGCTGGTGCTGCCGGTTTACTTGTGAGTGTATCACTCCCAGATGTTTCAAGCACTGATGGTTTCTCTAATGGTATACGCGTCCATTTAGATGCACATTTCTTCCTTGAAGTATTTGGCTCAGTACGTACTTCTAAAATTCCGTTTTCTAAACTTCCTGGCAGAAGTTCATCCAGAGTAACACCCCTTTTAACGCTTTCATTCTTAATAACATCATCTGGTATTGTTACAGTACTGCCTGAAACTGTCACAATACGGTATTCAGATAATTTAGGAAGTGTCAGTGTACCAGCTGAATATTGTACAGAAACAGATGGCCCGTTAGCCTGTTTTGCAATATTCAGTTTTGTTTCCCTGCCTGGAAGCCTTGGTGCATCATAAACTTTTACTGCTTTATCAATATTTCCTGCATCATAGCAGTCTTTTAATTCATTATCAGATGTTTCTGTTATCTTTGACAGCCCTTCACCTGGAGTCCTTATATACAATGTCCCTCCCTGGAACTGGAATTCACCAAATACACCAGATACCTTGCCATCAGCAAGTTTCTCCGTTTCATCTGGTGTCTGCCAGTTACTGTATACCGTCCTCCACTCATAATCTGATGCTGCTTTTAAAGATGTCCTGCTTGCCCCGGTTTTAATCTCTAATTCCTGGGTAGCACCATTATATCTTACAGAAGAAACTTTATCATTTGCTGGAATTTTTACAATAACTGGTACTTCCATGTCATCTGTCTTAACTGCAATATAATTATCTTTAACATTGCTTAATTTAGATAAATCAATTTCTGCCCTTTGGCTGCTGCCTGTTTCATAAAGATTCCATGCAGATACTTTAAACACTACTTTGCCTGATTTCCTGCTTCTTGTTGCCGTCCCAAAGACCATTTCCTTGTCCTGGCTGACATTTACATACATCTTCTGTGCAGTACCACTGACTTCTATATCAGCAGCAGTAACAGCTGCTGAAGCATTATCTGCCCCTGCCCATGTACATGCTGTAACAGCAAAAGCAGCAACTGCTGTCCATTGTAATTTTTTCCTTGTTTCCATAACATTCCCTCCTATTCAGATAAATTCCAGTAACTGCCCGCCCACAGTCCTGTTTTATGCCAGTTTAAACTTATGGCAGGTTATTATATTACATAATCTAATATAAGGCTAAATTATGGAATAATTGTGGCAAATTGCACCAAATTTAACAAAAATTATATTATTCTTTGTAATTTATGTTAATGACTGTCCCTTTATACATTATCTGTATATTTCTTTAATATATACATCGTGATATTTCTTATGCTATAATCCATACATGGCAGGCTAATGTCGTGTTTGCTTTGTTATAATCAGTACAGAAAGGAATTTATATGAGAATAGACAGGCTGATTGGGATCTTATCTATTTTGTTACAAAAGGAAAAAGTAACTGCCCCTGAACTTGCAGAACATTTTTAAGTAAGCAGGCGCACAATAAACAGAGATATAGAAGAATTATGCAAAGCAGGAATTCCTGTATCTGCTACACAGGGACATGGCGGCATTTCCATAATGAACGGATATAAAATAAACCATATGCTTTTTACTAATAAGGAAATGCAGGATATACTTGCAGGACTTAAAAGCCTTGACAGTGTTAACCAGACAAACCGCTATGTACAGCTTATGGAAAAACTTTCCGAAGGTTCTTCATGCTTTATGGCAGGAAACCAGACTATGCTTATCAATCTTTCATCCTGGTATAAGAACTCACTTCCAGCTAAAATAGAAATTATCAGGAATGCCATTGAACAGAAAACAGAGATTAGATTCAATTATTATCCGCCAATGGGTGAAAGCAGCCGCCAGATAGAACCATACTGCCTTATATTCCAGTGGGCTGGCTGGTATGTATGGGGCTGGTGTAAAATACGTAAAGATTTCAGGTTGTTTAAGTTAAACCGCATGGAAGAAACCACCACCACAGATATAGTTTTCAATCCCAGAAAATACCCTCTTCCAGATTTGGAAAACCAGAAAGTATTTACAGAGAACATAAATGTAAAAGTATTATTCCAGCCAGAGCACAAATGGCGGCTTGTAGATGAATCCGGAACAGGCTGCTTTCATTTGGTGATGGTGTGGAATTAATAGAGCCTGAAGAAATAAGAAAAGAACTAAATACAATTATTAAAAATATGTCCAGAATTTATTAAGAAAGGAAATAAAAATTATGAAATATGAATGGTTAGATGAATATTTACTAAACAAACGGGGAGTTACAAAAGATTTGCAAAAAGACTGGAACTGGTTACGTTATAACATTGGCGGCAAGATGTTTGCTGCACTATGTCTTGAACACCAGAGCAATATACCATATTATATTACACTGAAATCAGAACCAGAAGAAGGCATTTTCCTAAGGGAACAATATGAAGATATCATACCAGGCTACTATATGAATAAGACACACTGGAACTCTGTCAAACCTGACGGTAATGTTCCTGACAGTCTGCTAAAAGACCTTCTTGACAAATCATATGAACTTGTACTTAGCGGTTTTAGCAAAAAGCAGCAAAGGGAAATACTGGGAATTAGCTGTTGTGGCACAGAATGTAGTAAATGCAGCTTTTATGGAAATATGTGCCAGGGCTGCAATGAGTGCCAGGGAAAAGTATTCCATGCACCAGAGGGCAAATCATGCCCTATTTATGCCTGTTCTGTTAAAACTAAAAAGCTGCGTAACTGTGGCAAGTGTGAGGAAGTTCCATGTAAAATATGGCACGGAACAAAAGACCCTGGATTTTCAGATGAAGAATTTGAGAAAAATATAGCAGAGAGGGTACATAATTTAAAATCCTGATATAAAACCATCCATCCACACAGGCACAATATAAATTTCAATTAAACAAAAAGGCATATTATTTAAATACTGGCAAAAACTGTTACTATATGTTATACTATTGCTGGAATACACAAGACAGCACTATTAATTTTTAATATATATCTAACGGAGGAATTATTAATGAAAGGAATTATACTTGCTGGTGGTTCAGGTACAAGACTATATCCGCTTACTATGGTTACTTCCAAGCAGCTGTTGCCAGTTTATGATAAACCAATGATTTACTATCCGCTTTCAACACTTATGCTTGCTGGCATACGTGATATCCTTATAATATCCACAAGCATGGATATTGGCAATTTTGAACGCCTGCTTGGCGATGGCAGTAATTTTGGCATAAATTTAAGTTATAAAATACAGCCTTCACCTGACGGGCTTGCACAGGCATTTATTATAGGTGAAGATTTTATAGCTGGTGACTCATGTGCAATGGTACTTGGTGATAATATATTTTATGGAAGCGGTCTTGGAAGGCATCTTAAAGAAGCAGCTTCAGCAAAAAATGGCGCTACCATATTTGGTTACTATGTTGATGACCCTGAGCGTTTTGGCATAGTTGAATTTGATGAGAATGGCAAGGCTGTTTCTATTGAAGAAAAACCAGAACATCCTAAATCAAATTATTGTGTTACAGGTCTTTATTTCTATGACAACAGGGTTGTAGAAATGGCAAAAAAAGTAAAGCCGTCCAAACGTGGCGAACTTGAAATTACAGACCTTAACAAAATGTATCTTGAAGAGGGCAATCTAAATGTAATAACTTTAGGACGTGGGTATGCATGGCTTGATACAGGGACAATTGATGCCCTTGCTGACGCCACTGAGTTTGTAAGGGTTATAGAAAACCGCCAGGGCATTAAGATTTCAGCTATTGAAGAAATTGCATATAAAAATGGCTGGATACCAAAGGACAAGCTTTTAGAGTCAGCAGAGCTTTATGGCAAATCTGCATATGGAAAGCATTTAAAACAAGTTGCAAATGGAAAAATCCTGTATTAATATTTTATCCAGGATTTATATATTAAAATGGAGGATATAAACAGAAATGAATATAATTGTAACAGGCGGCGCAGGGTTTATTGGTGGTAATTTCTGCCACTATATGACAGAAAAGTATCCAGATGATATGATTTTATGTATTGATAAGCTTACTTATGCTGGTAATATGGAAACCCTTGCACCTATAATGGACAGACAGAATTTTAAATTTTTTAAAACAGATATTGCAGACAGGGAAGCCATTTATAAAATATTTAAAGAAGAAAAACCAGACATTGTTGTAAACTTTGCTGCTGAAAGCCATGTTGACCGTTCTATAAATGAGCCTGAAGTTTTCCTTAGAACTAATATTATTGGCACAAGTGTCCTGCTTGACGCATGCCGCCAGTATGGCATCAAACGTTACCACCAGGTTTCTACGGATGAAGTTTATGGTGACCTTCCGCTTGACAGGCCAGACCTTTTCTTTACAGAAACAACACCAATCCATACAAGCAGCCCTTACTCTGCTTCAAAAGCATCTGCTGACCTGCTTGTACAGGCATATTCACGCACATACGAGCTTCCATGTACAATATCCAGATGTTCAAACAACTATGGGTCATATCATTTCCCAGAAAAGCTTATACCGCTGGTTATTTCAAATGTACTGAATGATAAGCCTGTACCTGTATACGGCACTGGTGAAAATGTACGTGACTGGCTGTATGTAAAAGACCACTGCATTGCAATAGACCTGGTAATACGCAAAGGAACACCAGGCGAAATCTATAATATAGGCGGACACAACGAAAAAACTAACATGGAAGTTGTTAAAACCGTTATTGCAGGACTTGGCAAAAGCGAAGACCTTATAACACATGTAACCGACAGGCTGGGACATGACAGGCGCTACGCAATAGACCCTTCCAAAATCCACAATGAACTTGGATGGCTTCCAGAAACACCATTTGAAGAAGGTATTAAAATAACTATACAATGGTATCTTGATAACAGGAAATGGTGGGAAAATATTATTAAAGGTGATTACCAGGACTATTACGAAAAAATGTACGGAAACCGTAATACAGTTTAAACTGTATTTATTCCTGGAAAATAAAGAGCATATCTGGAAATATCCTAAATTACTTTCCAGATATGCCTTTTACTTTAATGCAGTTCCACATCACATAACCCAAGTGCTGCCCCTATTACTTTATCCATATCATAATATTTATACCCGCCAAGCCTTCCGCCAAATATTACATTCTTTTCATTCTTTGACAATTCCACGTATTTTTCATAAAGAGAATTATTTTTTTCATTATTAACCGGGTAATATGGTTCTGCACCTTTCTCCCACTCTGATGAATATTCCCGGCTTATAATTGTAAATGGCTGCTGCCCAAAATTAAAATGCTTATGCTCAATTATACGTGTATATGGCACATCTGCTGAAGTATAATTAACAACAGCATTTCCCTGGTAATTACTGCACTCAAGCCTTTCTGTTTCAAAACGTATTGAACGGTATTCAAGCACACCAAGCTTATATCCATAATATTCGTCAATCATTCCTGTATAGATAACCTTATCTGCATCTACACTGTCTTTAATGTCAAAATAATCAGTTGACAGCCTGGTTTCAATGCCTGCAAGCATTTTTTCCACAATAGCCGTATAACCGTCTGCCGGAATACCCTGGTATCTGTCGTTAAAATAGTTATTATCATAAGTAAAACGCAGTGGAAGCCTTTTTATAATAAAAGCAGGCAAATCCTTACATTCACGTCCCCACTGTTTCTGTGTATACCCTTTAACAAGCTTTTCATACACATCGCGCCCGGCAAGTTTTAAAGCCTGTTCCTCAAGGTTCTGCGGCTCACCAATATCCAGCCCGCTTATCTGCTTCTCAATAATTTCCTGCGCCTCTGCTGGTGTTTTTATCCCCCACATTTTGCTAAATGTATTCATGTTAAATGGAAGGTTATAAAGTTCATCATTATAAATTGCTATAGGTGAATTAATATAATTATTAAATTCTGAAAACTGGTTTACATAATCCCATATTCTTTTATCAGATGTATGGAAAATATGTGCACCATATTTATGGACTTTAATTCCCCCGTTATCTTCTGTATATATATTTCCTGCTATATGTGGTCTTTTATCAATAACAAGGCACTTTTTTCCTGCTTTTTTTGCTTCATGGGCAAAAACTGCACCAAAAAGCCCCGCCCCTGCCACAAGATAATCATATCCCATACCAATTCCTCCTGCCAGAATTAAGCTTCTTCTTTTTTAAAAATAAACAATTTACTAAATATATAATTTAAAATTACAACAAATACATTTGAGACAATTTTCATAACTATATCATTAAAATGCAGTAAATCCACTGAAAGATACATAACCGCAACATCCATTATACCTGTTGCAAGCCTGCACCCGAAAAATGAAACACACTCCTTTACCAGCAAAGCAAATGTATCTGTTCTGCTTTCAAAAACAAATATTTTATTAGTAATATAAGCAAATATTACACTTACAAGCCATGCCCCGGAGGTTCCTGCAACAGTGTCCATATTGAGGACACGCGCAAATACTGCATATGAAACTATATTAACAAGCGTTGTAAGCCCGCCAAACACCAGATAAAGAATAACTTCTTTATATTTAAAATAAATGCACATGCAATATTCCAGCACTCTTTTTAACATTATCCTAATCCTCCATGCCACATATTTTGCAGCACAAATAATGAAGCCCTGGTATAATCAGGACTTCATCCCAAATGCTGTTATCTATATTATTATAACTCAATAGAACCAGACTTTTCTGCATCATTGTTTATAACATAATATGCCCTGCCCTCCTGTGGCTTAACATATAAATTAACTGCCTCAACAGAAGACTTGTCCAGTCCTGACTCATTACAATATGAATTTACTGCTGCTTCAAATAAAAGCTCATCACTAAACTCTAAATCATTATACTGGATATACAGTTTATGGACAGTTTCTTTTAAATCTGCTGCATTATCAGCATCTGTTGTGTTTGTTACATTAGTTGTATTTGTTTCAATTATCTCATTTGTTGTATTTTCTGTTTTTTTGTTTTCCATTGTTTCTTCCTCCACAACTGCAGCAGGCTCTTCTACGGCTTCTGCTGCCACTACTGCTGCTTCTGCTATTTCCTCTGATGCCATTTCTGTTGTTCCTGCTATGTTCTCCGTCATATTAACGCCTTCTTTCTTATTCTGGTTATGTCTTGCTCTTCTTTTTTCCATTTTTGCCCTTTTGTTGCTTTTTCTTTTACTTGGCATTTATATACCTCCATATATTTAGTATTTATTTATTATAGAGTAAATATGCAAATATGTCAAAGTGAACATATTTTTATTTACAGTTATCTTGTGTGGGTTTTGTGTGCGGACTGGCGGACGGTTTCCAGTGCCAGAATCAGAATATTACATAAAAGGGCATGCTTGCGATACGATGCAATGTCATTTAATTAAGAAAAGATGTTTAGAAATTATATGTACTGGATGTGCTAGCAAATCCAAAGTGTCTTCCATGAAAACAGCACGCTCCCGCTTGAACTCGCACGCAATGGATGCATAAAGCCCTAAAGTACAGGGCTTAAGCACCAGCGGCTTCGTACAGCTTTTTCATGGAAGCACATTTGGAATTTGCCAGCAATCTACACTTTGGTAATTTATAAAAATATTTTCCACCTAAATTCTTAACTAAATGACATTGCACTATATGGGTTAAAGTGCCCCTTTTATGTAATATTACTGGCATCTGGCACAGAAACCGTCCGTCCACCAATCCACACAAACACCAGATAACTATAAATTACCCCTTCACCTGTTTGTTGTAATTTTAATTTTATTCCCATCGCTTAACATTGTAACTGCTCCTGTTTCACTTGTAAGCACCCGCTTGCTTCCACAATCCCTGAGCCGCTGTACAAGCTCCTTATGCGGATGGTGGTAAATATTATTCTTTCCGCATGATATTACTGATATATCTGGTGACACCCGTTTTAAGAATTCTTCCGGAGAAGAGTTTTTAGAACCATGATGTGCAACTTTTAGTACATTATAGCATCCAGGAAGTGTTTTATCCGTATAAAGCTTGTTTAAAAGTGCAGTTTCCCCATTTCCTTCAATATCACCTGTAAGCAGAAAAGAAGTATTTCCATATATAACACTTAATACTGTTGAATATGCATTAGCACTGTCTGCATTAAACCCAGGCTGCGGATGCAGGCACTTAATGCTAAATCCTGCATTATTAGATATAATATCCCCTGCCCCTATATAAGCTGTATCTACACCATTTTCTACTGCTGTTTTTATTATGCCATAATATGCCGGGTCTTTGCAGGTAGCGGCAGGGTCTGGTACAAGAAGGGTTTCCGCCTTTATTCCGTCCCTGGACTGCTCTAAAATCTCCCTTATACCTGAAATATGGTCTTCATCAGGATGTGTAATTATTATGTAATCTATTTTTTTGATGCCATTATATTTAAGGAATGGTATTATTCTGTATGTACCAGTCTTTTCTATACTGCTGCTGCCACCATCAGCCAGATAGGTTGTACCTTTATTATCCTGTATAAATATAGCATCTCCCTGCCCTGTATCAAGAAATGTTACATTAACACCGTTATACCTTCTGGTATAAATAATTATGCAAAATGCCACTATATACATGGCAGATGGTAGTACCAGACTGCAATTATCAATATTACTGGCAATATACAATACCAGTAATACAATTACAATATAAACCACTATCTGCCATATTCCAGGTTTTCCAGTAATTAGAATATTACATGGAAGTTTTGCTGCCAGCCTGCATATATTTTCATAAATATCCAGCAGGAATTTAGTGCTCCCAAGCAGGAATTCCGCCAGTGGCATAAACCAAAGCCCTGCAGCGCCACCTGCCGCCGCAGTAATTACAACTAATGGCATAAAAGGAATTATAACAATATTGATAAATACACTATATAGTGGAAATTCATAATAGAAATACAAAACAACTGGAAGTGTTACAATCTGGATAGAAAGGCTTGTTAAAAATAAATCTAAGGTCTTTTCTATTAAGAAATAAAACAGATATCTTAAGAACATCAGGAGGCTGGTTTTCTTATCCCTGGATTTAAGCAGCTCTTTAAACCTGTACATATACCTTCTCCGCATGTTATAACCATTACTGCTGTCCTGGTTTCCAGTATATTTTTTCTTTAGTACAGGATAAACCAGGGCAGCTCCAAGGACTGCGCTGTATGAAAGAAGAAAACTGCATGAAAATACAGCAAACGGTTTCTGGAATAATATAATTACTGCACTAACCCCAAGTGCTGAAAGCATATCATAACTTCTATATGCCAGCGGGGCTAAAAGCATAATTAACATCATAGAAACTGCCCTGGCTGTTGATATGCCCATGCCAGTCATATTTCCATAAAATAATATAAAAACTACGGCTGAAAGTACAGGCATTATGCGCGATGTGCCTGCAAGCACAGATAAAATATTCAGGTAGTTTAACGTAGCAGCTTTATCTTTATATATATATACCAGTATATTACATATTAGTGCAATAAACCATTTTACCAGCTTATATACAGCCATTCCAAGTATTGATATATGCAGCCCGCTTATTGCAAGCAAATGTCCAATGCCGCTTTGTTTATACAGGTTTTTTATATCTATGCTGGCAAGTGTTTTATCACCAAGCAGCATAGCTGTAACAATGCCACACTCCTTTTCTGGAAGGGCATTTTTATATACTTCTGACAGTTTTTCCTTTATCCCTCTTGTAAACCCACGTAAACTATAAATAATGCTGTTCCCTGGATTTCCAATATTAGTAACTGATTTTGCAACAGCTGTATAATATATATTTTTCTCCCTTAAATATTCTTTCTGGTCAAACTGTCCTGGATTAGACGGTGTTTCCGGCTTATAAACAGTTCCATATATTTCTAACTGGCTTCCTGTGCTAAAACAGCTTTTTTCTTTAGAATATACAAGTATGTATGGCAGGCTGTAAAGCGTTCTGCTGCCTTTAAGCTGTACAGAAGCATCTTTTAAATATATAGAACAGCCTTCTGGTTTCTCTTCATAATTATATATCCTTCCTGTAATGCCTGCTTCCGCCTTATCATTAAAAGCATTATCCATTACATAATACCTGGCATCATCTGTTTCTGTAAAAAAGAACCTGTAAATACCAAACAATATAACAAGTGCGGCAAAAACCCATATGGCTGGTCTTTTAATCTGATCCCCTCCTTAAATGTGCTATTCCTCATCTAATAAAACAGGTGCATTTGAAAGCACCAGGTCAAGGTTTCTTTCAAATGGTTCTCCAAAATTAATTGATGTACTGTACTCAAGAACCTGTTCCCCATCTATGCTGAACTGTACTTTATTAACTGTTGAAAGTTCAACAAGTGTATTTACAACAGAGTAAATCGCAACATCGGCTGTAATTGATTTACGTTTATTTAAAAATTCAGAAGAAAAGTCCACATAACATGTATTTTCCCTTACTGTAACTTTATTAAGCCTTGTACCCCCAGGTATTGTAGGAAGCAGGCTTCTCTTATTAACACCTTCAATAGAATATGGCCCTTTCATAAGCTGCTCAACTGCAAGCTGCTCTAATGGTATAGTTGCATCATAAGTAATTTCTACTGGCACTTCAACAAGCGCTGTACCTTTATAATCTGAAAAATACATATTAAGCGTTGTATTTTGTTTATAACTTGTTTCACCACCTGTATTATCAATAAAATCATCAGCCCGCATAAGCCCTATGGCATCCATATTCGAGGTAGTAAGCGGCTGTCCTGAAACATAAAACTGTATATCTGTTATATCTGGTATCTGGCATAAAGTTTTTACAACTGCTGCCCTTCTGAGTATTTCAGATACACCTGTATAATTGCCATATGATGAATTAAAATACAGTGAAAGCCCGCCCTCTTCTGATAAAACATAATTATCTATTTCCACATCATCAGGTATGGCCTTTTTCATATAAATATCTTCTGGTTCATTTGACATTCTATCTAAAAATTCCACGACAAGCGCTTCTATATCTTCTGAAACAGGGCTGTATTTTTCAAATACAACCTTAGTTTCATTAGCATCAAGCCCGAATATATAATAGCCTTCATAATCTTCATCCCTGCTGCCCTGGCAGGAAACCAGAAAACATGAAAAAACCAAAGGAACAGCCAGTATTATTATTTTATTAAAAATGGATTTCCCCATGATAAGCCCCCATATCTGTGATGCTTTTATAGTCCTGGCTTTTCCTGGAAAGCCTGTTACGGTATATAGTTAAGTGGTATCCTGATTGTAAATGTAGTTCCTTCTTTTTCCTTGCTGTAAAGCTTTATTGAACCCCTGTGCAAAAGGACTGCATTTCTTGTAATTGAAAGCCCAAGCCCTGTACCACCTGTTTCCCTTGACCTTGCCTTGTCCACCCTGTAAAACCTTTCAAATACACTGTCCTGCAAGTCTTCTGGTATTCCAACACCTGAATCCTGTATTGTAACAAAGAAAAATTTATGGTCTGCATTTAAAGTAACCCTTACCCATCCGTCATCATAATTATACTTGATTGCATTTTCAATAATATTATTTAATGCTATTGATATCTTGACCTCATCTACATCCGCCATAACCGGACGGTAGCTTTCAAATATAAGTTCTATATTACGCTTCGCTGCTATCGGGCGCAAACGCTTAAGAAGCTGTTCTAAAAGCTCATTAATGCTTATATTAGTTACCTGCATTGAAGCACTGTTTTTATCCATTTTAACCATTGAAAGAAGGTCATTAATTATACGTGTCATCCTTTCAATTTCTGTCGTTATATCACCTAAGAATTCACGGTATATTTCTTCTGGCATGCCTTCCTGTGAAAGAAGCGAGTCTGACAGCACCTTCATTGAAGCAAGCGGGGTTTTAAGCTCATGCGAAACATTAGAAACAAACTCCTGCCTGGAAATCTCCTGTTTCCTTATTACTTCTGTCATCTGGTTAAAAGACTCTGAAATCTTTACAAGTTCAGAATACCCATGCATATCAAGCTTTATCTCCATATCACCTTTTGATATATCATTAATTGAATCTGTAACCTTCTTTAAAGGTGACGTAAGCAGTATTGAACATGCAAATGACAGGATAATAATAATAAGTGCAATTCCAAGAAGCAGGAAAAGCGTCCTGTGTGACACTTCACGTGATATATTTGCCAGGTTCCTGACAGAATAGCTTATTACAATTACACCACACACTTCATTAACAACAGGGTCTGTTATAGGCATTGTAAGCTGCATGTACCCGCCTAAATCATTTACATATTTCTTCTCACTATTACCACTAAAGCACTTTACTACTTCTGTAGAAATCAGTGTTTTGCCTTCTTCTATGCCATACGTATCTTTTACTATCTTTAAATCTTTATCAACTATAATTATACGTCCCTGGTATATATTGGCTATTTCTTCTGTTTCACTATCTACATTGCCAGAATTATTCCCTGAAAGATAACCTGATGAAACAATAAGGTTTGATATAACTGTCCCGCATGACTGTAATTCATCTGTTCTTTGTGAAACCATCTGTGTATCATATGTATTTGTTATTACAGTAAATAGAAATATTATAGGGATAAGCCCAGTGCAAAGCAGTAACCCGAATACCTGGACACGCATACTCCTAATATTATATAACAGACTGCTCCAAGTGTTTTTCAAAGCGTTTCCTCCATACAGCTTATGTTATTTCTGGAAATAATAACCAACACCCCATTTAGTATGGATAAAAACAGGATTGCTTGGGGACTCCTCTATCTTTTCCCTTAAACGGCGGATATGTACATCCACAGTCCTTACATCGCCTGGATAGTCATACCCCCACACTGTATTAAGCAGCTCTTCCCTGCCATAAACTTTATTTGGATGAAGCATAAGAAGCTCTAAAAGGTCAAATTCCTTTGCTGTAAGGTTTACTTCCTGGTCATTTATATAGCCTCTCCTGCTTTCTATATCAATCCTTAAACCATTATATGAATAAACCTTTGGCGGTTCTTTAGTTTCTGTTACAGAACTTCTTCTTATAATTGCTTTAATACGTGCCTTAACTTCCAGTATGTTAAATGGTTTTGTAATATAATCATCTGCACCATACTCAAGCCCTAAAATCTTATCCATATCATCACCCTTGGCAGTAAGCATAATTACAGGCACATTTGAAAATTCACGTATCTGCTGGCATACTTCAAAGCCGTTAAGCACTGGCAGCATAACATCTAACAGTATAACATCATATTTGTTCTTATTAATATAATCAAGCGCTTCCTGCCCGTCATATGCACAGTCAACCTCCATACCATCTTGCTCCAGGCTGAAACGGATTCCTTTAACAATTAATTTCTCGTCATCAACTACTAAAACTTTTCTAGCCATTGTTTTCCATCCTTCCATTTATACAGTAATCTGGTCTTTTATCTGGTTAAAAACGCCATCTTTAATTCCAGTAACATTTTTTATATCATCAATACTTTTAAAACTGCAAGACAACCGGTAATCCATTACCGCATCTGCCTTGCTCTCCCCAATACCAGGCAGGGACATAAGTTCCTCTTTTGATGCAGTATTTATATTTACAAGCCTGCCCTCTTTTTGTGGCTGGCTGTTATTATTTTTATTATTACGCAATACCTGCTTTTTAGACAGTACAACTACCTGTTCACCATCTGCCAGTACCTTTGCAAGATTTATGGCAGAACGGTCAGCAGATTTCTTAAATCCCCCTGCTGATTTAACAGCATCACAAATTCTTTGCCCGTTTAATAAACTGTATACACCTGGATGCTTCACAGCACCACATATATACACAGCTATCACATCTGTTTTATTTGTATTATCTGTTTTATTGCTTTCTTCTGTTTCCTGCCCGTTTTCATTAATTGCTGTTTCTTCATGCTGTAACATATCTTCACCTGTATTCCTGGTGAAACTGGTACTTTTACTGCCTCCTGGCTGTAAATAAAGAATACCAGAAAATACTATAAATATGATACAGGCTGTAATTATTATAATATTTTTCTTTCCCATATATAACCCTCCATAAAAATTTATGAAAGGTTACGCAGCCCTTGTCTGTTTTTAAGCTGTAAATCACTACTATTTATCATAATAACCAATTAAAATAATTATTACAATAGGTACATTCAACAAATTTATTACATTTTATTTAAATATTTTCACTACACCTTTAGTATGCCCTGTTTTGACCAGAAAAAACAAAGCCCGCATCCCCTATAACGGAAAATACAGGCTTTTTATATCAGCAACAGGCTTTTTCCAGGATTTTATCCAGGGCAGCCCCGCTGCTTGTATGGCATCTTACAATATCTGCATTACACTTTTCTGCTTCATCAACAGCACACTTTGCCATTTTATGGGATACAGTATTAGTAAACAAAACCAGCAAATCAGGCTTACCAATCATATTTTTAAGATTTCCTGGCATTTGTGTAAATATCTTTGCCTTACAATGGTAATCTTTGCAAATCTTTTTATACTGGCAGACCATCCTGTCATGCCCTCCTACAATAACAACACTCATATATGCCTCTTCCTTTCTAAATAACAAAATATATGGGTTCTTTTATGTTAGCAATATCTAACTATAGTTAATAATACCTAATCGCAGCCAATTTGTCAATCCCTGTATATATTTTTTGGGATAATTTCTTCCTCCTATAATTTGCAGTTATTTTATTATTTTGTGTCTTATTGTAAATTTATTCAACATCATATTTTTTAAATATATTTTTACTGCTAATTGCAACTATTAATGAAGTAACCCCTGCAAATAATATTACTGCAAATTCATATCCTTTACAGATTTCAAAGAAAATTCCATATAATGCGTTGCCTAAAGGCTGTGAACACATTGAACCTGCAAGTATAACAGCCATTACTTTCCCTGTTAAATCCTGTGGCGTTACTGACTGTACAAAAGACAGCATCTGTATAGTAAAAATTGTTGATAATACCATTATTATAAAAAAACATACTGCCATAATTATATAACTTGTAATGCCCGGAAATGGCAGCACCAGCGCAATGCTTACAGGAAATATGCTTAATGCGCAGCCAGTTAACAACATGCCTGCTTTTTTAACTGAAAGTTTACCTGCAAATACACCAGCAAATATACCTCCTGCCAGCCCGCCTGCTGCCAGGGCACCTTCTGCATAACCACAAAGCTTGTTTGCCTGCAATGACCCGGGCATAAGCACTTCTGTTATTATATATGGCATGCCTGTAACTATCATAGCAGCTAAAAACAGGTTTAACCCACAGGTAATAATAAGAACCTTTCCAATAACAGGCTGGTCTTTTCTTATAAAATCCAGCCCTCTTAATAAATCCTCCTTTGCTATATGTAATATACTGCCATCCTGCGCCTGTTTTTTAAATGGTATTTTAATAAATATTTCCATAAATGCTGATACAAAGAAACATGCAATGCACACATATAATACAGGCTTTAATCCATATGCACTGTATAAAATCCCTCCAATTACTGGTCCTGTTAAAGATGAAAAAGAACTTATAGTATTAATAACGGAATTGGCTGCCATAATATTATCCTGGCTTACCAGTGCTGGTATGCTTGCCTGTACAGAAGGCTGGTATGCACCCGCTATCCCATACAAAAACATCATTGTTACAGCCACCAGGACTATAAGTTCTACCCTGCCCAGTAATAATGAGAATATAAGTATTACTATAGATGTTAAAAAATCCAGAATAACCATAATATTTCTTTTATTTACCCTGTCTGCAATTATCCCGCCCACAGGTGATAAAAGTATTGCAGGAATAAAAGCACATGCCGTAACTGTCCCAAAAAGTGCAGAAGAACCTGTTTCGTTCAATAAATACAACGGCATTGCAAACCTTATTGCAGCATTTCCAAATAGTGAAATAATCTGCCCAATTACTACTAAAGTAAAATCCTTTTTAAATAATCCACTTCCCATATTAACCTCCTTTTAGTACCGAACGTCGGTATGTATAAAATTAAAATTTTATCTGCCCTTTTATAAGGGCAGATTTTTATTTCTTTTCTTCATAAATAGACACAAGTTCCATCATTCTGCCTAATATTTCATCATCTATAATATCAAGCCCAAATCCCTGCATCATCTGCCTGAATACCATAAACTTGCAATATATTTCTTCTTTTGTATTATCAAATACCATAGGGTTCATCCATATATTAGCAGCAAGTATAATAAGCTCTGCAAGCTGTTCTGGATATTCTGTCTGTATAGAACCGTCTGAAATGCCTTGTTTAATAATTGGTGCAATATAATCTGGTGCTGCTTCATGTACTGTTTCATGTAACAGGCTGAACAAAAGTTTAGAATTATTTTTAAAGTTAGGGCAAACAGAAAAAATATCATTATTAACAGACCTGTTGACAGATGTTTTAAATATTGTTTTTAACTTTTCTTTTCCACTAATACCAGGATTGTCACGTATATCAGCCAGGATTTTATTAGAGTCTGCTGTCATCCTGTCAGTAACTGCAATAAGCATATCCTCTTTGGATTTAAAATGATGGTAAATTGCGCCTTTGCTAAGCCCTCCTAAGTTATCAATAATATCCTGTATAGATGTGTATTCATAACCTTTTTCCATAAACAGGCGGAAAGCCGTATCCAGTATTAAATTAACTGTTTCTTCTGGATGCTTATTTCTTGCCATTATATCCTGCCTCCAAACATACTATCAGTATGTTTATACTATAACATACCATTAGTATGTTTGTCAACCTGTAATTATGCATACACAGTCAAAATTATCTGGAATAATTTGCACAATTCCACAAAATATTGCTGTATACTGCCATATATGGTATAATCTTGTCACAGGGGCAACTGTGTTACAAGGTAGAAAAAACCTCCCTTATTATGCATAAGAAGGGAGGTGGCGCATATGAGTACATATGAAGCTTTGTCTTTATTATTCCTTTTTGGAACGTTTCTTATTGCGTTGCTTGCCTACATAGACAGTAGGAATAACAAGCGTAAATAAACCTGGGAGGCTAACCACTTTGTGGGCGGCTGCTCCTTTTATACACATACTATAACACAACCAGCCTGGTTTTGCAACATACACATTTATTTATCTTCTGCTTCTCTTAAAATTCCCAGCCTTTTTATAAACATATCATAATAATGTGGAAGACTGGCAAATACCTCCCTGCTAACAGTTTTTACCTGGTTCAGCCCTGTTTGTTTTACTGCCTGTATTGCTGCCTCTTTCTGTGTCATATTTTTCCAGAACACTGTCTGGCAGTTTGCGCCATCAATTAAATTATATGAATTAAATGCCTGGTTAAAATCCATTAGTTTATGCAGGCATACAGGCTTATTATTTGAATTATCAACTAAAACTCCCCAGTTTCCCCAATGCCTGTCTGTATTGCCAACCAGATAATCTATTATATTCATCATATAATAATTATGCCTGTCAAGATTTAAAATATATTTTTCTGTATTTTTGTTATGGTTCTGTGCATAAATTTCAAAAGCTTCTACCGGCACTATTGAGTAATCTTTTGTTGTCATATTATCACTTATGCTTACCTTTTCACCATCAAAAAAACCTTCTTCATATAAAACCTGTGAAACATTAAAGCATCTACATATCTGGCTGGCAAGAAGTTCCCGTTCTACTGCACTGTCATCACCATCTTTTAAAAGCCTGAACCTGTTACCTTCCCTCTGCCACGCTTTTGGAAAACAGCCGTTAGTTGATAAATCCCTTGCAAGGCAGTTGTTCTGTACAGTATACTGCCTTCCTTTTAAGGCAATATCTATAAAAGTATTTTCAAGGTGGTTATCATATAAATTCACTTCACTAAACGAAATTTTTTCATTCTTTTTCTTCACCCAGAAAACATCAGTTAATGATACACAACGGTATGACAACGAAATCTTTGCCCTATCCCTATCTGTTACAGCCTGCATCATTCCAATACTGTTTAATATTTCCTTTGCATATTTCCTGTCAAGTGACAGAACCCTTGTTGAACACCAGTAATTAAAATTTGTTATATTATTTACAAGGGTATCAATGTCATCCTCTTCTTCTAGATATAAATTATATGGCATAAAAGATTTATAATATATTTTGCAATGCCCGGTTCTGTCTATTCTGGCAACTCTTCTGTCTTTATGCATAATTTCATATATATCTTTTATATCTTTGTGCATACATCTTCCTCCTTGCCCCTTGACATATGGAATTTAAAGCTTTACGGCTGACAAGCATAATTTATGGATTTTCTTAAATAAGGTTAAAATATGGCGGGATTTACTATATAACCCCGCCATTATTCTTGTTTAGAAATTTTATTATATGTTTTTTGGATTTTATGTTTCTTTTGAAAAATTCTCCCTTAAAAGTCCTGGCTGCCCTTCTATATGTGCATAATCATTAAACCTGTCCAGGAAAAATCCATTTTTGGCTTCATCATAATGTAATTGTGTAATACTGCAGTTTTCAAGGGATGTGCCAAACATAAGGCGTCTTGCAAAATCACCGCCAAACAGTGAACACAGCAGCGTGCGTATAACACCGCCATGTGTAACAACAGCAATGTTTTTTTTGCCACTTTCTATCCATTCTTTAATTACTGGCATTACACGTTCAAGCACCATTGCCCCGTTTTCACCTTCGGGATACCACATCTCCTCTGGTGGCACAAAGAAATCACCAATAAAAGCATTTACTTCTTCTAAAGCTGTGCCCTGCTGTACCCTGCCTTCCATAAAGTTATCAAGCTGTTCCTGGTAATACTCCTTATAAAATTTCTTTACTTCTTCATCCTTCTGGCCAGTAAGTATGCCAAAATCAATTTCTTCAAGCCCCTGCCTTAACTGCATGTTCCCTAAAAGCTCTTTATTATATGCAAATGCAGCCCTGGCAGTTTCAACTGCACGTACAAGTGTACTTGAATAAAGCGCATCAAGTTTATACCTTTTCATCCTTTCGCCAAGAAGGCGTGACTGCATACGCCCCTCCTCTGATAAAGGTACATTTACGTTACAGTCCGGACTGCTCTGCCTTCCATGACGGATAAGATATATTATCATTAAATATTTTACACCTCTTTAATAGCCTTTTGCATGTTTAAATATAAAAAGTAACTTATTTGCTGTTCTTGGCATTTGCAATATCAATAATGCTCTGGAGTTCATTTCCTTCACCAGGCGCTGGCCCGTGGTCTATTGCCTTTCCTTCAGAAGTAATCTCCATAAGTTTGTTAAATTCACCCCTTGGTGCGTTTAATACACCATAATAACCTGCCTTTTTCTCCTCTGGATTCCATGTTACAAAAAGGGTTTCAGCAGTTCCAGGGTATGCATACTCATGTGGCATTGAAATACGCGTAAGCTGTAGTGTGTCACTTATGCTTAATGTCATAAAGTCATAATCATCTGCACTATATGGGCAGCCAATCTGTGCATATGGCTCTTTAAAGAACTCTACAAGGCACTCACCCTCCCTGTCACACAAATCTTTTATAAACTCTTCACCCTCTGTAAAAATTTTCCCAGGAAGCAGCGCTGATTCCATCTGCCTTCTAACAAGCGCATGGAATTCCTGCTCTGAAATCTGGATTTTCTCTGGCTCACCAGATGCAGCATTACTGCCTCCGGCATTATCCCTGTTAATATTCATTAAAATATTATGTGTATATGGGTTAATTACTGCACCTTCAACACCCTGGATTTTAACTACAAGGTCAAGACATGACTTAAATGGCATGTTAAGGGTAATTGGGTATTTTGGTACACCTTCCCCCTTTTCAATCTGTTCATTAGATGTGAATATAGGAAAAAACTTCTGCCCGGCTTCATTCTGCAATATACATGGCAAAGGCTGCGCACCTGCTGGTATAGGCTGTGGTGTATCTGGTGTGCCTGATGACATCTGCTTTAAAATAGCAGGGTCTGTATTCTTAGGCATAACTGCTGGTACAAGAACTTCCATGTCTTCCAGCAGTTTTGTAAGCCTTTCTGCATTCTCCTTGTTTTTTTCTTTCTTCATTGCATCAAGTGCTTCTAATAATTCTTTACTTTCATTCTGTGGCATTTTATATATCCTTCCAAAATATATTTTTATTTATTGATTTTAAATTTCACTGTTTTAACATTACCTGCGTTATCAGTTACTTTCAGTGTGTAAGTGCCTTTTTTACTGGCTTTGCTGCCATTCCTGAATATTTTTCCATTTAGATATGCTGACTGTATTCCGTTTTTATCAGAAAACTTTATTGTTACAGCTTTCTTATATGTCTTGCCGCTTTTAACACCTTTTATAGATGGCTTTGTCCTGTCAATTATAAATTCTTCTTCTGATTTATTGCCAAGAGTATCAGAAACAGTTATTGCATGGCTTCCTTCTTCAAAATCATTTACATCAAGGCTATAAATATAATATTGGCTAATAAGGCTGTCTTTATCCGCATTGCCGCCGGCATTTACTACTGCTTCTTTCATTACATTTGTACTGTCCACAATAATTTCTGATACACCGCCTTCTACATCATATACAGCAATATATCCCCGGTTTAATAAAGCCTGCTGGTCTTTGTATAAATTTGTAAATTCCATCTTGCCAGCATCTTTCTGCCTTGCAACAACTGGTGCGCTTGTATCAACCATAAAACAAAGTGTTTCTGTAGTTCCCCTGCCATCTGACAATTTGAAATTATATGTACCTGTTTTATCACATTTAACTGTTTTATCAGAAACCTCACTTCCATTCAATGTTGCTGTGGCATTTTCAGGAATTGTAACAGTAACAGCATTTTTATAAATAGCACCATTTACTGCCCCTTCAGCATCAATATCATTTTCACATACAGCATATTCATTAAAGCTTCTGTCACTTATTAAAGGGATTGTTACAGATACGGTTTTATCATTATCTGATAAAACTGCATTGGCTGACTTTTCCTTAACCTTTGACGGAAATGTAACTTTATATGTCATTGTTGCAGTTTTAAGGCTTGCCATAATTTCCTTGTCCTCAAAAAGCTTTAAAACGGCATTAATATCGCCATTATCAGTTACTACATCTTCATCATCAATGTACACATCCCCGTCTTCCCATGGGACTACCCTGTCTGGCTCGTCAAATTCATCATCTGCACTGTCACCACGCATGGAATTTCCTTTTAACATGCTTGCCACACCATCTTCAAGGCTGCCTGAAAACAGTTTGTCAATAGCACTTGAATTAGCAGGCTGCCTAACCAGAAATGAAGTTTCTGATAAGCTTAAAACATTGTCTTCAGTCTGGTATGATTTTCCTGCAAGGGATTTATAATAATTTGTTATGCTGTCAAACTTATTATTAACAAGATTGGTATTATTACCTGTTGTACTGCCAGATATGCTGCCTGCTGTATCTGGTGTAATCTTATAGTATTCTTTATTGTCAATTTTGACAAGTTTTATTCCATACTGCTCAATCATTACAGATACTTGTTCTTTGGTAAATCCATCACTGCCGCCAACTTCATTAAGATATTTTGTATATGCTGAAAGCATGGCGTCTTTTTCTATGTTGATTTCTGTACTAAGAACACAAGAACCATCAGCATTAACAACTATATTGCCATCCATTTTCATGCAGCCTGTAAGAAGAGTTCCTGCAAGGGCAATGGATAATCCTGTGGTTACTAATTTCCTCATAATTTTACCTCCTTATATTTTACATGATTATAACACTTTATGGATATATTCACAATAGTTTCATTATTTTCTGTGTGTGGGGGAGGGACGCAGGTTTATAGATGTTCCCTGGCAAAATTACAGAAAATCGTCTTTATAACTGCAACTCATTGTGTGGGGCGGATGATTCAGACTAGCGGAAATACCATAGCGTCACTTTATTTACAGTTATATTGGTAGTATAAATTATCCTGCATATAATTTATCGTATAGGAATTTATGAAACAGACATAATTTCCATTAAATTATCCCAGGTTTTTACTGTTAATATATTTTTATCATCTTTATATGGCAAATCTATTGCACCTATGTACCACACAGGAAATATTCCAGCATTTAAAGCCCCTTTTATGTCACACTCATACTGGTCTCCTATATACCATGTTTCATCTGGATTTAAGCCAGCTTTTTCCAGTGCAAGGTCAAATATTCTCCTGTTTGGTTTACGGAATATATAATTACTTGATGTGATAATAAATTCAAAGCTGTTTCCGGGCAGCATACGGTTTATACGCCCAGCAACTGCAGACTGTGCATAAGAAATATTACTAATTACACCTGTGCGTATGCCTTTATTTTTAAGATATTCCAGAAAATTTTCCATACCTTCTGCCGGAGCTCCTGGTGCAGCAGCATCCCAGAATACTGTATCAATTTCTGCATTGCTTAACGCAATTTCTATTCCCAGTGAATCATAAAGATATGGCGTAAACATTGTATTAGGTATTTCTATCTGTAGCAAGTGTTTTTTCCCTGGGTCATATCTTCCAAACTCCTTGTTTAATTCATTTGCCCTTTCCTGGATTTGTTCTGCTGTCAGATTATATTTATTTCTTGTAGCATATTTTAAAACAGCCTCCGTTCCCTTTATTCCATCAAATCTTTGTTCTGTAATAAGAGTCTGCCCATAATCAAACAATATCATTTTGGGTATTTTCATATAAAAAGCTCCTTCCTTTTCATTCCGTTTTTTGTGTGCAGGAGAGAGTACGCAGTTTTAACTGACTAGCATAATTACCATAATTCCGCAAAGAATGATGCCCCCACCACTGTTACCAGCCCCGATACTGCTATTGAAAGGCTGCTCATTGCCCCTTCCATTTCACCCATTTCAAATGCCTTTACTGTACCTATGGCGTGTGCTGATGACCCAAGCCCTATTCCTTTTGCAACGGGTTCTGTTATATGGAACAGACGGCATACTGGCACAGCAATTATATTCCCTATTACACCGGTTATTATTATTACTGCAACTGTTATTGATGTTATACCGCCAAGCTCTTCTGAAACCCCCATGCCTATTGCTGTTGTAATGGATTTTGGCAGCAGTGTAACATACTGTTCATGTGTTATTCCAAAAAGCATTGCCATTAAAAGTACACTTCCCATGCTGGACAGGACGCCTGCTGCTACACCTGCCATTATTGCTTTCCAGTTCTTTTTTAATATTGCCACCTGCCTGTACAATGGTATTGAAAGACATACAGTTGCTGGTGTCAGCAGGTAACTTATATATTTTGCACCTTCATTATATACACTGTATTTTATGCCTGTAAGCTTTAATACAGCAACTACAATAATAATTGCTATTAAAAGCGGGTTAAATATTGCAAGCTTAAATTTATTCTTAATCCATAAACCTGCCCAGTACGCAGCAAGACTTAAAACTACCCCGTAAAATACTGAATTATTTAAAAAATCCTGCATAATATCTAATTCTCCATTTCTGCCAATATAATCCATATCTGGTTAATAGCAAGCCCCAGACCCGCTGTTTAAGAAGAGTGCCCTTCCGGGTGCTTACTTAATAAGGTTAAAACAAGCTGTGTCACTGTCCCGGAAACAACCATTACTACTATGGTAGATACTACTGTTATAACTGACACGGGCAAAAGCACAGGCTTTAATATGCCCCATGAATCCATAAGCCCTGCTGCCGCTGGTATAAACATAACTGGCATTATCTCAATTAAAAAATCCCCTGCACCGCCAACCTGTTCTGCCTTTATTATGCCAGTACCCAGGCAGGCAAACATTATTATCATTCCATATATGCT
This sequence comes from uncultured Lachnospiraceae bacterium, assembly GCA_910588655.1. Lineage (GTDB taxonomy): Bacteria > Bacillota > Clostridia > Lachnospirales > Lachnospiraceae > Butyribacter. Next base: position 46,973 of record CAJUPJ010000002.1, on the reverse strand, counting down.
TGCTGGTACAGGAAGTGGTATAACCTCTTTTAATATTTCACCAATAAATGATACCAGTATTATAATTAAAAATTGTTTTAAAAATTTCATTCCTGCTCCTTATTCCTATGTTTATAAAAAACAACATCCCATTTATGCACAGTATCATGCACAAAATATAATAAATGTCATTGGGTTCTGTTTTAAAGACTGCCAAAGTGTAAATTAGCTGGCAAATTCTCAATTCTCCATTCCAAACAGTTCTGACATTTTTTCTTTGTCAGGGTCACTGTAATACCCATACTGCAGTATTCTGTAATTATCCAGAAGCTCTGCCTCTTCTTCCGTTTCATCTGAATTATATTTATGCCAGCTGCCTTCCTTGTCCATATATCCGTTTACATTAATGACTGGAATGTCCTCTGAAACTTTTTCAACATATTTATTATAAAGCGGAAGTTCAATGCCTGCCTGTTTAAGAAGGAGGTTTTCAACCAGGTTATTGCCTATAAGCACATTGTCCCCCTCTTCTATATCATAGTTTGCCCATATTACAAACGGGGTTGCATAACGCTTCTGTATATCCTCAAGTTCCCATTCATTCTGTGGCTTGCCAAGCAGTTCTTCATAAAAACCAGTTTCTATAGATGGCCAGTGGTCGCCAAACATACAGATTATTACAGGGTTTTCCTGCTTACTAAAATATTCCGTCAGATACTTGAATGCATCATCTGATACTTTGGTTGCTGAAAGAAATTCCTTGGCTTCATTATAATATGAGTCCTCTACATAAACAGGGTCTTTCCAGTTTGTATTTGTAAGGTAGCCGCCATGGTTCTGGATTGTCATATCAAACATAAACATTGGTTTGCTACGGTCATGTTCTTCGTATAATTCTATAACTTTCTTATAGCTTTCCTTGTCACTTATATACCTTACATATTCGGGGTTTTTAAAATCCTCAATAGTAATAAACTGGTCAAATTTCATGCTTTTATAGGTGTTAATCCTGTTCCAGTTAGTACCGCTGCTAGGGTGTATTGCATTACATGTATAACCAAGGCTCTTAAGGTATGATGGCATTGAATATGTCACTTCATGCATAAACTGCTGGTATACATTGCACCCGCTTGGGAAAAATGACATGGTATTCCCTGTCATTGCCTCAAATTCAGAATTGCTTGTACCAGCACCAAACACTGATACATAATCAAGCCCTTTTATGGTATTTTCTTTCATGCTGTGTATAAATTCTAAAGGGTCTCTGTTATAATTTACATCACCTACAAGCGAAAAGTCAGCAAGGCTTTCATTCATTATTAATATTATATCCGGTTTTTTGCCATTTAATGTTTTACATGGTTTAAAGTCACTGTTATAAAGCGTACTGCCATCCTCTTTAGCTGTTACTGCCCCGCCGCTGGCCGGCTGTACAGCAGGTTCTTCTTTTATGCTGTCTAATATCTGCGCAACTGCATCATGTGAATACCCTGACGGCTCTGATACTTTAAGGTATCTTAAGTTTATAAAGAAGTTCATATAAAAGCCATTTGACTTGCATGAAGCAACTTTATTCCACACATTGTCTTTTATTCCGCACATCTCTAAAAGCCCTGAGCTGTATAGCACCATAAATATTGCAACAGCAGTTATTACATGCGCCCCGCGCTTAACCAGCCTGTTTTGCATTAATGGTTTCTGCGCTGCTTTAATTTTATCTTTATTTGTCTTTTCCCTGAACCTCACCACAAGCATAATCCAGATTATAAATGCTGGTATCATTATAAATTCTGCCGGCTTAAACTTTAATGTATATGTCGATGCAACCTCTGTTGCTGTTGCAAGCCCGAAAATATCAGCTGGCAGAAGCGGCGTGCCCCTTACATTCATTATAAAAAGATTGCCAAGCCCTGCCGGGAATAATACTGCGTCCATTATAAGCATTGCTGTATACATATTGCCTGTAATGGCATAAATTGCAAACTGCACAGCAAGCAGCAGTATCCATGTAAATATCCATACATTAGGGTACATGCCTGAAATGGTGCTGTTCATTGTTTCAAGTATTATAAAAAGCACAAGCGGGTTAAAGAATATAATAAACCTTCTTATATTCTTTAAAACCTTTGGTTCTGAAAGGCAGTATATTACAAATTCCCTTATGCCTTTCCTGTGTTTTGCTTTTTTCTGCTTTTTTATGCCAGTGTTTTTATCTTTCTTCCTGTACGTATTTTTGTCTGTATTTTTCCTGCTGCGGCTTTCATTTGCAGTTTCATGCAGTTTTAACTCTTTTTCTGCACGTCTTTGCTGTTTCTGGCGCTTTTTAATATAAAATGGCGCATATGCTGTTACACGCTCAAAGCATATTATAAATACCAGTACAAATTCAAGTATAAGGACTATAAGTGGATATATCTGCCTATACGAATATGTATAAGATATATTTAATGATTTCTTGCGTGTCTGCATCTTTAACGTTGACATATAAGTATTAGGGTCTGTCCTGTTAGTAGTATTCAGTGTTGGTATAACTGCATATGGCATATTGCCAGAACTGCATGTCAGCCTTATACAGCAGGTAACACCTTTAGGTATTGTAACAGTATAGTCCATATTTACTGTATATGTCTGGTTTGCGGTTATATTGTCTACATCAATATCCGTTTCATATACAATATTGTTATCAGCATCAGTCATTTGTATTTCCAGGGTATCCCCAACATTTTTCCTCTCAAATGAACCAAAGCTTAATATAAACTGCGAAAGCACTACTTTCCTGTCAAAATGGAATTTCTGGCGTATTACCTCTTCGTTGTCAATAATGCCGATAACACTGCTGTTTACATTACCTGCTTCTGTAGTTACCACCTGCTTTGAAACCATTGAGCCTGTAACAATATACTGCAATATACAGATAAATAATATTATAATTACAAAATATGTTATTCTCTTTTTATCAAATTTAAGATACTTATATATCATATACAAAACATCCCTTTACATTTAAAAATTCCCACATATGGTATAATACCTTCTATTTGCCAGGATTGTCAATTACAAATCACTTAAAATTTCCTTAATAAACCCGGTAATCCGGGCACATCTGTCATGCCATGTTTCATTTTCTGATAAATTCCTAAGGTTTGATGCCATTTTATAAAGCTTTTCTGTATTGTTTAATGTATTTCCCATTCCTGCAATGCTCTTATGGATATCCTGGAGGTTAAAGAGCAGCGTATCTTTTTTATAGTTTGCTTCAATATAACTGCAAGTATCAGACAGTACTGCTGAACCATTTGCCATTGCATTAAAAACCCTGTCATGCGGCGCTTCTGTAAATAATGGCTGTACATTTAACACAACCTGTGAATCTGCCATTGCTTCTGGCAGGTCTTTATACTCCTTCTGGCTGTGTATAACAAGCCTGTCCTTATAGCGCCCGTTGTACATATCCCACCTTGCACCTGCCACATCAACCTTATAGCCTTCTTCTAACAGGGATGATACTGCCATATTCCGGAAACAGTCACGTATATATTTGTCAATATACCTTGCTTTATACATCCTTGCTGCAAAACGCTCCTCTTTCCATGATGTAATATTCCTGTAAAGCTCATGTACAGGGGAAGTGCCACCATCAAGAATTGCCTGCATTATCTCTTCTGCCTGTTTTACATAGCTTATATTAGTTTCCTCCATAACCTGCCTGTAATATGATGGCGGGGTATATGTTGCAGGAAAAAATATATGGTACTTACGCTTTGCAAACTGGCTGTAACTATAATACTTTTCTTTATCTTCCCCATCTGGCAGGTATTTTATCCCGCCAAAAGGTATTGCAGCAGTTTTTTTAATATGGGGGTAATACCTTTCAATGTATTCCTTATGGTATTCGTCAAGGCATATTACATAATACCTCTTAAGCTTTACTTCAAGGTATTTATGTACATGCATCGGGTGGTCAGCTATAATATTTATAAATGGTGCATTTATGCTGTCAAGATACCTGCCACTGTCACATTCTGCCAGTGTTAATACTGAATTCATGCCTATTACTGCATCAAAACTTTTGCCTGAAAAGCTTTCAAGCAGCAGGCTGTCAGCTTCTGGGTCATTTATAATACAGTGGGTTACATCTGCCCCTTTTTCCCTTAATATTCCACATATTAACTCTAAAAATACACTTGATGAACCATAACTTAACTTCCTGGTTTCCAGTATAAGTATTCTAAGGGGGTTATCTGTCATTATTTTCTCCTGTACTGCCATTGTCCATGCTGTTGCCCTTTTCCAGTTTTTTAGATGCAAATGCCCAGTTTTTCCTGCTTTCAGCAGATTCTCTTTCATCATGCGGAAGGTTTGCATATATCTTATAAGCAAATATTGAAACTATAAGTGCATAAATAATTATAACTATTTCTATAGCAGCAACTGGTATGCTGCCCTGCTGGCTGAATGCTGCAAACACATCTATAAGTGCATGGAGCATTACTGCTATTGCAAGGAAATATTTTTTATTCTGTACCCTGGCAGCCTGGTATACAAGTACTGATAATGATACCTGGAGTGCCAGTGCTGAAAGCCTTTCAACACCTGCCCATATACAGTCCTGTACAGTCATATTTATAACAGCCTGCTGTAATTCCCTGAAAACAGCCTGTGCACTTTCATCTGGAAATGTTGATATCATCTCTTCCATCTGGCCTGCATTTATAATCTGGGCATATGTAAAGTTCTGTAACATTGCAAAACCAAGAACTACAATACACTCAATACCACCATGCCCAAGACCATATGCAACAGAGCTTTCCCTGTAATCATGATTTTTAAGTAAAAGCTTAAATGATACATAGCGTCCCGCCTCTTCAAATATGCCTGCTGCCAGCCCGCAATATATTGCATAAGCCCATATATTTCCGTTGATAAAATGTGAAACAGGGCTGTCCACTGACAGGAAAAGCAGGTTTGGCACTGATTTTAATATTATACCAAATGTTAAAAACACTAGTACACCTGTTAATGATGGAATTATGCTTTTGCGGAACCTCATCTTCCATATAAGTACAAACGCAAACGGGACAACAAAGCTTAATGCCGATGTTTCCATCATTGCCTTTACTACTGATTCTGAAACCATATATACTACCTTTCCTTCCTATACAAATGGATATATATTTTTGTTTTGCATATATTCAACTGATTTTTCCAGATTTACATATCCCCTGGTTTCAACAAGCACTGATGGTTCTTTGGCAAGCCCTTTGCACCATATACTGAACTTGTCCCACTCCATTATGCCTGTGCCTACAGGGTTATGCAAATCCTCAACGCCATCATTATCATTAATATGGATATGTTTTGCATAAGGCGACATTACATTATACCAGTCTTCTACAGGTGAACCTGATATACATGCATGTGCAACATCCAGGCAGACACCGAAACGCGGTTCGTCTGCCATTCTCTCTGCAAGTAATTTTAACATGCCTGGTGCATCATCAAACATATTTTCAATATACACCTGCTGTCCATTATAATCTTTTAATATCTGTCTCCAGTATTCTTCATTCCTGTCAATCCATGAATTAATATATGAACGCAGCCTGAAATTCACAATGTAGTTTGTATGGAAAATAACTGCCTTAAGCCCCATTTTTACAGCAATATCCATACACTGGCGCACTCTGTAATCACTCACTTCAAATATCTTTAAATCTGAACTGTTTACACATATATCAAGAAATGCACCATGCATTGTATCACCGCTGCAGTCATGGCGTACTGCCATATACTGCTTAATTATTCTTCCAACTGATGCCCCGTCATCAAGAAGTCCTGGCATAAAGAAATCATTATACTCAAAACCTGCATTATACTTTTCTGCAAACCCAAGATAACTGTCTATCTCCTGGACTGATGGTATACAATATAATTTCCCCATTACTTTCCCCCTTTTAATACCTCTGTTGTATTCTGGCTTTTGCCAGCTATTATCCCGGCAATCCCGTTGCCACTGCTTCCTGCTTCTTTTATGCCTTCTTTAATCCCCTCCTTAATCTCTTCTTTTAATCCCTGCACATTGGTCAGATATCTTTCCTGTACTTTTTTAATTTCTTTTATGCCATCTGCATATTTTTCTTCAATGCTTTTTTCGCGTTTTAATGGTGCAGGTCTTTCTTTAATATTATTAATTTCATACGCAACAATTTTTTTCTTCTTGCCTTTAAGGCTGTATTCTCCTGCAAATGATATTTCAGCCCTGTTGCCAGCCCCTCTTGCAACTGCCCTGGTTATAAGTATCTGTCCTGGTTCTGCCACGCCTTCAAGCCTTGAAGCTGTATTTACGGTATCACCTATAGCAGTATACTCCATCCTGCTCTGGCTTCCAATATTGCCTATAACTGCATCGCCACAGTGTATACCAATGCCAAACTCTACTTCTACACCATATTTATCCAGGCACTCACGGCGCAGGGCTGCACCATTGGAAACTATGTCCCATGCAGTACACATTGCCCTGAACACATAGTCATCAAGGTCAGATGGTGAATTAAATACAGCCATTGCAGCATCCCCTATAAACTTATCGAGCGTGCCTCCATTATTAGCTACTGCATCTGCAATAATTGTAAGGTAGCTGTTTAAGATATCTACAACCTGTTCTGGCAGAAGGTTCTCAGAAAGAGGGGTAAAACCTCTTATATCCACAAAAAGGACTGCTATGTTTTTCCTCTTGCCGCCAATCGCTACATCTATCCCGCCATCTTTGATTTCATTAACAACCTGTTCATCAACATACTTTTTAAACACTTTTTCAAGTGAATACCTCTGGCGCTTTATAATAATATACCCAGCTATAAGGTTTACTACTGCAATAGTTATAATAAGCATTATAATACGCAGAAGTGGTATATAATAACCCCATACATTTAAAACACAGCTTGAAGCTACCTGCCCGGCTATAAGCACTGCTGATATAAAAATCATGCTTGGCCCGCTGCTGTGTGATGTTGCTACAAAGAAAAGCACTGCAAAAAGTGAATACCATACAGCAAGAAACCACTTATGTGCATAATGTATTGTATTATTCTGTACTAATGCACTTAATATGCTTGCCTGTAATTCAATTTCATTTATTTCTGATGTCCTGCGGTTTGGCACATTATATGTACTGCCTTCTGTATAGTCACCAACAAGCACAACACTGTTCTTAAACCTTTTTTTATCAACTTTGCCTGTTATAACATCATAATATGAATATGTTTTGAAATTACCACCATTTTTAGAGTAGTTTATACCCAGCTCATTTTCATAGTTTGCTTCTGGTATATCATAATCTTTGCCATTCTGGTATAGATACATCCTGAATACTATAATAGGAAAGCTTTCATAATGTGTATCATTATAATTAACACTTGCAATTAAATTCCTTACATAGCCATCCTCATCACTTCTTGTTGTATTTATAACACCTGTGGCAATATGTGGCAGCAGTGCTTTAAATGGTGTAGATACCCCTGTTATTTTTTCGCCGCCCATTGTGCCCTGTGGCGGGTTATAAGCAGCTGTCCCGGCATATAATATTTCTTCATCTGGATTATCTGTTCCTGATGTCATAGAAACTAAACGCACCTTTTTTGCCATTGCTGTCTTTTTTGTTTTTGTTTCTACAGTTGAACTTATACAGACATTTTTATGTTCACGGCATGCATTTATAAGCTCTGTATCTCCTTTAATATCCTTTTCATCATGGAAATCAAGCCCAAATGCAATAACATCTGGCTCATTGCCATTATTATTCAGGTAATTCACAAGCCTTGCCGCTTCACTTCTGTCCCAGTCTTTAAAACTGCCAAGTTTGCTGGTAGTTTTTTCATCTATGGCAATTATCTTAATATTTAAGTTTCTCTCTTTTTTCTCAACAAGTGACTGGTAGAAAAAGTCACTTACCATATAATCCAGTGTATTAATTGGTTTAAAATAAGTAAAAAGCAATGAAAGCAGAATATAAAAAACTGAAGCTATAGAAAGGTATACAGCCCTTTCTTTCTTTGTAAGTTTCTTTAATCCTTTATTCATACAAATACCTGCCTCCAGTCTGTATGTTTTACAATATACCTGCCCTGTCCCTCAAGCACTTCATATAAATTATCATATACTGTCTTTAACATATATTGGATAAAAGGTGTAACATCATGTAATGAATTTTCGCTGTTTTCTATTGCCTGGTAATAGTCTGGCGCTGTTTCATTAATTGTCTTGCTAAGTGTAAGCGCACTAAAATTATCAAGCCCTGAATGTATCAGGAAATCTGATGTAATTAACCTTGCAATACGCCCATTGCCATCACAGAAAGGATGCATATATACAAAGTAAAAATGTATTATTGCAACTTTAATATATGGACATTCTATATTATCACCATTATAGAAATCAAAAAACTGCTTCATGCAGTAATCAAGCAGTTCTACTTCCGGAGCCTGGTGTGTGCCTACAGTAACAACTCCTGTCCTGAATTTGCTGCCTGAAAGGTTTGGATTGTCACATACACCATCTGTAACTATTTCCCAGAGGCGCACAAGTGTATCTACATTTCTTTTTGCTGTAAGATTAAGGAATTTAACTGCCCTGTATGTATTCAAAATCATTTTATCACCTTTTTTTTCAGTCCTCTTTGCCCTGAAAATATCAAAAAGTTCATCAAGTGATGTATCAGCGCCTTCTATACGGCAGCTATGGAATGACTCCTTTTCAATGGAAATATCAGTATCAATGTCTGTTACTGAAATGCTGTTATACATTTTGTTAATATCATCAAGCAGCCCGTCAGGGATTGCCTCAGGACACCATGCCAGTGTATAACCAAAAGCATCCCTTATAGGGAGGGGTTCAAGCTTCTCCTGCCTCTGCTGCAGTTTACTTGCTGCACTGTAATCACCAAGCTTTGCATCTCTCTCTAAAATCTTGTATTCCATATTAATCCTCATTTCCTTTCAATATCATCAGCACACTAAGCATTGTCTCTAGTGAAAACCTCGGGTTTCTCTGCATAAGACTGTCCCACTGTTCTATATTTTCATCTGAATTCTCAACCTCACGCACAAACCAGTGTGCAAGTTCTGCCTGTGCATCTTCTGTAAGCATCTTGTCATCTTCAAGCCATTTCATAAACCAGAGTTCACGTATTATTACAGTATTGGCAACTGCCATCTTGATTTTGGCAAGCAGCATCCTGTCATATGTTGCATTACAGCAGTAAAGATAAACAAAATAAAACAGAAGCTGTTCAAGCTGTATTTCTGTTATTTCCTCTTCAAACTCTGTCTGGCACATTATATACTCTTCTTCTTCCATCTGCGTCCTGATATTTATTACGCTTTGTATATATGGTATCCATGTATTCTTTAAAGGTTCCATTGTACATAATGTAAATAACATATCTGTTATTGCCTGTTTTGCAGAAATGCCTTCTGTTATAATATGTTTTGCCATACTATTGTATGCAGAAACATCGCTATAGGAAGAAATAATCTTTTTTATTTCATCCACCTCACCAGGCGTAAATTCCTGGAATGATGGGAATATTTTATTTATAAGCCCGTTTTTATTTCTTGCCTGTCTTTTTCTTATACGCCTTTCTATATCATGTGCCATGCCAAGCAGCAGGGACATACGTTTAAATATTCCTATATCCCTTTTCTGTGCAAGTTCCAGCATCCCGTCACGCACATTTTCAAGCTGTCCAAACAATGGCGCATCAAAATACCTGTCATGCCTGTCCTTTTTATTATCTTCTTCTACCTCTATAACAACAGGCTCTTCACGCATAAGCAGTTCTTTACATGCTATAGGGCATGTAATAGCAAGTGAACGCTCACGCACATTATAGTATACTTCTTCATGTCTTGGATGTGTATGGCATGTGTTGCAAAGATAATCTTCACCAAGCCCAAGGACTATATCACAAAGGTTGTCATTATTAAGAAATTCGCAACGGTTCTCTTCCCCATGTGGTTCTATATTGCCTGTCCTGAAATCAATCTTTTCACGCATACGCTGTCCAAGCGCGCCTCCAACCTTTTTATACTTCTTCAAGGTTTTTTTATCTACTGTTATCTGCCATATGTGGCAGCAGCTGTCAGGGCACTCCATCCCTCCTACGCATGTAAACCTGTTAAAATAATCAGGATAATAATAACGCATCAGTAATGCCTCCTTCCGTATTTAAAGAGCCTTGACATGACATTCTGCATTATACCACAACCAAAGCCCAAAATCTATTGTATATTAAAAAATGTATGTGGGATAATTTACAGTTATCTGGTGTTGGTGTGGATTGGCGGACGGTTTCTGTGCCAGAGCCAGAATATTCCGTACAGGGGTACGCTTCCGCTACGTCAAGCCACGCAACGGCACATAAAGTCCATGTATTCCAAAGGAAACTGACGTTTCCCCTGGAACACATGGACTTAAATGCCGGCGGGCTTAAAGTACCCCTTTAACGGAATATTGCTGGCATCATGGCACGCGAAACCTGCCACTGCAAACTTACGCTAAAATCCAGAATAACAAGATAACTATAAAAGAGGGTGGTAGTTATTCTGCTAGCCAAGTATTATATTATGCAAATGTTACTATTACATAAGCATTAATATAAAAAAGATACCACATGACTGCCGTCCGCCTGAATCATCTTTTCCACACCATAATTTGCAGTTATCCTGCCAGCCTGTTTTTCTGGAATTTTGCCAGGAAACAGCAGGTTTCCAGTGTTCCATCTAATATTATTCCATGACAGAGGCACTTTAGCACCGCCGGCATTTAAGCCAGATATTTAATGTGACGGAATAAACTTCAGTTTATTCTGGAGCATTAAATATCTGGCTTTATGTGCCGTTGCGTGGGCTAACGTAGCGGAAGCGTGCCCTGTAATGGAATAATTTAGTGGAACACTGGAAACCTGCGTCCATCTACACAATCCACACCAACACCAGATAACTGTGAATTATCCCATATCCAGTTTACTGTATGTGGAAATTATGAAATGGACGTGAAAAAACCAGGGCAAAAGCCCTGGGTAATTGTTTATTCTGCCAATGGCAGGCATGTATTAAAAACCTCTGATAACATTTCATATTCATACAAAGCTTCTGGCATAATTTCAGAAGCTGATTTTATGTCCCCTCCTTTTAACATATAAGACATCTGGCAGACAATACTGCCCAGTTTATAAATGGATAATTCACCACATACTCCTTTTAAAGTGTGTGCTGCAATAAATGCTTCTTCGATATTATTATTGTAAACTGCTTCTTTAAGTTTTATAAAGTTTTTATCATTTATAAACATCCTGAAACATTTATCCATAAATAAATAATTACCCATAAACCTTTCACTGGCTTCATCAATATTAACTCCCGCATTTTTAAAAGCTGTCCTCTTATATTCATTCATTTTACTCTCCATTCCCTTGCATATTAAATACAAACTTTCCACAATACTTTCCAGCCGCACAGGTGGAATATTTTTATTATAGCTGTATGCCCATTATATAATACATAATATAACATAAAGTTTATATAATCAACATAAGCAATACTAAATACTACAATAATTTTACACTAGATGTTGTGTTTCGTCAAATATTAATATCAAAATATTCCAAAAAAGAGCAAAAAATTTATGTCATAAAATGCCGGATTATGTCATATAATGTAAAAATGGTGGTTTACAGTTATCTTTTTTGTAAATGAAGGACGGTTTCTGTACCAGAACCAGCAAATATTCCATACAAGGGGTACGCTTGCACTACGTTAAGCCACGCAACAGCACATAAAGTAACATATATTACTTGTAATGTGCATAGTAGTCAAATAAATTATAATATTTGCTAATATAGGAATTTGTTTTCTTTATAATTTTTTTCATTTCTTTCTTTGAAATATCTGGTTTCTTAAAAACAGAATATATTACATCATAGTATTTCTTATTTCCATCCTTATTAATTTCTTTTCTCTTTCTTAAAGATTTAAAAGTTCCAATATCATCAATGCCATCCGGGGTACTCTTCATAAACCTGTCCCTGCTGTAGTCAGTCATTACATAATATTCACCTTCTATAAATGATATATAGGTATAGCAGGCGTCACCTTCTGTAGTATATCTTAAAAGTACAATAGCAGCTTTAAATGGTTCTTCATAACACTTAGTTACAACACCATCATCCGGTTTTTCTGCTTTCTCCCCTTCCCTGACATACTTATAAAACCCCTGCCACATAGTATTAAAATTATTTTCATCTGGATTGTATAACTGTACTACTATGCCTTTTTTCTTCGCTTCCTCTTCAGTTATTTCATCTGGAAGTGAATGGAGGTATTTTTTAATTTTTTTCTTTTCACCTTTGCCATATACAGGTACTTTTTTATATAACAGTCTTTCATCCTCCACGTTTTCTGCTTTGGCACTTTTAACAGTTGTTTTTATAACTTGCTGGCTGCCTGCTGCCGGGCTTGTTTCTGCAGTATCTAAGCAATATGTTACTTTTTCTGCACCACACCCGCATATTGCCAGTGCTGCAAATATAAATATACATAATGTAATAAACTGCCTTCTAATCCCCGTTTTTAATTTCAAAAAATCCATAATATACATCCCCTTCCTTATCTTTTACTGATTTATTTTTTTCTTTTTTCCCAATATAAAACCTTCCTGCTGGTTTAATGTCTTTTTTGTCTTTTAAATATATATCTGTATATGCAATTACTTTCCTGCCTTCTTTATCCCAGTTTTCTATATTGGCAGTTTCTTTGCCTGCTTCCCAGCCAGATATATCAAAATAAACTTTATTCCCTGCTTTACATAATGCCTCCTCTCCATTTACAAAATACTTTTTCCCGCTTTTTTCATTGAATATATATGTTCTGCCTGCGTTGCCAGGAACTGTAAAATAAAAATCCCTGTCCATGCCAAAAACAATATATTCTGTTTCTTTTGTTTTTTTGCTGGCGCTGCTGTCCTGCACAAGTTTTACTGCTGGCAGTTTAACTGTCTTGCCATATAAAACTTCTTTCCTGACAGTATCATTATAACTTTTATCCTCTGAATTAGATTTCTGCTGTTCTGTACTGCCTCCATCACTGTAGACAAAAAGTCTTATATTATCATTTTTTTCATTGTTACCTGTACTGTTTATACTATTGCTTTTACTTTCACCAGCTAAAATTCCTGTACTGTCATTATTAATATCATCTGGCTGCTGTATGTTATGCCTTCCTGTGAAAAATAAACTGGTTATAATTACTGCAAAGCAGGCTGCTGCTGCTAAAACATAACTGCATTTATGTAAAAGCCTGTGCGCATTTGCCTTTTTTTCAATACTGGCAGCCCCCTTAAGAAGTTCCTCTGTTACATCCTGTACAGCCATTTCATCTGGAAGCATCCCTATAGCCTGTAGAAGAATTTCTTCTTTCTTCATATATATACAGCCTCCTTTTCAAGCCGCTTCTTTAGCTGTTTACGCATACGGCATAATGTTGATTTAACAGTGCCTTCTTTAATGCCAAGTTTAACTGATATCTCACTGGTATCTGCCATAAAGAAGTATCTCTGCATAAAAATCCAGCGTTTTGTCTTATCCTGTGAATTTAAAAATTCTGCTATTATATTTGCAAGAAATTCTAACTCAATCCTTTCCTCTGCTTTGTCCCTTCCTGCTACACATTCCGACAGTTCCTCTAAGGCTAAATCCATATTTCCACCTCCGCGTTTAGCTGCATGTTTTTTATTGTAACAATTTATTGAAATATTGCGTACAAGCTTGGCAAGGTATCCACCCAGGTTAGAAGGCTTCTGTGGCGGAATTGAATTCCAGGCACTAAACCATGTATCATTTACACATTCTTTAGCATCCTCTTCATTATTTACAATACGGCATGAAACAGAAAAACAGTATTTTCCATACTTTTCAGACAGGCTTTTAAGTCCCTGCTCTTCTCTGTCCCATAAAAGCTGTATTATTTCTTCATCCTCCATCTTCTGCTCCTTAAAATCTTTATATTTTTATTTTGTCCCTCTTTAATAATATAGACAGCAAAATTTTATAAAAGTTGCAATATACAGAAAAATAATTATATTCCAGCCTGTTATGGGCATGTTTATCACAAATTTACACTTAGTTGTAAATAATAATATTTTCTGCTATAATTATCTTTATTTATTATAACATTAAAAGGAGGGTGTCTGTTGGATAAATTTATATGGCTGTCTGCACTTGCACAGTTTTTTATTATATTCCCTTCTGCCCTTTCATGTTATTTTCCAATTAAAAACCAGATGAAATATACAAAAAAAAGAACTGCTTTTATATGTTTAGCAGTTCTTATACCTTATTCTTTTATTGGGGCATCTGTATGTACAGTTTTTAAAACAGACATAAATTCTATTCTTATACCCTCACTTATTGTGTTCTTTTTTTTGTATTACATAACGGTTAACATAGATATAGCAAAGGCACTTGCTGTATATACAGGTGTCTGTGCTGTGCAGTCTTTTTCATTGCAGTTTACATATGCTTTCTGCCAGCCGCTAGCACATTTAGAAATTGTCCCTTTACAACAGTCCCTGTTACAAGCCGGGATATCCTGCCTTATAGTAATTATTGCCTTTTACCCTGCATGTAAACAGTCTGCATGGATGATTAGCCATCTGGATGTCCCTAAAATCTGGTATTATACACTTGTGCCGTCATTTGTGTTCCTGTTTTTTAACCTTGCTGTACTCCCAGGCTTTTACACCGCCATAAATACAGAAGAATTCCCACTTCTTTTTGCTATGATGGAGAGCTGCCTGCTTATGCTCCTTATATCAATTTATATACTTTTTTACCAGGGTGCAACGATTATTCTTGAACATTATAAACTTAATGAACGCTCACAGCTTCTTGAAATGCAGTCACACCAGTACCATGCACTTAAAGAACATATGAAACAGACATCCCGGCTACGGCATGATTTCCGGCACTCTGTCCATGTACTTTCCTCTCTTGCAAACCAGGGTGATATTGAAAATATTAAAAAACATCTTGATGGATATGAACTACAGCTTTCAGAATATATGTTAAGGGATTACTGCGCTGATGCCACATTAAATGCATTGTTTGGCTATTACCATGAAATGGCTGTACTTGCTGGCATAAAAACAGACTGGTCTGCCAGGCTGCCAGAGCTTCATGGCATTACAGGGACTGATATAGCTGCACTGTTTGGCAATATCCTTGAAAATGCCATTGAAGGCTGCCAGACACTTCCAGAAGGGCAGCGGTATTTTAAACTTGTGGCAGAAATAAAACAGGGAAACAGCCTGTATATAGTATCTACAAACAGTTTTAATGGATATGTCCAAAAAACAAAAGAAGGATATAATTCTACAAAGCATAGTGGCAGAGGCACAGGGCTGGTTTCCATAAATGCCGTTGCAGAAAAATATTCAGGTTATTCACAAATTTACAATAGCGGGAATGAATTCTTTGTAGATGTAATGATAAAAATATAATTAAGGCTGTAAAACAGCCTCCATTATATTTCCTTTCTCATATAACCACATGTAAATGGGAAAAAATCAAATTTCTTTGTTCCAATGTGTTCTGCCCCGTTTGCTTCATACCATTTGCGGAGTTTTATATTTTCCTCTACAATTCCAATATTCATTAGAACAGCCCATTTTTGCTGCTTCCATAAAAGTATGGCATAAAAGTTTCCCGTCAATAATGTGCCCGCTTTCTCCTATTTAATTCCCCTGTATCTGTCAAGGCACGCAAATATATCCTGCCTGCGCACCTGTGCCATTGAAACAGGCAGGTAAGAACCTGGGCAAAGTGATTTTAACCCTTTTGCCTGGATTTGTGCCCATAACCTGTCTACTGTGCTTACTGCATCAGTTTTCCTGGTTTCCATCTGCTCTATAAGTGCTTTCAGGCAATATGACAATGTTGTTACCTGTTCGTAATCTATAAGCTGTTCTACATATTTTAAATCAACAGTTTCTTTGCCAATAGAAAAGCTGTCTTTACCGGACTGTTTAATTTTAATTTGTCCCTTTTTCCTGTCTGCCTTTCTAGTTTCCAGCATACGTCTGCTGCCATTAAACAGTACACCGGCAGATACTGGTGCATCCATATGCTCCTGGTACTGGTTTTCCCTTCCTTTTAATACCTGCTGCACCTTGTCCGTTATATCATATGCATGGTAATTATCCATCTGGATAACTTTATCTGCAATATGGAAGTAAGAACCAGAACTTCCCGCTACAAGTATTACTGATATGCCATACTTTTCGTACATTTCCCTTGCCTGCATTGTAAATGGCGTAATTGGTTCATGCTCACCAGATACTACTTCCTGCATAAGTGCATCCCTTACCATAAAATTCGTTGCACATGTGTCTTCATCAATTAAAAGCACCTTTGCACCTGCACATACTGCCTCAGCAACATTGGCAGCCTGCGAAGTAGAGCCGCTGGCATCTTCTGTAGAAAAATCCACTGTATTTTTTTCATTTGGCAGGTTATTAATAAATGGAGAAATATCAACATGTGATACAGCACGTCCATCCTCTGCCCTTATTTTAGCTGCTGTTTCTGATGTGGCAACATATTCCCTGCCATCACCTGCAATATGCTGGTAAATACCCTGTTCAAGTGCTTTTAACAGCGTAGACTTCCCATGGTACCCGCCGCCAACCACCAGGGTTATGCCTTCTGGAATTCCCATTCCTTTAATTTTGCCCTTATATGGAAGCTCTATTTCAACTTCCATGCTTTCTGGCGATTTAAAAACCACCGCATCTGCCATAGGTTTCTGTGAAATGCCACTTTCCCTTGGAAGGACTGACCCGTTTGCCACAAATGCTATAAGATGCCTTTTCTGTATTTCTTCTCTTAAAACATGCTGGTCTTCTGAAAGTTCAATAACACTCTTAACTTTTGCATGGTTAAGGTTTTTATAATAAAGAGACTGGCTTACAATTTCTGGAAGATAATTAAATAGTATTTTCCTAAGCCCTTCCGCATTAATTGTCCTTCCAAATGCTGGAAAACCTGCTTCAAAACGGACAAGTATATTTCCATTATCTATTTCAACTGCTGTCCTTTCTAAAACTTCCTGCCCGCACCTGCTTACATTTAAAAGCCCGCTTTTGCCAGAGCCTTCTGCCTGGAATGAATATTTCTGCACAGCCCTGCCAAACTGCCTTGCCAGATAGTCAGCAAGTGCTGTTTTCCTGTAACCTGTACTATAATATTCCTCTGGAAACCCTGCCTGCGCCTTCTTCACACAGACACTTAACTTTGAAGGCGCTGCAAAAGGGTCTCCCTGTACATGGCATATATCCAGGATATAACCTTCAAACTGGTAATCTCCCTTAAGGCTTTTATATGCGGGATAACTTTTTTTATTAATACTTTTTAAGAGTTTGTCTAATTCAATATATTGTTTCAAATTTATCCCCCTGCTGCCCTGTACAGGCAGTTATTAACATTTTTCTGGTTCACTGTAACTAGCACCTGCTGTATCTACAGTAACTTTAACCATAACCTGTGGTTCACGTGGCATGTCCGCCATGTCTGTAGCTGTTTCTGCAATAGCATTAACTGTTTCCATGCCCTCTGTAACCATGCCAAATGCTGCATAAGCACCATCAAGATGTGGTGCATTTTTGTGCATTATAAAAAACTGTGAGCCAGCAGAATCAGGCATAGCAGAACGTGCCATTGAAAGAACTCCCGCTGTATGCTTTAAATTATTTTCAAAGCCATTCTGTGCAAATTCGCCTTTAATTGAATATCCAGGCCCGCCTGTACCATTTCCGTCAGGGTCGCCTCCCTGTATCATAAATCCCTTGATTACCCTGTGAAAAATTAAACCATCATAAAATCCCTTACTTACAAGGGAAATAAAGTTGTTTACTGTATTTGGTGCTATATCCGGGTATAATTCCGCCTTTATAACACCTGCTGTTGTTTCAAAAGTTACTATTGGATTGTTCTGTCCCATAATATTCTCCTTCCATATTCTAACAGGATTTTTATTCCAGAAACATATTAGCATATAAAAACCCGTAATGCAAATGGGTGGATATATATGTATTTATGGGTGAATGGATTAGTGGATGGACGGTTTCTGTGCCAGAGCCAGAATATTCCATACAGGGGTACGCTTCCGCTGGTTTGATAACGGTAAGCCACGCAACGGCACATAAAGCCCATATGCCCCAAAAGAAACATATGTTTCTTTTGTAACATATGGACTTAAATGCCGGCGGGCTTAAAGTACCCCTGTATGGAATATTACTGGCATCTGGCACGCGAAACCTGTTTCATGGCATAATTCCATAAAAACACACAAAGACATTTTATATTACACATTATTCTTAGAAAAACCCATAAATACTATATATAGTGAAATCCAAAAAACATAAACCAGCAGGTTTAGCAGAATAACCCAGCCACATATAATTTATAGTTATTCTGCTGTTCTATGTTTTGCTGTGGATTTATGGTAACAGGTTTCACGTGCCATGATGCCAGCAATATTCCGTTAAAGGGGTACTTTAAGCCCGTCGGCATTTAAGCTGGATATTTAATGTTACGGAATAAACGCCAGTTTATTTTGGAACATTAAATATCTGGCTTTATGTGCCGCTGCGTGGCTTAACGTAGCGGAAGCGTACCCCTTTAACGGAATATTCTGGCTCTGGCACAGAAACCGTCCGTCCACTAATCCACACAAAAACACAAACACCAGATAACTATAAATTATCCCCCACAACTATATTGCGGAAATTTTAATGTTATGCTATTATTTTAAAAAATATCCAGGGGAGTGGTTATACTATGGCAATATCCCAAAATAATATACCAATTTTAGAATTTGATACAGAACAGATGGCAGTTATAATGCCAGGACACCATACTGATTATATTTTTCCAAAAAAAGCTGTAATGTTGTTTATGGAACAGGAAATAGAAAGTTTCGTAAAGGAACATAACTGTGAAGCAATTGGAAAATTTTTAAGTATTACAAAAGAATTTAATGTTTATAAAACCAAAATCCACAATACAGATATTGCATTTGTACAAGCTCCTCTTGGCGGGGCAGCAGCTGTCCAGATTATGGAACAGTTAATTGCAGGAGGGGCAGAAATAATTATAGCAGCAGGATGCTGCGGGGCTTTAATTGAAGATACAGAAGGTTCTTTTTATATACCTGTTGCTGCATTAAGGCAGGAAGGGACATCTTACCACTATCTGCCCCCATCACGTGAAATTGAGCTGGACTTAAGGCCAGTACAGGCAATATGTAAAGTATTAGAAAATGCAGGATTAAAATATAAAACCTGCAAGACATGGACAACTGACGGTTTTTACCGGGAAACAAAAGAAATGGTGCAATACAGGAAATCTGAAGGTTATTCCGTTGTAGAAATGGAATGTGCATCTATGGCAGCATGTGCAAAAATGAGAGGTATTATATTTGGACAATTACTTTTTACCGCAGACTCCCTGGCAAATGTTGATGCCCATGATATAAGGAACTGGGGAAATGGTTATTTTGCAGCAGCAATGAAGCTTGCAATGGAAGCAATAACAAAGATGTAATAAATTCCCTTATAATATTGGGAATTTATTACATCTTTGTATAAAATCCAGAATATCTGTAAACCAGACTAAAGTTTTTTATTTGTCTTTTCCTGGAATTTTTCATTTTCAACGATAAAGCGCTCATGTATTCCTTTGCCTATTAATCCTTTACTGTCGTAAGCTTCAACTTTGAATACAAGTTTTCTTCCCTCTATCCCAATAAGTTCACTGTCACATGTTATCTTCATTCCAACTGGTGATGAAGCAACATGGTCTATCTCAACTTTAGTGCCAACACTCCCACATCCTTCATTAAGATGTGGCATTACACTTGTAAACGCCGTTTTCTCCATAAGTGCAAGCATTGCTGGCGTTGCAAATACATCCATTACACCGCTTCCCATATTTTTGGCTGTAAGTTCCTGTGTTACTGTAATTTCCTGGTGTCCTTTAATCCCTGTTTCTAACATTTTATTCCTCCATCTAATAATAAAAATTTTTCCACCTGTGCGGTTGCAATCCGGCAGACTGCTTGTATGCAATTTATTGCAATACAAGCAGCTGTCTGGATTAGCAATCCACTCCATAAATGAGCAAAAAATGGATGCGTTAGCAGACATAGGAGTGCACCAGCACGGTTTTTGCGAATGGATGAGTGGGTTGGATAATCTTTAGATTATCCAACCGCACAGGTGGAAATTTTCCCTGCAATTTATTTTTCACATTTCACTATTATTATCAATAAACAATTCCTTAAAATACGGAAGTGAACATACCCAGCCACAAAATGTATGCCATTCCTCAAGTTTATGGTTCTTTCTTGCATTATACATTGATGCTGCATTTTCATAAGAAAATGTACATGTACGCATCTGGTTATAGCTTTCTGGCAGAAGCTGTATTATACTGTACCATAAGGATTTATCATTTGTATCAATATATTCTTTTCTTATATTTTCAAGTGCCAGAACCATATTTTCCATATGTAAAAGTGCAGACGGCACTAAATGGTCTGTACTGAAATCAGATATTTCAAATGGCTTGCTGTGTATTTTGTGCATTGTACTTGTTGAATTTGCTACAGTGCCAACCTTATATGTATCATACTCTTTCCACCAGTAAATTGGCGCTGTAATATCTACTGAAATAAAAACCTGCCTTATAAATTTGCGGTGGTCGCTTCCTGCATGGCACAGCTTTCTGGCAAGTGCTAAATCATTAGCACCAAATACAAAATTCCCTTCTGCATCTGTATAACTGTCGTACCTGTCCCAGCTGTTAAGCGGGTTTCTTGCGCCACGCATTGCATTCTCAAAATTCATTACAGATGTTCTTTCCAGTTTTATCATAATAATCCCCCATATCAGATTAACTATTCCTCAAATTCTACAATTACATAGTACCCTCTTTCGTTGTGCTCAACGTTTTTTACAATACCCTCATCTGACTTAATCCTTTCATTAACTTTGTAACAGCCAGACATGGCTACTGCAGGGTCTATAATATAACTGTAATTAAGGGCTGTCTTTTTCTCACTTACATGTACTTTGTCCCCTGGTTTTACAAGCCCTGGACGCTCCATTTTAAATGTAATTTCACGCATTTTCCAATTATGCCTCTCTTTAATCATATTCTGGCAAAGCCAGTTATTCTTTAAACAGGATATAAAAGCCTTGCCAGCTTATTAGTATGGCGGATAATAATATCCCATATTGCAGCACATACTGCCTCCCATACATACATTGCAGACCATGTATACCATACAAAGCCTTGCACATGTGGCGCTTCCTGAACCTGCCGGCGTACCATACGGGCTCTGCATGCTCTGGTACCACATACCGCCTGACTCAAGCTGGTATACAAGCTGTGCAAACTGCTGGTTCTGCGGCTCAAGTGCTGCTGCCTGTTTTGCATACTCAATGGCAAGTATATTATTACCAAGCCCTGCATTGGCTATAGCACTGAGGTAATACCACTGTCCGTTCTTTTCCTGCATCTGGGCAAGTACATTAAGCGCTTCCCTGTAATAGCTGCTGTTTATATAATTAGCCGCCGCCCTTAAATGCATGGAATTTACATCCTGGCTGGAAGAATTTTGCCCTCCCATGCCTTGTCCTGAATAATAACTGCCTGTGCCAAAACCAGACCATTCATTGTTATAATAGCCATTTTCTTTTTCATCCATTATCTGTTTATAAGCCTGCTGTATCTCCTTAAACCGCTCTTCAGCCTGGGCTTTGTTAGGATTATTTATATTAGCATCAGGATGGTATTTCCTGCTTAAATTCCTGTATGCTTTCTTTATCTCATCAGAAGAAGCAGACCTGCTTATTCCAAGAACCTGGTATGGGTCACTCATATTTTTCTCCAATCTTGCCATGAATGGCTTTTTTATTCTTTACACATTCATAACGGCACCACACACCTGAATAAATAATGTTCCTTAAGATTTCCACATTCTGTACAACTGGCAGCCGTTCAAAAGCCCTGCCTGTTTCTGACATCATCATAAGCAATATCTGGTACACCCTTTCCTGCGTAATATTCCCGCTGTCTGCTGCAAGAAACGGGTTGTAACAATGTTTTTTCCTGTCCTCTTCCAAATCCTCATACGCATCCATAAGATAGATAAATTTGCCAAGAAAATATCCCATCCTTCTTAAGTCTTCCGCCCATTCATCACTACAATATACAAATACAGCAGCACATATCTCACCAAAACAGCCTGCAACATAATCAATATCTGCACAGTTGCTTTTTTCTGCATCAGACAGCTTTATAAGACCAGATTTAATTATTCCAGCCTTTTCCGGATATTTCATGCTAATCTTCCTTGCCTTAAATAAAAGCATCCTTCCATATAGTGCTTTTAAAACCTTATGCTCATCGTGCCAGTCATCCTCACATTTAAAATACGATAAAAGGATATTCATATCTGCTGCATATTTTAAATAAACTGACTGTTTAACCAGCTGTTTATGTGCAGGGTGTGCTATGCATCTTATATCCTGCACTAAAACATCTGGCTCATATAATGCTGTTAAAAGCATCCCAAGAAAAGCCATGTCATAATTTAAAGAAAGCTGCCCCATAAACCCGTAACTCTCTTTAAGGCATCTGCACAGGCCACAGTAATATGACCTGTATTCCCTTAATTCACGCACTTTCAGTTCATCCTGGCAGGGAAGCACATAACCAAACAAACTGCCTCAGCTCCTTTTTATAAACTCTGTATGGCACTTAGGGCAGGTAATTGCAATACGCCCTTTTCCTTTTGGTACTCTTATGCCCTGCCTGCACTGCGGGCACTTATAAATATGGTGTGTCTTACGCTGCTGCATATGGCTTCTCTGGCGTGCAAAAAAGAACTTTATGCCATTATGGAATTTCATATACCTTTCATTTTCCGAATATCTTTTGCTGTGGTTTCTTGATAACATACGGAAATAAGCATAAACAATTGCTGCAACTGACAAAGTGTTAAACAGGAAATGTATAAAATTATTTTTAATAAACATTTCCATAACCACCATTACCAGGGCACTAAAAACCAGAAAATTAGTAAACTGGTCCACCCCGTACCTGCCCTGCATAAACCTTGCTAATCTTTCCCTCATAAAAACCCCTCGTTTCTACAAATAATTCCCTTATTATTTTATAATAAATAATTTTAATTCATTTTGCAGAAAATTCAATGTAGTAATTTATGAACAATTATAAAATATCTATAAAATTCTTACAAATCCTTTAAGTTTTAATCTATAATTGTTTCAACGGTTATATCTGAAAATTCATAAGAAGAAAGATAGTTTATGCCGTCTTCTGACGGTTCATAGGTGACTTTTATAGTATCACCTTCTGTAATCTTTATAAGCTGTTCGTTATCCGCAAATTTCTGCTTATAAACATTATGGTTTTCATCTTTAATATATACAACAGTACCATCTTCTGTATTAATAAACTGTATGCCAGCCACTTTTATTATAGCTGTACTGTTAGCAGTCCCATTATCTGGCACAATGCTGCCACCTTCTGTTTTAAGGAGTTTTTTATAATTTGCAAATACCTCACCTTGTGTAGAAGCTGTTGCCACTATATTATACTGCTCAACATTTACCATTGCATACATCTTAACAAGCCCGCCATCATCCTTAAGCACCATAATATAAGTTGGCACGCCGCCAACATTTATAAGGCTCGGAAAAGCAGCATCGTACCCTTTCTCCTGCACTTCACCTTCAGCAGCAGCCATTGCAGAATGTTCTTCCGCACCTGACACTTTATAATATTTTGCTTCTGATGTACGCTGGTTCATCATTACAAACCCTATATTGGACTGGTCGCCATTTACAGAAGTGACACCTGTATAAATCCAGACATCATCACCAATAATTTTATACCCGAAATCGTCTGTAACCTGTTTACAGTCCTTCTGCCCGAAAATACTGTTAATAAAGCCTCCCGACAATGTTCCAAACCAGTTATATTTATCACATAAAAGATGCCCGTCATAAGCATTGTCAATCCATGATGGTATATTATTAATCTTATAATAACTGCATGCACCATCCACAGGATTGCACAATATAACCCCGTTTACATCCATTCCGCCGAAAAGCCCGACACGTGCTGAAACCGTAGGGCATACATAAAAAGGATTTCCCTCATCATCAATTTCAAAATTATAACCTGATATAATCTTTGTTGGATATTCAAGCTGTACATGGCGCATAAGGTTATAGTTAAGATATGCTGATGGCACATATTTCATGCCCTGTGGAAGTTCCACATACTCTGCATCTGAATTAACAGGGTTTACCTTTACATAACCTGGGACACCCTTGTCCCTGTTATTCCACCATTTAAAGAAGCTTGCATATTTAAGTGCAGAAACTTTATATGGTGCTTTCTGTATACTTATCTGTGTATAATTGCTTTCAACCTCATACTGGCTTACCACCTCTGAAAGCGAACCTATTTTCCTGTTGCCAAATATCCTTGCACTTTCTGTATCCATAAGCGCAAGGTCTGTTATACGCTCTGTTTCCTCAAGGTCAGATGCAAAGTCCTTATTCTCCACTTCCAGCAGTGAAGCGTACTTCTTTGCCCTTAAAAGCGGTGAACCAATAATATTCCCAACAAATGCCACCAGAAAAAGAATGACAGCAAGCACCCCAAATGTTTTACTGATAAAAGGCAGGGTATTAAAATTCTTAACCTTCTTATTCTTGTCAAATTTATACCTTATGCTGTTAATCCCGCATATAGCCCCAAGTACAAGGCATATTACCACCATTCCTGCCCAGAAAGATGGTTTGTGTATATTTATTGCAGGATAATGTACATAATAATATCCCCCAGTAAATATAACAAACAGCAGTAACAGAAGCGCATATATTTTTTTCTTCATCCAGTTTCCTCCATATATAGTATAAAAACTATTCTTTAACAGAAGCTAAAAGCTCCCGTTTCATTTCATAATAAGCAGGTGTCATATCCAGGTAATGCCTGTGAGGGTATTCAAAACGCTGTTCCTCTATCCATATTTCATTATCAAGCTGTTTCTTTACATAGCCTGCAATTTCCTGTACACTCTTTTTAGTACCTGTAAACCTGCCATCTTTAAATACCTGTTTCTGTAAGTTTACAAAACGGCAGCCCTTAAAGCTTCTTCTCTTCCACGGCTTTAAAGGGTCAATATAACTAACCTCACTTAAGTCCTCAAGTTCTTCATCATATTTTGCAATAATATCTGCAATAGCCTTGTTATTTTCATCATAAACCCTGTAAAGCTTTTTAAGCCCTGGGTTAGTAATTTTCTCTACATTCTCAGAAACCTTTATCCTTGGTTCAAATACACCATTATTCTCTACAGCAGAAATTTTATAAACTGCACCAAATACAGGTTCTGACTTGGATGTTATCAGCCTTTCACCAACCCCAAAACTGTCTATACGCGCCCCCTGTGTTATAAGTGACTGTATTGTAAATTCATCAAGGCTGTTAGACGCAACTATTATACAGTCAGAAAGCCCTGCATCATCAAGCATTTTCCTTGCCTTCTTAGAAAGGTATGCAAGGTCGCCGCTGTCAAGCCTTATGCCTTTAAGCCGCTTTCCCATTGGCTCCAGCACTTCTTTAGCTGTCCTTATTGCATTGGGTATGCCGCTCCTTAATACATCATATGTGTCAACAAGCAGCACTGTCATATCAGGATATGTTTCTGCATATTTTTTAAATGCTGTAAATTCATCCTGGTAAAACATAACCCAGCTATGTGCCATAGTGCCGCTTACCGGTATTCCAAACATCTGCCCTGCAAGTACAGTTGCTGTAGAGGATGCACCTCCGATAAATGCTGCCCTTGCACCATATACAGCAGCATCCATATTATGTGCCCTGCGCGCCCCGAAGTCAGAAACAAGCCTGCCTGCCGCAGCATGGCATATCCTCCTTGTCTTGGTAGCAATAAGCGACTGGTGGTTTACTTCAAGAAGTATTGCTGTTTCTATAAGCTGTGCATCAACAAGTGGTGCAATAACAGTAATAACAGGCTCATCCGGGTACATAACCGTCCCCTCTTCAAGTGCATAAATATCTCCCCTGAATTCAAAGCTTTTAAGATATTCTAAAAACCTCTCATCAAATATGCCAATGTCTTTTAAATAAGCAATGTCCTTGTCATCAAAATGAAGGTTCTCAATATATTCTATAATCTGTCCAAGCCCCGCAAATATAGAAAATCCCCCTTTATCCGGGTTGTTGCGGTAAAATACATCAAACACAACCTTTGTGCTGGTATCATCACCTGTAAAATAACCATTGCCCATTGTAAGTTCATATAAATCCATTACCATGCTTAAATTTCTTGCTTCATTCTGCGTATTCATCCAATATTCTCCCTTATACATTTAATGCACATCCTATGTTTAATGCCATATCCTGCGTTTAATGCATATCCTTATTGTTTTTTCAGGAATTAACTATAGCTGAATTTAACTTCTCAATTACACTATCTAAATCCATCCCATGGACATTACATGCCTGCTCTAAAGTTTCCCTTGCTGATGAAGGGCATCTGACACATCCAAGCCCCATCTCATTAAATGCACTAATAGTTTCCGGATGGTACTGTAAAATAGCACCAATTAGTGTATATTTTGAAATAACCATGCCCGCCTCCATATACCAGTTTGATATTATAATACTACTTATTCTGGTTTCTTAAATAGATATTATACCAGATATTGCAGGTTTTTCAACTTTTTCCACCTGTGTGGCAGGACAAACGCATGAATAGCTTCTTTTTTAATGAAAGCTTTTTAATACTAAGGGACAATTCTGCCAGTTTTAATATATTTAAACACCATTTCCGTATTATATTGTGGTTCTGGGCGGCTGTTTTATCTGCTGTTGTATTATAATCTTCACGGAATGTGACATCAAAATGCCAGTGCATGCTTTCAACACTCCAGTGCCCACACTGCCCTGCTGGCAAGGTTTATGTCTTCTTTTTCCAGTACTTTGCGTTCCATTATTATGCTTTTCATGCCTTTCCAGTCTTTGCGCTGGCACAGCCATTTTACATACAGCTGCTGCAGTGCTTCTGGTGAAACCATCCCCCAGTTATTGTTTTATTCTAACAAAAACTGGAAGTATTTACAATTTGTTCATTCATGCGTTTGTCCTGCCTGTGCGGCTGCAATCTTTATACATATAAAAACACATGGATAATAACCTGGCTGGTTATTATCCATGCACTAAGCCTGTTGTTATCTGTCATATATATCTTTACACCCGCTGCATAAACTCCTGTTCTATTTCTATAATATCATCATCATCTAATTGTGGAAAAATTTCTCCTATTTCATCAACTGTACATCTTCCTGCTTTTAACAACTGGACAGCCGTTTCTTTCCTTGTCCTTTTTTCTGCTTCCTTTGTTGCTTTTTTTGCTGCTTCCCTTCTCTCACTTTTAACATAAGTATCAAATACCTCTTCCTGGTCAAATAATGCCATCATAATGCCAACAACCTCCTTTTCCCTGCTTTCAAGGTATTCCTTAAGCAGGTTTTCATTTTTGCATATACAGATTGTTTCAATAACTGCTTTCTTAGTCCTGCCATGTTCTTTTACCTGCCCATTATACACTTTTGTAAATTTTATATACTGTTCCAGTATATCATTATTTCCATTGCCACCATAAATTACTTTTGCTTTTAATTCAATACCAATATTCCTTCCGCCAAAAAATTCCTCTGAAAGTGATATGTACTCCTGCCGTTTTTTCCTGCCACCTGTATAAACCACATACAGTTCAGGTTCTGGCATTACAGCTTTTTTACTGCCATACAGGTTTGTACAGTTCCCTTTGAAATATTCATGGTATGTCTGTGCCAGGTATATAAACATCCTTATAATGACATTTACACTCCATGTAGACTGTGCCTCCAGCATTAATATTAACCTGCCCCCGGCTGTAAAACACAGGTCATTATATATTCCATTAGTAAATACATGATTTATTGTGACATTTTCAAGCCCTTCCTCTGTCATACCTGAATCTTCCGGGTGGAGTGCCTGGTACAGCTGTAACAGATATTTCTTAATCCTGAACAGGTTACAGAAAATACTGTCCTTTACATTGCCTTTAACTTTTTCCTGCATTATGCTTTTCCTTTCTGTTTTGTAATGTCCTGCCCCTATTATATAAAAAAACTGCATTTTATTCAAGGATTAGCATTATATATATGCCAGCACCAGATAACTGTAATAATTATTACAAATATTCTATGGTATGTAGAGCCCTCTCTGCTTTTAGCAGGTTTACAAATAATACATATCAAAGTGGGAATGTGGAAACGGGCTTCCAGATATATCCAATATAATGCCTTTGTGCAATATACTTGAAATCAATGTAAATGAACTGTTGTCAGTTGAAAATTTAACACAGGAAGAATATCCTGGTAAAGCGGAGGAAAATATTATGAATTTAATGAAAGATAGTGAAGAAAACAAGAAAAGAGGCATAAAAGATGTTATTATAAGCATTACATGGATTGCAGCAACTATAGTATTTATTATATCCTTATCATTAGCAGCAGGCGGAATACATATTGGATGGTATTTTGACCTGTATGGAATTATGGCAATGGTATTCCTGCTTGCCGTTTCCCTCCATATTCCGGATAGTTTAAAGGATTTTGGCAGTGCATTTGTATATTTATTCCGTAATGAAAATAATATAACCAGACTGGAAAATGCTGTTTATGCAATAGATATAGCAGAAAAAACATTATTTACCAGTAGTATTTTTCTAAGCCTGTTTTACCTGGTTATGTTATTATGGACTGGTGCAAAAGAAGAATTAGAAATAATTACTATAAATACAGTATTATATGGTATTCTGGGCATAATGGTGCTAATCCCTGTAAAAGGCAGGCTTAAAAAAACTATAAGGAACATACAATAAGCTATATATTCCCATTACAGGCAGGATGTACAGCTACACACCCTGCCTGCAAGCCAGGAGTTCCTGTATCTTCTGGCTTGCATCCATAATTTCATTAACACTTACATCATGGTTTAGTGTATCAATTATAAGGGCAGTATAACTGCTTAAATCAACATTATGGTAGTAACTTTTATTTTTAATTTCTTCTGGGCAGTAACAAAGGTTTGTTGTATAAATTTCATCAAAAATATTTTGTTTATACGCTTCGTCTATTTCACC
Source organism: uncultured Lachnospiraceae bacterium (assembly GCA_910588655.1). Taxonomy (GTDB): domain Bacteria; phylum Bacillota; class Clostridia; order Lachnospirales; family Lachnospiraceae; genus Butyribacter. The sequence goes on along the minus strand of CAJUPJ010000002.1, from coordinate 17,625 downwards.
TGCACCATTTGAAAAAAGCCCAAATGTAACGCATATAATAATTTTACCCACATTCCTTTTTCTAAGCTCTTTAGCTGTTTCAAATGCAGTATGTCCTGACGCTATCATATCATCAACAATTACAACATCCTTACCACTCACATCATTACCAAGAAATTCTATTGAAACTACAGGATGCACACCGTCTACAATTTTTGAATAATCCCTTTTTTTATAAAACATACCCATATCAACACCAAGCAGGCTTGCATAATATACCGCCCTGCGCATACCACCTTCATCCGGGCTTATTATCATAAGATGGTCTTTATCTGGCTTTATACCTGGGTTATTATTCAAAAATGCACTAATAAACTGGTAGGATGTAAAGAAATTCTCAAATCCAATAACCGGGACTGCATTTTGTACCCTGCTGTCATGTGCATCAAATGTTATAATTGTCCTTACTCCCATTGCTGCCAGTTCCTGTAGTGCCTGGGCACAGTCCAGCGACTCATTATTAACACGCAGGTGCTGGCGTCCTTCATAAAGATAAGGCATAATTACAGTAATGCGCCTTGGATGCCCTCCACACGCCATAATAACACGCTTAATATCCATAAAATAATCATCTGGTGACATATGTGACTCACTGCCACGCATTGTATATGTGTTACTGTAATTTACTGTATCAGCAATAATATAAATGTCTGTACCACGTATTGATTTATTAATAACAGCCTTGCCTTCGCCTGTACCAAACCTTGGGCATTCAAATGGCACAAGATAAGAGTCTTCATTATAACCTGGCATTTTAAAAGCTGGCTTGCTATTGTCCAGAAGGGCTTTTTTCCTCCGGGCAGTAATCAGTTTATCTATTTTCATGCCTAATTCATTACAATTTCCAATAGATATAATTTTAAGTGGTGCAAAAGGCATTGCCTCATCAAACTTTGTTTCTGGCATGATATAACCTCCTTATTTGTTAATTTACAGTTATCTTGTGTTTGTGTGGATTTTTGCAGCGGACGGTTTTGCGTGCCAGAGCCAGAATATTCCGTAAAGGGGTACGCTTGCGCTACGACAGCCCACGCAACAGTGCATAGTATCCCTGTGCCATGAAAGAAACTGCCGTTCCTTCCATGGCACTTAAAACGGGATACAAACACTGGCGGGGCTGAAGTACCCCTTTACGGAATAATTACTGGCATCTGGCACGTAAAACCTGTTACCAGCAATTTACGCTACACATTCCAGTAATAATATAACTGCAAATTATATGTGTCATAAAGTATTCTGCTAGTAGAAAATATTACATATAATTTCCTTACGTCTAAATCCTCTTCCCCACAACATAATTTACAGTTATTATATCTCTATGTTTTTTGAAATTTTGCCAGGATACAGCAGGTTATATGCGTTCCAGCTAATATTATTTTATAACAGGTGCACTGCTGCCTAGGCTGCTGTTACCAAACCAACGCAATGCATGCACCTTCAAAAAACACAAATAACTGTAAATTACCCTATATTTTTATTTTATACATTTCTGATACAATTACGCAATAAAAAGCATACAGCCAGGCGCTATTATTTATCTAAAATTTTTATTAACCAAATTTAGATAAAGGAGAGTGGCATTATGTTTAAATGTATATTTAAAAATGTATTTTATTGCATAACTTGTTCTATTATTGTTTCAGTAATATTTTGTTTTATATGCTTAAAAGGAAGCAATAAAACGGAGGTCTTACAAACCCCGCACAGTATCGCCAGTACAGATAAAACCCCTGGAAATAAAACTGTTTTTAAAGATGTTTCTTTAACAAAAGAAAATAAATGTAACAAAAACAAATATATTGATAAGAAATGCCTGGAAATTTATAATAAAAACAAGGACTTCCTGGTTCTTGCAAACAGGGACAATCCTTTGCCAGACAGTTATAATCCTTCACTTCAATATATTTGTAATGGAAGGCTTAAAGCTTCATCTTATCTTTATGAAAGCCTTGTAAAGATGCTTTCTGACGCTAAAGTACAAGGATATAGCTACTGGATAGCTTCTGCCTACAGAAGTTATGAAAAACAGCAAAGCCTTGTGGATGAAGATGTTAATACATTTGTAAGCCAGGGTATGCCTTATGAAACTGCATTAAAAGAGGTGTACAAGGAAACAATGCCAGCAGGATGCAGTGAACACCAGACAGGTCTTGCCCTTGATATACTTTGTTCAGGCAACACCAGTATGGATGTTTCACAGATGGATGAACCCGGAAACCAGTGGCTCCGCAAAAACTGCTATAAATATGGTTTTATATTGCGCTATCCTGAAAATAAAAGTGCAGTTACAGGAATTAATTTTGAACCCTGGCATTTCAGATATGTTGGCAAAGCAGCAGCAAAGTATATTATGAAGAACCATATTACACTTGAAGAATTTTACCAGAAACTTGGCATTAATTATAAATGTGCCTGAAATGTTTTTAAAAGACACTGTCTTATACTGCACTTAAATGGCATCATAAGCCCAAAAACAGCAACATGCCAGTTGGTATTAAACCCGCCATAAAACATAATAAAAAGCAGTGCTATTGCACAAATATTTTCTGCCAGCACACAAAGCAATATTACACAAGCAATAATTAATACATAAGAAGCCATAAACTCTCCTTAAAACAAATTTTTATACCTGTATTAAATATACACTGGAAATATGGAATATTTACCCACCCTTATTTTGTATCTTTTTAACCCTTTTAAGCACAGATGTGTCAAGATTATTTTCTTTAATAAGCCTTAATGCCACCATTTTATTTATCCGGTAATTTATAGATACAGTCCTGTTGCCATCAGTATAAATAAAATGGTCTCCGCTCTGCCTTGATAGTTTAAATCCATTCCCTTCCAGAATCTGCTGCATTTCTTTTGTATTATAAACAATAGGCCTTGTACTCATGCACAACCCTCCTCCTCAAAAGACGGAATTATTCCCTGCTTCCAATCATCATAGGTTCTTCATATTCCAGTGCATATGGTTCCGCATATGTTTCACGCATTTCCTGTGAGCCTTTTAGTTTAAATTTAGATACCTGCATTTCAAGCCCTCTTATCTGCCCTGACAGTTCCTCACTTGCAGAAGCACACTGCTGGCTTGTTGCGGAATTTGTCTGTACTACATGTGATACCTGCGTAAGTGCCTGGTCTATCTGTGCCGTTGCAGAAGCCTGGTTATTGGATGCCTCTGCTATATCCGTACTAAGGCTTGTAATCTTATCAACCATTTCCGAAACCAGTGCAAGGGATTTTGCAGTTTCCTTTGCAAGATGTGAACCCCTCTTTACTTTTTCAATAGAGTCTTCTATCATGCCAGCAGTCTGGCTTGATGCCTGTGCAGACCTGCCTGCAAGGTTTCTGACCTCTTCTGCTACTACTGCAAAACCTTTACCATGTTCCCCTGCCCTTGCTGCTTCAACAGATGCATTAAGTGCAAGTATATTTGTATTAAACGCTATATCATCAATAACTTTTATTATTTTCTGGATGTTTCCGGAAGCTTCGTTAATTTCTTCCATTGCTGTAACCATTTCATGCATATATTCATTACCATTGGTAATATCATCTTTCGTTTCAAGTACAATACTGTTTACTTCATTTGCCTGTGCTGCATTATCCTTTGTCTTATTTGCAATATCTGTAATAGATGCTGAAATCTGCTGTATTGCACTTGCCTGCTCTGTTGAACCCTGTGCAAGTGTCTGGCTTGCAGAAGCTATCTGCCCTGAACCAATTGTAATCTGCTTTGCAGCACTCTTTATTACACTAAATGCTGTGTTATTATCTTTTATAAGTTTCTCTATTGCCTTTCCAACAACATCATCTGGTGATACTGGCGTATAATCTATATCAAGATTACCACTTGAAAGCTGTTCCAGTGCTTTTGCCTGCTGTTTAAGGTGTTCAGCCATATCATAGAAACTGTTATGTAACAATGTTATTTCGTTTTTGCTTTCAGCAAATTCCACAATATCATGGTTTATATCACCAGAAGCTATATATCCCGCAACTTCTGTAAGCTTTACAAGAGGGTTGCGTATAGTCCTTATTAGTATACGTGCTGCAAACATTGTACTTAGTATAACAAATACCAGGAATACTACCACTATAATATTTGATATTTCCCTGTTCCTTGTCTCAGTTTCAAGCATTGCAGAAGCTTTGTCCTGTAACTGTTCAATAAGCTGGTTTATTAAATCTGCTGCTGCATTTGCTGACTGTACACCATTTTCATAAAGATGCTTTCTTGCCTGTACTATATTCCCTTGTGTAACATATAAAAGGCATGTATGGACATCTGACAGGTATAAATCAATCTGTTCCTGTGCCTTATTATACTTTTCAAGAATTTCATCATCCAAAAATTCTTTCTCTGCTTTTTTAAAGGAGGTTTCCATATTTTCCTTTGCTGTATTTATAGCTTCTACTGCATCAGCCTGTTTTTCACTGTCACGTGCATACAAATATAAAACATTCCTTAAATCAACCTTTACCTCCTGGAAGTATGCAAAGCCCATTGATACATCACCCTGTATTTTGCCATAATTATTATAAAGTACATCACTGTTACTTGCTTCTGACTGTATAATATAATAATTACCAAATGCAAGACAAAGTATATATATTATCATTGATATAAATGTAATATATATCATATTTCCAATCTTAATTTTACCCATTATAAAATAGTCCTCCTTTAAATAACAAAATATTCCCGGGATTGTATACCGTCCAGGAAAGCCTGCCGCACTGGGAGCTCCGGACATTCCTTTTCTGATATAATTATAGATTTTTTTATATATTATGTTATAATGTTATCATAAAAAGATTAAAACAGCAAGGACTAACATTAATGAAAGTATTAGTATACCACTGGAATTCCTATAACCAGAAAACCATTGAAAATGCACTTTCAGCGTGTGGATGCAGTATAACTCTTTTAACAGCACAGGCAGGACATATTGAAGAAGATTCAGATTTCACAGATAAAGTTACAGAAATCCTCAAAAAATCCAGATATGACCTGTTATTTTCTGTAAACTTTTTTCCAGTGCTTGCACATGCATGCCATGAAGCAGATACGCCATATGTAAGCTGGAATTGTGACAGCCCTCTGCTTGCAATGTACAATAATGCTGTATTTTATGAAACTAATTTTATATTTACATTTGACCGCTCTAATTATGAGGAATTTAAAAAAACTGGTGTAAAACATATTTACCACATGCCGCTTGCCTCTGGCGGTTTTAAGGATATTTTAAAAAACAGCACCCCTTTTAAATATGATGTATCATTTATAGGAAGCCTTTATGAGAAAAACTCTTTTGACAATATCTCTGAAAAACTTCCTGACTATTTATGCGGGTATTTTGATGCTGCACTTTATGCACAGCTGCAGGTATCCGGAGGCAATATTATTGAGAAACTGCTTACACCTGGCATATGCAGACAGCTTGAAGAAATAACAGATTACAGGCAGGCAGAAGGTTCATTTGCAGATATACGCACTCTTTTTTCAACAACAGTGCTTGGCTTTAAAGCCGCATCAATGCAGAGAAACCTTTGCCTTAACAGTCTTTCTGTATATCTTAATAAAAACACATTTAATAACAGGAAATGTTTCCTGCACCTGTTTACCGGAAGCAGCACAGACAGGCTTATGCTTGTAAAATGCCACGGCAAGGCGGATTACCATACACAGATGCCTTTAATCTTTAACCAGAGCAGGATTAACCTTAATATGACAATACCAAATATACAGACAGGAATTCCGCTCCGGGTATGGGATATATTAAGCTGCGGCGGTTTTCTTCTTACAGACTTCCGTATTGAACTTATGGATTATTTTACACCTGGCAAAGATATTGATATATTTGAGGATATAAATGAACTACAGGATAAAACAGGTTTTTACCTTGCACATGACAGCATAAGAAATAAAATTGCCAGTAATGCATATAATAAAGTTTCTAAGCTGCATACCTGCCAGGACAGGATAACGGCAATTCTTCAGACAGTTTTAAAAGAATTATAGAATGGGGGATTAAAATGACAGATAATTATGAAGACAATTCAGAATACGGCGAAAGATATGGGCTTGCTTACGGACGCATAAAGTTAATAAACAGCGAAACCGCTGGCAGCGGCTCACCACTTCCAAAGGAGCTTTCTGCTTATTTCTATAAAACATCTGCTTTTATTATGGAAACATGTGAAGCATATAACCTGGCAAATTCTGGCATGTTAGATAAAATGGACATTACAGGGCTTAAAAAGCTCAACCAGTCACTTTATGAAGACATTAATGGCAGCAGTTATATACACAGCTATGCAGAACCAGACTTTGCAGCCGGGGAACTTGGAAAGGATATTGGCACGCTTCTTTGTGTTTTATATACAGAAATGCGCACAGGCATTGTATACGCTTTTGAAAACCGTCTTTCCTTCCTTGTACCCCTGCTTGAACTTTATATACAGGTTTACAATATTCTTGAAGACAACCCGTCTGCTGACACAGAAATACATGATGCAATTTATTATTACTTCTTTGACTATGCAGATATTATGGCTGCTGCCAGGATACGTTCACTTTTAGACCCTGGTATGTCTTTTGCTACAGATATTATTATGCAGAAAAATTTATCAGAGCCTTCATATTTATATCTTTTTGGGGAATATATTTCTGAAAATGAACTGAAAACTTCAGAGTATTTAAGCACACTTCCAGAAAGCAGCATAAAAGATATGGCATCAACTTTTACAGAGGGATATAGAAAGGGGTTTGAAGCATATAATATTGACCTTTCAAAGAAAGGCACTGTCAATATACGTTATGTGCTTGGATTTGAAAGAATTGTACGTGAAGCAGTATGCCAGTTTGGTGAAATGGGATTAAAGCCTTGCATTTACAGGGCAGAAAGAGGATTAATTTACCGCTCTTCCGGCCATAAAAATGGTTATTACGGCGGCAATGCTAACAGGCAGTATGACTATGACCACCGCATGGATGAATGTATAATATTTGACAAAGCATTTGCAGACCGCCGTTTAAGTGCACAGCGCAAAGCTTTTGAAGATATGAAAGAACTTGCCTCCCTGTATGCAGGCCCTGCTGTAATGGAAACATTTGGTGAAACAGATTTTACTGCTGTAGATAAAAAAACTGCCCCACGTTTTAATGAAAAACAACAGGAACAGCGTACTAACTTTATGGCAGCATCTTCACTTCTTACTAATGAATTTATACCAGGAGATACAACAAGTTTTACAATTATTGCTTACCCTGTTCCTTCAGTTGGAAGTAATTACCAGGAAATTTTTAAGGAAACAATAAAAGTAAATACATTAGACCCGTCACTGTATGGTAAAATACAGACATGCCTTATTAATGCACTTGATGAAGGGGATTTTGTAACTATAACAGGGCGCAGTGGAAATATTACTAATATAAATGTTGCACTGGCACATATAAATAACCCTGCAGAAGAAACAAAGTTTGAAAACTGCCTTGCAGATGTAAATATACCTCTTGGCGAAGTATTTACATCACCACAGCTAAAAGGCACAGACGGGCTTTTGCATGCAACATCCATTTACCTGGACGGGCTTATATATAAGGATTTAAAATTAGAATTTAAAGATGGGGTAATTACCAGTTATTCATGCAGTAACTTTGATACAGAAGAAGAAAACCAGAGATATATACATGAAAACCTTCTTCACCAGCACAAAACCCTGCCACTTGGCGAATTTGCAATAGGCACTAATACAACGGCTTATAAAATGGGCAAGAAATACAATATAGCACACAAACTCCCTATCCTTATAACAGAGAAAACAGGCCCGCATTTTGCAATAGGTGATACATGCTTTTCACATGAAGAAGAACTGCGCACTTATAATCCAGATGGAAAAGAAATGAAATGTAAGGAAAATGATTTCTCACTGCTGCGCCATACTGATATAAACCATGCTTATTTTAACTGCCATACTGATATTACAATTCCATATAATGAACTTGGTGATATTATAGTCCATAAACCTTGCGGGACTACAGTTAAAATAATTGAAAACGGGAAGTTTGTGCTTCCTGGCACAGAAGAATTAAACAGAGCACTGGAGTAACACAGGAAGCCTGGCAGGAGCGTTGTACTCCTGCCAGAATAAACGAGGAATGGAATTTATTTTACAGTTCTATAGCTAATATCTTTAAAAGATATATATTCAACTATACCATTAGATACAGAAATTCCTGTTACCTTTTCTAAATCCAGTATTCTTCCAAACTGGCCGCCTTCCCTTATAAAAAGCTTTCCATCTTCATTTTCACCAACATTTAAATGGCATACACCGTCATGTGGAATAAATTTCTGGTGTCCCAGGGTTATACCGTTTAATATAAACGTTATTCCAGCATTGTTTTTATGGCGTTTCTTAAATTGTCTTCTTTCATTTGCAGTCCAGCCGTCTTCCTCCAGAAGAATTGAACATGACAGCGGGGAAATATCCAGTTCCTTTATTTTAAAGTCCATATCCATTGCCCTGGTTTTATAATCTAAATCATAAATCCTTCTTTCAGTTCCATATGACAGCTTCCATTCCAGCATCCAGTTCCCCTGTACTGTTGCCAGTGTTCTGTCCCAGTTTTCATAAGCATCCATTCTACCATCTTCCGTTTCACTTTCTGATGCTTTATATAAAGCAAAAAATTCTTTGTCATCTTTATAGACAGTAAATGCACTTATCTCCATAGTTATTTCTGCACCCTCTGGTATTTCTTCCCTGTCAGTATACCCAGCCTGGTATCTGTATGCTGCCTTATGGTTATTTATTATCTTTGAAACACCATTTAACAATGCAGCATCTAAAACCTTGCCATTACATTTTAAGACAATCTCTGGCAGCACATTAGCTATTTCCACTTCTGTCCCGCCAAAATCCAGGTATTTCCCTGATGTAATATATTTACTGCCAAAATCCACTTCAAAATAAATATCTGCACAATACCTGTCTGCCAGTGTCTGGATAACACTCACTGTAATATCTTTGTCTGTAACAGAATAATTGGTTTTATCATCACCCAGGTATTGTGAATACCCTTTTTCAGACATTTTATCCCTTATCTCTGGATTATCTGATACACCAATTTCCCTTGCAACATTACTGTCCCACATTTGCGTAGCAGCATAGACTGCTGTCCCTGTAACAGCAACAGCTGCAAGTGCTGCCACAATACGCCCTGCCTTCCATGCCGGCTTATAATATTTTCTTTTCATAGTCCTTCCCCCTTTCTTATTTATTCCATCTAAAATCCTTTTGTCTGCTTCTTCAGACAGTACAAGGGAATTATAAACTTCCCTATAATCTTTCAGTTCCATATAAAGCACCTCCATCTGACAAACTGTTTTTTAAAAGTTCCCTTCCCTTTTTTAAACGCATTTTTACCGCTGATTCCGTACAGCCAAGAATTTGCCCGGTTTCCTTACATGTATACCCCTCATAATAATGTAAATACATTGCTGCTTTGCATTTATCTGGAAGAGAAAGCACTTCTTCAAGCAGTTCACGTTTAGAGCTGTCCTCTTCCCACGGGATTTCTATCCTGGCATCTTCCATATAACCAATATTTTTATGCCAGAATGATTTAAGGTAATTCTTAGAATAATTTACTGTAACACGTATTAACCAGCGTTTCTCATGCTCTTCTGACTGGAATACAGGAGCTTTATAAAGCCTTGCTGTAAACACTTCCTGCAAAATATCCTCTGCATCAGGCTGGTTTTTAACATAAGTAAATGCTATTCTGTACAGAGTATTTTTATACTTATGGTAAATTTCTTCAAAGTCCTTAGCACTGGTTCTTTTATCCATTCTCTCCCCCTCCTTCTGCTTTATATACAATCCAGAAAGCAGAATGGTCAATTCCATCCAGATAAAATAAAAAATGCAAAACCGCTGTAAATCCAGCAAGCTTTGCATTTTTATTATAATAAAACAACTTATTTATTTTTAAAAACTGCCTGATATTTTTTCGTTAAAATATTCATCTGCTACCATTTCCAGATAAGAAGTATCAAGCTCTGTGTAATAGCCTGAAAGCATTGCACCAATTTTTGATATTACAATTAATTCATTTTCTTCATCCGGTACATTTGCATCCTTCCAGCTTCCAACAATTTCACTTGTAATATTTTCATCAAGCCAGAGTTTTATCTTTTTGGTCAGTTCCTCTTCCTCAGATATCTGCCCCTTAATCTTGCCAGATTTTATAACTGATGCAAATCCGCCAGCTATAAAGAATGCAAACATACATAATAAAAGCACAAATACTATCTCATTATATGTCAATGGAAGTATTTCAAGCTTGCACAACACAAGATATGCTATTCCAATTAAGCCAAATATAATAAATGTAATTCCTGATGTCCTGGTATCCTTATACTCATCTGCCTTCTTTGTATAAGTTTTAGATGAATTGTTTAAAATACCTTCTGGTGTTTCATTGCTGGTTTTTTCCTGGCTGCCATCATTTCCTGCATTTAAAGCCGCCTCTTTATCCTGTTCTTCCTGCTGTGCTATCATAAAACCACGCATAAGCTTTTCTGCCTGCTTTGCCTGGCTTTGTGGTACAGTAATTATATAAACACCCTCATTTTCCTTTTCCTCTGCATTTGTAATTCCCGAAAACTGCAAGTATTCTAAAAGTTTTGCTGATGCTTCTTTATCCTTTAATTCACATAAACCTGTAATTAAAAAATCATCTTCTGTCCCTTCAACCAGTTCTGAACCACATTCTGCACAGACTGTAATTCCTTTCTGGTATTCTGTTTTACAAACCGGACACCACATATTCTTCCCCTCCTGATTACAGAATGACATTTACCGCCTGATATAAAACGGGGTTATTGTCCTTTATTCCAAAATATTGAAACAGAACTATAACCCCATTATTATAACATCTGCATCCTAATTATCTTATTGCTTCTTTAACTTTAGCTGCCTTTCCAACCCTGTTACGAAGATAGAATAATTTAGCACGCCTTACTTTACCTTTGCGGACTACTTCAATTTTGTCAATAATCGGTGAATGTAATGGCCATGTCTTTTCAACACCTACACCGTTAGAAAACTTCCTTACTGTAAATGTTTCCCTTATCCCGCCATTCTGCCTTTTAAGGACAGTTCCTTCAAAAACCTGGACACGCTCCCTTGTTCCTTCAATAACCTTGGCATATACTTTTATAGTATCACCAATGCCAAACTCAGCAATGTCTTTCTTTAACTGCGCATCCTCAATTTCCTTAATAATGTCATTCATCTGTGTGACCTCCTTATTTATCTTGATGTTCTTAATACTTATGTGCCATGCAGCCGTAACAGAGGAACATCTCCTATACACAACATCCAGTATTCTACCACAGACTGCCATATATTGCAAGGGGTTTTGTACAGGCTGGCACGTCCGTTTCATAAATTCCTATGCAATAAATTACATGTATAAAGACTGGAAAGTAATGGTTCTACGCACTTTCCAGCCTGTTTTTCTGTAATTTTGCCAGGATATGGGTGGAATAATATTTAATATAACTATAAATTATTATTTATGCTTTTGATGCCCCGTCTACTGATAAAATCTCCCCTGTTACATAACTTGCCATGTCACTTGCCAGGTAAAGGAATGCATCCGCAACTTCTTCTGGTTCTCCTGCCCTTCCAAGTGGTATTGCTGCGGAAATTGCCTTTACTGTCTGTTCTGGCAGTGCTGCAACCATATCTGTCTTTGTAACACCTGGTGCAACTGCATTAACACGTATTTTATCTTTGCCAAGTTCCCTTGCAAGTGAGATTGTAAGACCATTTACTGCAAATTTGCTGGCTGGATATCCTGAACCTGCTGGCTGTCCTGATATGCTTACCATTGAACTTGTATTAATTATACATCCGCCGCCTTGTTCTTTCATAATCTTTGCTGCTGGAAGGATTGCATAAAAAACAGCTTTTACATTTAAGTCAATAATTTTATCAAATTCTTCTGTTGTATAATTATATAATGGTGTGCTTGATGAAATACCTGCATTATTTACAAGAATATCTAATCTTTTATACTTTTCATACACCTTATTTATGGCTTCTTCTACTTCCTTTGCATTTGTGAGGGCAGGGCACATTCCTTCAACTTTCCATGCAGGGTTTTCAGCATCCAGCTTTTCTAATGCTTTGTCCACTGTTTCCTGACGTGAACCAAATAAAACTACTTTTGCACCATTGGCAAGGTATTTACGCACTATTTCAAAACCAATCCCCCTTGTTCCTCCTGTAACTATTGCTACTTTTCCTTTTAACATAATCTGCACCAGTCCACGGACAGAAACATTCGTTAATGTCTGTGCACAATCTCCTTTCCGTTTTTTATTTTATCTTATCCATTATAATATAACACATTCCTTTATTTAATCCTACTATTAATACAGCTTTTTCCACATCCGTTTCATAAATTCCCAAACATATGATAATTTGCAGTTATCCTTTGCTGGTATGTGGATTGGCGGACGCAGGGTTTCTGTGTCCAGCTAAATATTATTCCATTCCAGGGCACGCTTCCGCTACGTCAGCCCACGCAGCGGCACATAAAGCCAGATATTTAATGTTCCAGAATAAACTTACGTTTATTCCGTCACATTAAATATCCAGCTTAAATGCCGGCGGTGCTGAAGTGCCACTGTCATGGAATAATATTTAGCTGGAACACTGGAAACCTGCTGTCTGCTGGCAAAATTCCAGAAAAAAACATAAAACAGCAATTTAGAATTATAACTGGGATTATTATATTGCATGGCATTTTATCCAGATGCCAGCAATATTACATAAAAGGGGTACTTCAGACCCACCGGCATTTAAATCTGGTTTTTTCAGATTTTATGTGCCGCTGTGTGGTCTGCCGTAGCGCAAGCGTACCCCTTTTATGTAATATTCTGGCTCTGGCACAGGAAACCGTCCGCCATAAACACAGGATAACTGCAAATTATCCTGCATACAGTTTACCAAGTGGGAATTTATGAAATGGACGTGCAGCTTTTTGCAGCAGAACTTCCAGCTATATAACCACTTGTCCATGCCCATTGCAGGTTATAACCACCACATATGCCATCTATGTCCGCTATTTCACCTGCAAAATAAAGCCCGCCGCAAATCCTGGACTGCATTGTATCTCCATTAATTTCTGATACTGGTATACCGCCACATGTTATTTGTGCTTTATCAAAGCCGCCTGTTGCTTGTGGATTTAAACGCCATTCTTTCATTGATTTTGCAATTTTACTTATTTCTTTATCTGTAACTTCCAATGCCCCGCGCTTTACAGGTATTCCACATTTCCTAAGAAGTGCCAGTGCAAGCCTGCTGTTTAATATTCCCTCCAGCATATCCCCTGCACTTTGGTTTACAGGTTCTGTCCTGCGTCTTTTTAATTCACTGGCAATTTCTTCTATGCTGTATAAAGGCATAATATCTATAACCAGGTATGGTTTTCTTTTATTATGCAGTTCTGCTGATATGTACCTGCTAACCTGGAATACAGGTATTCCTGATATTCCCTGTGCTACAAATTGCAGTTCCCCGCTGTCCTGGCATAACAACTGCCCTGTACCGCTGAACGCACTGACAGTCCCCTTTGTCCTTACACCAGCCCAGTCTTTCAGAAACTTTTCATCAAGTATACATGATGTAAGTGCTGGAAGCGGCGGTATTACTGAATGTCCAAGACATTTTGCAATTTTATATCCTGAACCGTCAGAACCATGTACGAAACCAGCCTTGCCACCTGTTGCAATTATAAACTTCTTTGCAAAATACTGTTTTTTATCTGTTTCTATAATAAAACCGTCCTGCTGCCTGCTCTTCTTACTAATATGTATTTTAGCTTTAACTACCCTTTCATCTGTATTTATAACTGTATCTGTATTTTTAAGCTGCCTTTCCAGTATATCCCTTACACTTGAAGCCTGCCCTGGCAGAGGGTATACATATCCATCTTTCTCATATGGCATTATTCCATATTTCTTAAACAATCCAACTGTTTCCATGCATCCAAACTTTTTTAATGCATCCCAAGCAAACAAACTTCCATCCACGCTGCTGCTCCTGTAACATTCCTCTGACTGGTAATAATTAGTATAATTACATTTGCCATTGCCAGTCGCAAGTATTTTCTTGCCAAGCAGAGGCATTTTTTCAATAACAGTAACCCCTGCACCACTTCCAGAAGCAGCAAGGGCAGCTATTATACCTGCTGCCCCTCCTCCTGCAATTAATATATCTGTTTTATCCATTAAAATCCTCCTGTAACGTTTAAATAGCACATAACGCCAGATAATACAAGCCAGCCTGCCATCCCCTGTCTGGTATATTTATGAAGAATAATTCTCCAGAATACTATACAATTCGTCTTCATCCTGGACTTCTATGCCGTTTTTCAGCGCACGCCTTTCCTTTACATGAAGGTTTTCAGTTTCTATGCCTGTATATTCATATACAGTCTTTTTATCACCATAATAAGCAACTACTTCACCATCAACTGCAATAAGGTAATATCTGAATTTTACCTTTGAACTGTTATATATTTTCCTTACAACAAGGCGTTCATTTGAAAAACTTATTACACCCATGCTCTGAAGCCCTTTTAAAAACTCCTCTGCTGGCACATCTTTCATATAATCCCTGCAGAAATTATCTGCATCTTCCCTTTTAAGCCCTACAAGCTCTTCTGGAAGTGTTTCATACTCAACAGCAGTAGTATCTTTTACAGCATCATAATTCTCAATCTGGTAAATAGTCTGTACTGAAAGAGTATCATAATCACTTGTATCTGTCTGTACATTATCTTCTTCTATCTGCTGCTGTCTCTCTGAAAGCTCTTCATACCTTGATTCCACTTTATCTGTAACAACTGCATCAATTTCGCTATAAACCTTTTCTTCACTGCTGGTCTGCATTTCCTTAAAATGTTTTAATGCTGACTTGTAACAAATATAATTGCCAAGGGCAAATACTGCCAGCAATGCACATATACTACAGGAATATTTTATTACACTTTTCATAAAAATCACCGGACCTTTCTTTTACAGCCTTAATATTATTATCGCCCGGCAAAAACACATTTATACAGGCCAGAAACCATTTTCAAGAAAAAACTGTGCCGCTTTTTCTGCGCCCTTCGTAATATGCTGGTTATATCCAATCATCTCCAGCAGTTTTATTGCATTACGTGTTTTCGTAGTCCCTTTCCTGAGTTTATAATCAAAAACAACATTATTTTCTTCAACCTTTTCCTCAAAATGGTAATTATCAAACCTGCCTGACAGTATTTTGGCAAGTTCGAGGTCATGTGTTGCAGCAAAACACATTGCCTTTGCATCTGCTATATATTCCAGTATTTTGGAAGAAGAGGCTATACGTTCAAGTGTATTAGTACCTCTTAAAACTTCATCTATAAAGCATAATACTGGTATATCTGCCTTTGATGCCTTGTCAATAATCCTCTTAAGTGACTTTATTTCAACAATATAATAGCTTTCATTGCTAAAAATATCATCCCTTAATGCCATTGATGAATATATATTGAAAAAACATGAACTATAACTGTCTGCAAGCACTGTATAAATTGTCTGTGCAAATATTGCATTTAATGCAACTGTCTTTATAAATACTGATTTACCAGAAGCATTAGAGCCTGTAATTAGTATACTTCTGTCTGCACTGGCTGAGTTTTTGACAGGTTCATCTAAAAGCGGATGGTATAATTCTGTAAATTCCATTGTTATATCCCTTTTTGAAGCCGCCCTGTGGAGCACTGGCACACACCATGAGCCAGTACCTGCCCTGAATGATGCAATAGAAACCATACTGTCTAAATAACCTGTTGTATTATAAATTCCAATTAATTCCTTTTCATGTTTCTTCAGTTCCTCTGCCATACTACAGATTTTTATTAAATCTATATGGAAAAGAATTCTTATATAATCCATAAGCGAGTCAAGTAAATCCCCATTCATATTCCCGCCTGCAACAAGCCAGCTGTTACTGCTGAACTTTTTAAGGCAGCGTGCACATGAAACAAGACGTTCCTTATATTGTCCAATTCCCTGTATATTTGCTTCTGCAACACTTTCTGACTGGCGGATAATTCTTGCTATAAATGTAAAAACCTGTATATACGGGTCTGTTTCTGCCTTGCTTCTGTAATATGTTATTACATTGTGTATAATTATAATAGCTGTTACAAGTACCATAACAGCAGGTTTTACCATACACAGGCACAAAGAAACAAAAAGTGCAATGCCAGACAAAATATGGTATAACTTACCCCCTGTGTCCATACTGCTAATAGTTTTAATATAGCTATATACTGAAACCTTATTTAACTTGCCCATTCCTGCAAGCGCCATCTGTAGTTTTATACGCTCATTTTCATCTGCCTGTATATAATTAATTGTATTTTCCCTCTCTTCCAGTATTGAAATATCTGTACAAGGTTTGCGTAAAAGGGCATACAAGTATTCCTCCCCTATAGAAGTCATTGTATGGTTTAAGTCCATAAATACTGCATCAATGTCAAGGTCATTGCATGTTATATCATCAATATCCCCGTCAGATACATTCTGCCTGTAATAATATTTTATACTCTCAAGCAATTCATGTGAATATTCATCCCTTGAAGGGCTGCCCCATGTATTTTTAAGGCGTTTTAAAAGCCTCTGCTTGTACTGGCGTTCGTCATAAACCCCTTTAATAATAAGTAGCAGAACCAGAATTACAGCAATAATTGCAATTTTATAAGTAGTATCCATAATAAGCCTCCATTTGCAACAATTTAGCACATTATACCAAAAAAAGTGGATAATTTCCAGTTATTCTGTTTTATTGTTTTTGTGTGGGATGACGGACGGTTTTTTAGTGCCAGAGCCAGAATATTCCGTAAAAGGGGCACGCTGGTGCTACGGTACAATGTCATTTAGTTAAGTGGGATTGCTTAAAAATTACATATTATGGATACGCTGGCAAATCCAAAGTGCCTTCCATGAAAACAGCACGCTCCCGCTTGGACATCACACGCAATGGATGCATAAAGCCCTTAATGTTCCTACGGAACATTTTAATACAGGGCTTAAGCACCAGCGGTTCCGTACAGCTTTTTCATGGAAGCACATTTGGAATTTGCCAGCAATCTACACTTTGGTAATTTATAAAACATTTTCCACCAGTCCTTAACTAAATAACATTGCACTACCATGTGCCGACAAGCCAAGAGTGCCCCCTTTTACAGAATATTGCTGGCATCTGGCACACAAAACCTGTCACCGCAAATTTACAATAAAAAACAAAAAAATAGAATAACTGGAAATGGGAGAAGAAAAATTATTCTGCTAGTCACTTATTAAATAGTGTAGTAATTACTATATAACATGCCAATACATATATACCCATATAAAATTTCATTATGTTTACGTTTGTCTAAATCATCTCTCCCCTCCCCGGAATAATTATAGCCTCTCGGATTCTCCAGCCCTTATTTTCTGCGGCTTTTAAACCCAGTTT
>CAJUPJ010000001.1 GCA_910588655.1 uncultured Lachnospiraceae bacterium | reverse complement strand
TACTTCCTGTGAATAAATCATGTTCATGCTCCTTTCAATAATGCTTATTATCTGTGGCATAGTGCCACAGTCCTGGTAATATTTTCTCACAAAATTGCGTTTTAGTCTACACCTTTTGACAAAAAAATAACAAAAATAATTAATATAAATTCCAGATATAAGTTGTTTTAGCCGGCGGAACATGGTAAATTCATTATATAAGCAGTTTCCTGTTATAAAAACTTACTAAAAGCAGTTAGTGTGAAAAATATATCTAAGGCAGCCAAAAACGCTACCTAAGATATAGTAAATTCCATAAACAGATTTACTCGTTTTATTATTTATGCCGCCTTTAGGCGGCATGGGAGGATTATTATGAAGCCAAAAGACGGATTTATTAAAACAAATATCTGTGGCATCCCATGTCTGCTCCCATATGGACAGAATATTGCAGACCATATGCCAGAGTTAAAGCTTAACCCCGCTGCTGCCCTTATATGGGATTTAATATGCGAAGGAATGGATAAAGAACAGATTGCCAGTGTTCTTTGTAATAAATATGATACTGGCATAGAGAACATGCAGGATATACTGGCTGATATTACAGAATATGAAAACATCCTTGTATCATACGGAATTCTGGAAAACCTGCCAAAATCCAGTATTGTCCCGTCTTCCCACGCAAAATATTTCCAGATAGGTAATATTAAAATTGCATATGACGGTCCGGATATGGTTTTTGAAAAATATTTCAAGGATTTTTCCTGCCCTGCCGGGGATATGCAGTACCAGCAATATGTCCATTTCTATAAAGGAAATCCAAGATGGCATATTAATGGAAATATACTTGTAAGAAACAGGACTGTTTCTATAATAGACACTGGTACAGAAGGCCAGTCTGGCAGCTCATATATATTTACATTTCCAGAAGAATATGGAATATATGAAATGAAAGTGTCAAAAGATGGCTCTGCCGCAGATATTTACTGTTTTCCTTCAATAAATACAGAACATGCATGCCATATATTCCATGCACTCCGTTTTGCATTTCTTATAGCAGCACAACAGCATGGAATGTTTGTTATACATTCAGCTTCAATACTATATAAAGGAAAGGCGTGGCTTTTTTCTGGATGTTCAGGCACTGGTAAATCCACCCATACAGCCCTCTGGAATAAAATATATAATACACCTGTACTTAACGGGGACTTAAATATAATAAGCATTAAGGACAATCTTCCTGTGACATATGGGTTGCCTTGGTGCGGCACATCTGGAATATTTACAACAGCAGGTTATCCGCTTGGCGGAATTATATTTTTAAGACAGGCAGCTGTAAATAAAGTTGTAAAACTGGCTAATTATGACCAGGCACTTTCAATTATGCAAAGACTTGTTTCACCTTCATGGGATTCTATGCTTCTCCAGAAAAACCTGGAATTTGCAGAAAAAATAATCCAGAAAATCCCAGTTTACAGGCTTGGCTGCACAAAAGAACCAGAAGCAGCATCCATTATAAAAAGTACAATAGACAGACTGGATTAACTGAATTATATAAATATACTTTGTAACAAAATATAAGTTTTAATTTTATTGTTAAATTCATTTGACTTTTTTGTAATTACAATATATAATATGTTTAATTACTACCTAGCTAATATTTAAGAAGTTACTTTTGGATTTGCTTATTTAAAATTATTAACTAAAGTTAAAGGAGAAATAAATCATGAAACAAAAACATAAGCAGATGATTAATATCAATCTGACAAAGCGTGATATGGATGTTATGAACATCTTATGGGATAGTGATGAACCAAAAACCGCTGCTTTAATTGTTAAGGCAAAACCTGAACTTACAATGAACACTGTACAGGCAGTCCTTAGGAAATTACTTAAAAACAACCTGATTGAAGTTGCTGATATTGTTTACAGTGGCACTGTTCTTACACGTAGTTACAAGTCAATGGTTACACAGGAAGAATTTTTACTGTTTAAGATGACTTCTGAATACCAGTCATTAAGTAAGAAAGTTTCTAAAGTTTCTATTTTATCAGCACTTTTAGACACAGAGGAAGACCCTGCACAGGTTAAGCAGGACATTGAGCAGATAGAAGAACTGATAAGCAAATACAATAAGTAAACTTCTTAATGCGTAAATACTTATTGCAGGAAAGTAAAAACTTTAAAAAGAAACCACATTTATTAATTAGATGAGGTTTCTTTTTTATTCCACATTATTTCAGGACTTACCCATTTTCTTAATAATCTCAAGCACCTCTGTTTCTGTAAGATTTACTTTGCTGGCAATCTCATTAGTATTCATATTCATTTCATAATATGCATAAACCATTCCTTCCTGTCTGCCTTCCTGCCTGCCTTCACGTATACCCTCACGCATACCTTCACGCATACCTTCACGTATACCTTCATTCTTCAGCCTTCTGGCTTCTGTTTCTATCAATGCTCCGCCCATAATACCACCTACACCTTTCTGCACATTCTCATATTTCTGTGCGGTTTCCTTTATTACATCCCTGGAAAGCTCTATAATAGTACGCTTATCAAACGTTCCAATTTTACCCTGTTCTTCCATTGCACCAAGCCTTTCCAGTATTTCCTTATATTCTGCCTCCAGCTCTGCCAGCTTCTGGTTATTACTATTGTATTCAGAAAAGCTGTTCTCATATGAAAAAATATAAAATGGCAATAACATAAGCAGATGTTTGTCAAAAATATCATCTAATGAATATGTCTGCACCTTCATAACTGGCACATCATACCTTACTGTCCCACCTGGCGTAACAATCACATACTGCATTTTGTCTGGTGTCTTTTTACGTACCCTCAAATGCAATACCGCTGTATTTGGAAATGTCAACGTCAGTGTTTCATTCGTAATTTCCCCTTCATCAAGTGCTATCTGGGCATCATACTCAAATAAACGGATTGTAAGCTTGCCATCTGGATACCCGCTTTCACATTCAAGATGGTATTTTTTGACAACTTTTCCAAAGATTTTAAAATTAGTGTCCGTTACCCTTTTTACATCTGCTGCATCCTGCTGGTCTAAAAAATGCTCATTAGGGCTGAACTCTACTTTTTCATTACCAGTATAATCTTCATGGAAAATCTCATTGATAACTGGAATAACAAGTTGCCGGCAATCATTTAAAATTGTCCGGAACACCCCATCATATAAATCGCCCATAGACAATATCCTCCCTGCTTCCTAAACCAATAATACCATGTATTTATTTCAAATTCAATCTGTTTCAGCCCCTAAATTGTTTTTACACATTTGTATGAAAAATGTACAAATTTATTGCTGTCAAGTAAAAATCTTAAAAAGAAACCACATTTATTAAATGAGGTTTCTTTTTTCTTTATTCTGTCCCACCTCTATTCTTCTGCCCTGTATTTATCAAGCTTATAACTTATCTGCCTTTGTCATAAAATATAATTCTGTTATATCTTCCTGCTGGCATTCAATATATCCTGTAATTACAAACCCACAGGCAATCTGCCCACCAATATACTCTTCCATTGTATGCCCATATTCAATCCATGTATCCTGGCTGCCAGGATTTCCAGCAGCATAAGGCAAGCGGTTAACTGCTTTATAATACCCTCCCTTGCCATCATCAACAAAATCACATATATAAGCTACCGGATTTGGCGCAGCCATAATAAAACATCCGCCTTTCTTCAAAATACGGTAACATTCCTTAAATACCACTTTTACATCGGGCACATACATAAGAGAAAGCGGATTAATGATATAGTCAAAAAAATCCTTGCCAAATTGTGTTAAGTCACACATATTGCCATGTATAATCCTTATATCCAGACCTTCTTTAGCAGCAATTTCCCTGTCTTTATCAAGCATCTTCTGGGAAATATCAACAACAGTGACATTTGCACCTGCGCATGCAAGGAGAACTGCCTGCAAACCACCTGCACCTGCCAGGCAAAGCACATTTTTGCCCTTTATTCCACTAATCCATTCATCTGGAACAGACTTATCAAAAAAGCTTAATTCCAGATGCCCGTTTCTTGCTGCCTGTATCTGTTCCTGCGTTGCAGGCATTGCCCATTCAACATTATTAATAACAAGATTGTCAATATTTTTCTCAACCTGTTTAAAAATATCTTCCATACAAAATCTCCATTACACATTTATTTCACTAGTTATTCTATTACTGTCACACTAATTATTCTGTTACTTTTGTCTGTTATCTGCCATAGAATGTCAGCTTCCTTCCCTGTATGTATCGGTATGCAGGAATTTAGATTCTTTAAGTTTGCCATTTTTATATATATCAAGGTATGCTTCTGCTTTAAGGCTTGAAAGCGGCACTGAACGCGGCTTGTAAGTATAATCCCCTAATACACCTTTATATGACACAATCTGGAATGTAAGTGTATTTCCCTCTGTAAATGCTTTTATAATAATTGGTACATCATATGTATTTTCAACTACAAGGTCTTTTACGCCTTCTGAAATTGCTGCATCAAGCCCAATCGGCACATAGTGTACTGTCATGCTGTGCGGAAGCCTTCTAACTGGAATTATGCCAGCAAGCAGCAAAGCATTATAAGCTGTAGTAGAAACCTGGCATATCCCGCCGCCTTCTGTCTGTACAACTTTGCCATTAAGGTAAGAACCTGCTGCCTGGAAACCCTGCCCGTCTGAGCTGTCATGTATAACCTGGTCAAATGAAACCTGTTCTCCTGGCAGAAGGAATGTACCATTAATACGTGAAGCACCAACCTGTATATTGTGCCCCCTGCTGGAAGTGCTTATAAAACTTGTGGAAAATTCACTTATAACTGTATTGACTTTTTTAAGGTCTTCTTTGTTCCATTCAGGTTTTATTGCTTTTGTCTTATATTCTGCCTTATAGTTTTCCTTTGTATCTGCCTGGAGGTATTCCTTAAGGTTATCTTTTATTTTATCCAGTTTAAGCGACCTGCCTTCTTCCGGGGCTGTAATTGTGCCGCCTTTGGTAATACGTGCATCAACTACCGTTTTTACATGGTTTTTATCCAGTTTTTTAATAAACTTATCAAGTTTCTTTTTATTATACTGGCATTTTATTTTTATAGAATATACAGACGGGTTTTCCTTGCCAGTAATAATATCATACTGCTCCTGCATATCCCTGTCTTTATCCATATTTACAATAATTTCCGCTATTTCTTCTTCTTCACCTGCCTGGAATTTCGTACCATCAGAAGCTTTATAGAAAATATCCTCTCCAAGTTCTTTCATTGAAAATTTATACTTTTTGCCATCAACAGTTATTTTTACTTTCCTGTCCTTGTATACTTTGCTTTCTGCTTTAAGTATAGCAGTAATCTCTTCTACTGTCATTCCAGACAAATCAACATTGCCAAGCGCCTTATTGCCATAAGAAACTTCATTGCAGTTATCAACTATGCCTTCACGCCGTTTAATTTCAGCCGCAGCTGCCCTTGCTTCTTTCTGTTCAGTATAATAATTAACACTATACATCCCGCCCATAGCTGCAATGGCAACTGTACCTGTAACCCCCATAACAGCTAATACTTTATACAACTTCCTCATTATAAATCTTGCCTTTCCCGGAACTAATTACATATATGCAGCTAATTCCGATTTTATTATAAAAACCAAACGTATATTGTATATATTAACATATAAATGTTACAAATTTTTAGCATATATATTAATTCTTTTTAATCTTGTACATATTCTTTTGTATTATTGTCTTTATAAGTGCTTCCCTAAAGGCTGTCCACATACTGTCCAATAGATACATGTATCATTTTCACACAATATATTTACAAGGGCACATGTATCTGTTGAACAGATGCCAGGAATATCATTTTTCCCAAAAAATGCTGTATAGTATCTTCTGAATAAAAATTACCTGGCATATGGGAAATAAATAATTCCGATTGATCTGCTTGCCTGGATTTATTTATATAATGGTAAATCATGAATTCTGTCAAAACAATTAAGGCCACTTAATTGTCAATCCTTTTTATAATTAGTTTGCCTTTTTGTTGAATTTGATAAATAAATGTATATTTTTTTATAAATTTTATTGATATTTTATACTTTCTCTGGTATAATTTACTAAATTTATATATATTATGACCGTAATTTTATTTAATCTGAAAGGAAATATTAAGATGAAAAAAACTGTTAAAAATTTATGCTTATTTGTTTCATGTCTGACCATGTTTATGGCTATCCATCCAGGCAAAGCGGGTGCAGATAGTTGCGGAAGTGAAAATGATGGTTATGTATGTTGTAATTCTTACCACACATTTGGACATGGGAACTATTTAACAACTATAAACGGAACTGCAAAAGGTTCAAGATACATTAATATAGATTCCGGTTTTAATAATACACAGGAAACAACAATTAATACAGTTATTAATGACTAGAATTCACAATTATCTTCTAACGCCAGTTCCATATTTTATTTAATAAAACAACAAGCAAATTACCAAATTAAACTTCAATTAGGGACATTAGAAAATTCATATTATGGTTATACAAGATTTTATAATAAAACAGGAGGTGAAATTTCATTTATAAATAATCTTTACCTGCCTTCTAAATATTCAAGTTCAGTAATATATATTGACCCTTCAAAGGGATATTTTAAAAAGACAGTTGCCCATGAATTGGGACATGCAATGGGCTTATCCCATAGAGTCTGCAATACCAGGAGCATAATGTATAATTATATGAATACTATTAATGCAGATACGCCACAGCTAATAGATTCCAGAGCTGTATATCATGTATACTCTAGATAATATTAGAAAATTATAATAAATATTTATTATAATTATTTTTGCATATAATATAAATATATAAAATTATTTATTAGGAAGTAATTATAAATGAAACAGAAATATAAAATAGTAGGTTTATTTACCTTATTCGTTATATCTTTTTTAGCATACATATATGTAAAAAATTTTATGGTAGGCACAAAATTATGGGGATATCTTACAGAACATGAATTAATAGAAATAAAAGATGTTAATTCTGTAGAAAAATATAATAACCATTATGAAGAAAACTTTTATGGATTTATACCAAATCCCCCCAGCTATGTGCGGAAAAGGTCCTGGATGTGATTATAATGATTTATTCGGCAATGATTTGGGATTTATTTTTTCCGGCACAATAATCCAGTATGATAATTATATTTTTTCTGATGCACTTGACGGAAAACATGACTTAAGTTTTGCCTGCCATACAATCAAAATCCATGTAGATAAAGATATTTATGGAAACCTGAAAGAAAACCAGGATGTATATATCTTCTGCAGATGGCTTTATAACCCTGGTGAAGAAACTGATACCAAAAACCAGATTTCTGAAGGTAAAAAAGGTATTTTTATCACAAGCGGCAAGCCAGTTATGCTGAAAAAAGAAAAAGGCGGCAGTATATATGCAATAGGCAGTATACATAAACTTACTGATGGAAAACATTACTGCCTTACAGATAGTGTTGATGGTCTGGATAACCTGGAAACTAAACAGGATGTTATAGATTTCTGGGAAAAACAGCACTGGATATATTATTGATATCTGTTTTTTCAATAATATAATTAGTTTGTATATCTGGCTTTATTTTTTTATCAGCAGACAGTTAAAATATAATCCCAAATAAAGTTTATTGATAATAATTTATAATATAAATAATGAAATGATAGATTAGTTTATGAAAAAGAAATTAATAACTATAGCAATTTTTTCTATTATAGGCATAAATATATTTCTTGGGTAAAAATTTCAAAATAACAATATTAAAAAACTTACTTTAACAACAGATAAACTTTCTGATAAAGATAGTTTAATATTCATTGATACTTTTGGAAAAAATATTACTACATATGATAATTTAAGCTTAAATAATACTGAAACAGCATGTCTAAGCAAAGAACCAACAATAGAAAATTATATAGATGATGCTGATATAATAATAAAAGGGGAAGTTGTTTCAATAAAATATTTTGATTGTAACGGAATACCCTGGAGCAAGCTTAACGTTTTAGTAAAAAAAGTTATTTCAGGAAATGCAACATTAAATCAAAATATTGATATTTATGTAATGGAAGGATATGAATATAATAATACAGGAGACAAAAATTTATCTGCTATTTCTGGAGATGATTTAGGTTTACATAATATAGGAGATACTTCTGTTTTTGTATTAACTGAAGAAAATGGAAATAATATTTTTGAAAAAGGAAGCTATCTCCGTACTTTTGGATGTTTTTCTGAATACAGATATATTGAAAGCGAAAATGTATATAATATTTATGATACAAAGATAGGCAGTAAATTAGCTGAGAAAAATCTTGAAACTACAATAGATTTATATGCGGAATAAAAAAACAAATTTATATATTAAATTATTATAGGGAGAATAATCCTATGTTTGCCAAAAAACGTAAATTAATATACTTATGTGTTTTATTACTTATACTTGTTTTAGCATACATATATATAAAAAAATTTATGGTGGGTACAAAACTATGGGGATATCTGTCAGAGCATGAATTAATAGAAATAAAAGACATTAACTCTGTAGAAAAATACAATAATAATTATGAAGCCCTTTTTTATGGTGCAACATCTGGAAATTTCCAGATGGCAAGTTTTAGAAGCGGATGTGACTATAATGAATTATTTGGTGATGATTTAGGCTTTATATTTTCTGGTACAGTAATCCAGTGTGATAATTATGTTTTCTCTGCTATGCTTGATGAAACCAAAGTTGATAATCCAAAGAAATTAGATTTTGCATGCCATACAGTAAAAATCCATGTAGATAAAGATATTTATGGAAACCTTAAAGAAAACCAGGATGTATATCTCTTTTGCAGATGGCTTTATGACCCTGGTGAAGAAACTGATAAAGAAAACCAGCTTGCAGAAGGCAAGAACGGCGTCTTTATCACAAGCGGCAGACCAGTTATGCTGGAAAAGGAACATGGTGGCAGTATATTTACAATAGGAAGTTTACATAAACTTAGTAATAAATATATGAATGCATTCCATTACCGCCTTACAGATAATACTGATGGACTGGATAATTTAGAAACAAAACAGGATGTTATAGATTTCTGGGAAAAACAGCACTGGGTATTCCACTAACATAATACAATATACAATAAACCAGGGAAACTAAAATTTCCCTGGTTTATTGTAGTTTTCTGGAATTTTATATCATCATCTTCTAAGTGTTTTTATACATTACCCTGCTTTGTATTTAAGGATGTTATGTCTACTACTGACAAATGGCCGTTATCTGCATTTTCAAGGCTTGTTAAAAGTGCTGCTGCTGTATCAAGTGATGTCAGGCATGTTACACCTGTTTCTATAGCTGTACGGCGTATTATAAAGCCATCCTTTAATTTATCATCATAAGTTGGTGTATCAACCACAAGGTCAATCTGGTGTTCTAACAGCAAGTCCATAAGGGTAGGTGCTTCTTCATTTATACGGTTAATTGGTATTGCAAGTACCCCGTTTTCATTTAATACCCTTGCTGTGCTTCTTGTTGCAAATATATCATAGCCAAGCTTTTTAAAACGCCTTGCAATGTCTACTGCCTCAAGTTTGTCTGCATCTTTTACAGTAAGTATCATTTTTTTGTATTTTGGCAGGTCTATGCCTGAACCAAGGAACGCTTTATATAATGCTTCATTAAACTTGTCTGATATGCCAAGACATTCACCTGTGGATTTCATTTCAGGCCCAAGGCTTATTTCTGCCCCACGCAGTTTTTCAAATGAAAATACTGGCATTTTAATAGCAAGGTAATCTGATTTTGGTGCAAGCCCTGTACCGTATCCCAGTTCTTTGATTTTAGCGCCTAATATTACACGTGATGCAAGGCCTACTACTGGAATTCCTGTAACTTTGCTTATATATGGCACTGTACGGCTTGAACGTGGGTTTACTTCTATTACATATACATCATCATTATAAACAATAAACTGTATATTTATAAGCCCTATTACATTAAGTGAACGTGCAAGCTTTCCTGTATAATCAACTATTACTTTTTGTGTTTTTTCTGACAATGACTGTGCTGGGTAAATTGAAATACTGTCACCTGAATGTACACCTGCACGCTCAACATGCTCCATTATTCCAGGAATAAGTATATCTTCACCATCGCATATTGCATCCACTTCCACTTCCTTGCCCATAAGGTACTTATCTACAAGTATAGGGTGTTCCTGGTGGTAACGGTTAATTATTGCCATATACTCTTCAATGTCATTGTCTGAAACCGCTATCTTCATACCCTGTCCGCCAAGCACATAAGAAGGCCTTACAAGTACAGGATAGCCTAATTCATTGGCAGCTTTTAATGCTTCTTCTGTTGTAAATACTGTATGCCCCTTTGGTCTTGGAATACAGCATTTCTCAAGTATTTCATCAAAAAGCTCCCTGTCCTCTGCTGCATCAACATTTTCAGCACTTGTACCAAGGATTTTTACACCCATTTTCATAAGTGCTTCTGTAAGTTTAATTGCTGTCTGCCCGCCAAACTGCACTACTGCCCCGTCTGGGTTTTCAAGGCGCACAATATTTTCAACATCTTCTGGTGTAAGCGGTTCAAAGTAAAGCTTATCAGCTATGTCAAAGTCTGTACTTACAGTTTCGGGGTTATTATTAACTATAATTGTTTCGTATCCTTCATTCCTGAGTGCCCATACACTATGCACTGAACAGTAGTCAAATTCAATACCCTGCCCGATACGTATAGGACCTGAACCAAGCACCATTATTTTCTTCCTGCCAGATGTATTACTGACCTCATTAACCCCATCAAAACAGCTGTAGTAATATGGTGTTTCTGAGGCAAATTCAGCAGCACAGGTGTCAACCATCTTAAATGCGGCTGTAATTCCCCATTTATAGCGCAGTTCTTTAACTTCATTCTCTGTCATGCCTGTCCATTCTGCAATTACACAGTCTGGGAACTCAAGGCGCTTTGCTTCATATAAAAGTTCCTTATCCAGTTCTTTTGCATTTTTCAGGCTGTCTTCCATTTCAACAAGTATTGCAATCTTATCAATAAACCACTCATCAATCATTGTTATTTCATGGATTTTCTGGTATGGTATGCCACGCCTTACTGCTTCTGCCACAACAAAAATACGGCGGTCATCAACAATATGGAGCATTTCCTCTATTTCTTCTGTAGTATTGCCTTTATAAGCACTTCCCTCCAGGCTGTCCACATGCTGTTCAAGCGAACGCAGCGCCTTCATAAGAGCACCTTCAAAATTAGTGCAGATGCTCATAACCTCGCCTGTTGCTTTCATCTGTGTAGTAAGTGTCCTTTTAGCCTTTATAAATTTATCAAACGGAAGGCGTGGTATCTTTACCACAACATAATCAAGTGCCGGCTCAAAGCTGGCGTATGTCTTGCCTGTAACAGCATTTGGTATTTCATCAAGTGTATACCCAAGCGCAATCTTTGCAGACACCTTTGCAATAGGATAGCCTGTTGCCTTTGATGCAAGTGCAGAAGAACGGCTTACACGTGGGTTTACTTCTATTACAATATATTCAAATGACGTTGGGTGGAGTGCAAACTGCACATTACATCCGCCTGTAATTCCAAGTTCATCTATTATTTTAAGTGCAGAAGTACGCAACATCTGGTATTCCTTGTCAGAAAGTGTCTGTGAAGGCGCAACTACGATACTGTCACCTGTATGGACACCAACCGGGTCAAGGTTTTCCATATTACATACTGTAATACATGTACCATTGCTGTCACGCATTACTTCATATTCTATTTCTTTCCAGCCGGCAATGCAGCGCTCCACAAGAACCTGCCCGACACGTGAAAGCCTTAAACCATTTGTTAATATTTCTACAAGTTCTTCTTCATTATCTGCAATGCCACCGCCTGAACCTCCAAGCGTATATGCCGGGCGCAGTACAACCGGATAGCCTGTCTTGTTTGCAAATGCAATCCCGTCTTCTATATTTTCTACAAGTTCTGAAGTTGCGCATGGCTCACCGATTCTTTCCATAAGGTCTTTAAACTCCTGGCGGCCTTCTGCATTACGGATAGTTTCTGCTGTAGTACCAAGAAGTTTTACATTGTGGCTGTCAAGGAAACCGGATTCCGCAAGTTCCATTCCAAGGTTAAGCCCTGCCTGCCCTCCCATATTTGGCAGAAGGCTGTCCGGCTTCTCAATTTCAATAATATGTTTAAGCACATCTGTTGTAAGCGGCTCAATATAAACCTTATCTGCAATATCCTTGTCAGTCATAATAGTTGCCGGGTTGGAATTTACCAGTATAACTTCCATGCCCTCTTCTTTAAGGGAACGGCATGCCTGTGTACCTGCATAGTCAAACTCGGCAGCCTGCCCGATTACAATAGGCCCTGAACCAATTACTAATACCCTCTTAATTCCATCAATCTTTGGCATTATTCATTCCCTCCTGTCATCTTCATAAACTCATCAAAAAGCATTTCTGAATCTTTTGGGCCAGCGTTTGCTTCCGGGTGGAACTGTACAGTTTTAACAGGCTTGCCTGTATAACAAATCCCTTCTGCTGTCCCGTCATTTACATTAACAAACCAAGGTTTTGCAATACTTTCATCTATAGAAGAAATATCAACTACATATCCGTGGTTCTGTGATGAAATATAAACTTTCCCTGTTTCAAGGTTCTTTACAGGGTGGTTTGCACCTCTGTGCCCATATTTCATCTTATAGGTTTTTGCACCATGTGCAAGTGCCATAAGCTGGTGCCCAAGGCATATTGCAAAAACAGGTATGCCTGAGTCTGCAAGTATTTTTACCTGTTCTATAATGCCTGTGCACTCTGCCGGGTCACCAGGGCCGTTTGTAATCATTATGCCATCAGGCTTTGCTGCTATAACCTCTGCTGCATCAAAATTACATGGGTATACAGTTACATTGCATCCCCTGTTTAAAAGGCAGCGTATAATATTTTTCTTAGTCCCTACATCAATTACTGCAATATTCCTGTCTGCTTCTGTTTTAACAGAGCCAATGTCTCCAGGCACATATTCCTGCCTGCTTTCACATGAAACCTTTTCCACAACACCTGTAACTTTATATTCTTTAAGCCTTGGAATAATTTCATCAATATTGTAGTTTTCATTAGTTGTAATCATTCCATTCATAGTGCCTTTTTCACGCAGTATCTTTACAAGGGCACGCGTATCTATTGAACAGATGCCAGGAATATTATTTTTCTCAAGAAAATGCTGTATAGTATCTTCTGAACGGAAATTACTTGGCATACGGGAAATTTCCCGGACTATAAAGCCATCCGGCCAGCCTTTAAGCGACTCCATATCCTCATAAGCCACCCCATAGTTGCCTATAAGCGGATATGTCATTGTTACTGCCTGCCCGGCATAACTAGGGTCTGTAAGCACCTCCAGGTATCCTGTCATTGATGTGTTAAATACTATTTCGGAAATAACCTCCCTGCATGCACCAATGCTTTTGCCTTCAAATACCGTCCCATCTTCTAAAATTAGAAACGCTTTCATACTATAATTCCCATTCCTTTCCGTTTAGTTCTATTATCATCTGGGCAGTTTCAGCCATATTGACAGCACTGTCCATGCTAATTTTCTGTATATAGCGGTGGGCTTCGCTTTCTGTCATATTGTTACGTTCCATTAAAAGCTCCTTTGCCGCTGTAATTACCTTTTTATCATTTTCTGGCCTTTCCTTACGCTGGTTTTTCTGCTTTTTACGCCAGCGGTTATACTGTATCATCATTGTTTCCAGCGTATCTAACAAATCCTGTACCCTGAAAGGCATTGCAAGGCACATTATACTGCTGTCACAATCTGCAAGCTTTGCAGGTGAAGCAAGCAGCAGCATCTGGAAACCTTTTGGCAGGTAATTATTTATTTCGGAATAGTGCATATCCTTAAATTTATACCCGCATATTACTACCCCTCCATCTAAATGGTTGGCTGCACTGGCAATCTGTGCACCACTGTCACATACCACACTTGCATCGTAACCATTCCTGATAAGAAGTTTCCTTAATTTCTTAGCATCTTCTAGTTTTGGAAATGCAACTATTATTGCCGCCATTCAAAACCTCCTGTCTAGTGGCGTTTTTTACTAATGTCATATTGTTGGAAGATACTGTTCTGTTTCCCACAATGTAACCTGCTTGCAATATTCATTCCATTCCAAATCCTTTGCCTTTACCATCTGCCCTGAAATATGGCTGCCAAGTATTTCCTGTATAAAACTGTCCTTTTTAAAAAGATTTACAGCTTCGTGCAAAGTCCTTGGAAGCACTTCTGCATTTTTTATCTCCTCCATGCTTAATTCTTCCATACATGCGGGCGGTTTAACCTGGTTCTTTATACCATCCATGCCTGCTGCAAGGCAGAGCGCAATTACAAGGTAAGGGTTTGCCGCACCATCCGGGCTTCTAAGCACAACGCGCCCGCCATCTGAACCTATTGATGAGAGCCTTATTAACGGGCTTGCATCTGTTGTTGACCACACAGCAGTAACAGGAGCAAGATAGCCAGGCACAAGCCTTTTATATGAATTAACTATAGGATTGGTAATAAGTGACATGCCAGCAATATGTTTAAGTATTCCTGCCATAAAATAATATCCTTCTTCACTTATGCCAAATTTATCCTTATTGTCTGTAAAAATATTCCTGCCATCTTTATCCAGTGAAAATATATAATGTGCCCCTGAACCTTTTGCATCTGTCCTTGGCTTAGGCATAAATGTTGCATGCAGCCCATGCCTTTTTGCAACAGTCCTGGCAACAAGCCTTGTTGTCATAATGCTGTCTGCCATTTCAAGCGGCGGTGCATACGCTGAACCAAGTACATGCTGGGCAGCTTCATCTGAATGGTATGATGTTTCAACATCTATATCCATATCTGCGAGATACAGTACCATATCACGCCTTGCATTCTCCCCGCAGTCTGCCGGCCCCACATCAAAATAGCCGCCCCTCTCACTTGAATAATTGGCCGGCTCTCCGTTTTCTCCAATATCAAAAAGGAAGAATTCATTTTTAATAGCTGTATTAAAACTATATCCCATGCTTTCTGCCTCTTTTATGGCTTTCTTCAATATATACCTGCTGTCACCTGCAAATGGTGTACCATCTGGTTTTACAACGTCACAAAGGAAACGTGCAACTTTGCCGTTCTGCGGACGCCATGGAAAAATTACAAATGTGCTTAAATCTGGTACAAGAAACAGTTCTTCATATCCCATACCGCCAAAACCATCAATAGCTTTGCAGTCAAACCTGTAATGCCCGTCCAGGATTTTATCAATCTGTTTAATGGTTGTTGCCATATTTTTAAGCCTGCCTGATATATCAGTAAACTGGAGGCGTATAAATTCTATATCCTCCTGTCCTATAAGGTCCAGTATATCCTGCCTGGTATACTTTGCCATTGTATATCCTCCTATCTGGTAAAAACTACAGTTTTACGCATTTTTCCTATTATACACTTTTTTACCAGTGGTGTCAAAATGAATTTAATTAATTTGCAGTTATCTTGTGCTTGTGTGGATTTTTGTGTATTGGATGACGGACGGTTTCTGTGCCAGAGCCAGAATATTCCGTAAATGGGGTACGCTTGCGCTACGGTAAGCCACGCAACGGCACATAAAGCCATGTATTTAATGTTCCAAAATAAACTGGCGTTTCTTTCGTAACATTAAATACATGGCTTAAATGCCGGCGGGCTTAAAGTACCCCTTTTACGGAATATTACTGGCATCTGGCACGTGAAACCTGCCATTATAAACCTGTAAATTTACACAAAAAGCAGTAGTAACAAGATAATTGCAAATGTTGGCGGGAGAGGTTATTCTGCTAACCGCCACTAATATGGATAAACTGCCCACTGCCTATAGTTGCGGAAAACATGCCCCATATGATGTAATCTTCTTATAAAATATATGGACTTTATGGGCTGGCGCAGTGTAAACTATAATACAAATGGGTTAAAATTTTTTATATAGTTTTCTGTTGCTTCTTCTTTTTTTCTTTTACGGAGATTTATAAGATTTTTCCTGACCATTATAGAAGATTTTTTACAATGGCGCATAAAGTAATCATTTTCCCTGCCTGATGCTTTTTCATAATTCCTGTTAAGGAACTGTAATATACGTCCTTCCGACATTGCTTCTGATAATTCAATATTATATGGTATAATTCCAATCCTGTCCCTTGGGATATGGTATTCATAGCATATTCTGCGGTAATTAAATAAAAGCTCTGGCTGGTATGCACCGATTAAATATACAGATTTTTCCTTTATAGAAGAATAATTTTCAAAAAATTCATTTAATGCCACTTTATCTTGTGCCAGGTTTACAACTACAAGGTCTGCCTCAGTTAAAATTGCATTGGAACTTAAATTCTCATTACGCTCTGTATCAATAAATACATTATCTGAAAAAATTTCAAGAGTATCAAATAGTTTTTTATAAACAAGACTGAATTCATAATTAAAAACTTCCTTATTAATTATGTAACTTTGTGGCAGGTAATACATGCTTGTATATAATAGCGGCATTGCTGCATGGCGCAGGAGTTCCCCGCCATCCTTTCCTGAATACAGCCCTTTAAGCACATATTCCATCCCCTCCCTGTTATAATATCTTCCACTTTCTTTAAGCAGTTCTACTTGTTCTCCAGGAAGTACAATATTTGCAATGCTGTTACAACTATAATGGTTTTCTAACAAAACAGCTTTTCCCGCACCTGCTATTGATGCCAGTGCTGAAATACACACCATATTAGTAGTTACTCCGCTTCTTCCTCTTACATTGCTCCAAAACGCAATTTTCAAATTCTCCTCCAATCTGCTAACATAATATGTCAGACTCCCTTCTGTATTCCCCCTGGAACTAGTTTTTCCCTAAAATTATAAATATACAATTTAACTTAGAACTAAATACATAATAACTTAAATTTATTGTTTCGTAAAGTAGTTTTTTAGTATTACAATAATTTTATACATATTCAACAAATTTTAAAGCAAAAATTTATAATATAATTAAAAAATAACATTTATAAAATGGTATAATTACGCTCTTAACCCCTGTATACGGAGCTGATGTTATATAAAGAAACAACTATAAAAGCAGGGCATACATCTGCCCTGCTTTTATAGTTGTTATTGCATAGATTATTTTTTATTACTTTTATCAATAAAATGCTTTATCCTGGAAATAAGCTCTGTTTCATTTAAATTCCCATCTATCCTTGTATCATCAATAAAATACTCTTCCTTATCTTTTATATAACGGTATTCTGAATAAGCACCATATGTACGCTGGTAACTTCCTTTCTCAAAAGTATTTTCCCCATTTTCCATGCTTAATACAAAAACTGAAATATCCCCTATATTATGTAATCCTATATTATCACTTGAAAACGCTGACAGGCTGTCCATACCATTATACAAAAACCCCTCCATTAAATAAATGCAGATTTCATCTTCTACATTCCCAAATATAATATCCTGTACACTTACACTGGCCCTGCTCCACGGAAGTCCATTACAGTCAAAATATTCTATACCTGTAACCTCACCCTTAATTATTGCATCAGCATGTTTAATATAATTCTTCATAGTTGGTTCATATGCCATACATGCTGTTGCCATATTAAAATTACCTGAATTAAGATTATTACTGCTTTTTAATTCCTTTCCTAAAACATCAACTCTTTTAAACCCTTTACTCTCAAGGCGGTTATAAACTTCCTCTGATGCCTTTTTATTCCCTGTGCTGCTGCCCATATTTTTATTGCAAAATACTAAAAATACACCTAATACAACAAAACAGGATAAAATCAAAATCCTTCTCTTCATGCTGGTACACCCTCTTTCTGCTTGCCATATAATATATAAATTATACAATCATTGTATAGTTTTTTCAATATCAAATGAAATTTTATCCCCCTTTCATCGTTTTTTTAACATTTCAACCAGTCTGCCAATTCCCATATATTTTGTGTTATAATGTTTTATGTGATTTTGTTTCCCTGGCAGGCATTATTTTTATCATGGTGCAATTTTTATGACAAGTTGAAAAATGAATATACAATGGAGGAGCTTTCCATAAATTGTAACTATCCCGCTGTTTAACAAGTGACTGGCAGAATAACCTCCACCACTCCATTTACAGTTATCTTGTTATTCTGGGTTTTAGTGTAAATCACGTCCATTTCATAAATTCATGTACAATAAACTGGGTATGGGGTAATTTCCTGTTATCCTGTTAAGTCTGCTGGTGTATGTTTTTTCTGGAATTTTACCAGCAGACAGCAAGTTTCCAGTGTTCCATCTAATATTATTCCATGACAGGGGCACTTCCCCGTTGGTACGTAAGAGCCTGTTTTTAAGGCTCTTACGTACCACTACGTGGGCTGTTGTAGCGGAAGCGTGCCCTGGAATGGAATAATTTAGTGGAACATGGAAACCTTGCGTACGTTATAAACACAGAATAACTGCAAATTATCATATGTTGACATTTACGGATGCAGCCGGTATACTTACAAGTAAATTACTTTACCCGCAAACCACCAGCCGCACCAGAAAGGAGTCTCCCATGATTACTATATACGGCAAATATACTAACGCTATAGTTTATACAGCAGCCAGTGAAGAATATGCTATTGATGAATATGCCAGAAAACAACTGCAGATGCTTTGTGACCATCCCAGTGCAGCAGGCAGCAAAATCAGGGTAATGCCAGATGTCCACCCTGGAAAAGTATCTACTATAGGGCTTACAATGACTGTTGGCAGCTCGCTTATGCCAAACCTGGTTGGTGTGGATATTGGCTGTGGAATGACTATTGCAAAGCTTAAAAGTAAAAATATTGAATTCCAGAAGCTTGATACTGTTATAAGGGAAAATGTCCCTTGTGGCGGCAAAGTCCGCAAAACCGCGCATAAACTTGGACGTTCTTTTGACATTGGAAAGCTTTACAGCTATAAATCAACAGACAGTGCAAAAGCTGCCCTTAGCATTGGCACTCTTGGCGGAGGCAACCATTTCATTGAAGTTGACAAAGATGAAGATGGGTTTTTATATCTTGTTATACACTCTGGAAGCCGCCATGCAGGAATAGAAGTTACCACCCATTACTTAAAGAAAGGACAGCATGAACAGCAGATGAAAGGCTCTGGCGGGTATGCCCCTTATGAACTGACATGCCTTTCTGGCAGCCTTCTGGATGAATACCTGCACGACCTTGCCATTATGCAGGATTTTGCTGCGGCTAACCGCGAAGCAATGGTAGATGAAATTACAAGAGGGATGAAATGGCGTATTGAAGACTGTTATTCATGTATACATAATTATGTTGACTTTTCTGGCAGTACACCTGTACTTAGAAAAGGCGCTATACGTGCAAATGCCGGGGAAAAGGTTATTATACCTGTAAATATGCGTGACGGTGTTATACTTGGCACAGGGCTTGGCAATGAAGACTGGAACTGCTCTGCACCACATGGTGCAGGCCGTATTTATAAACGCTCTGAAGTAAAAGAACACCATACAGTTTCAGAATTTAAAAAAGCAATGGAAGGAATCCATTCAGTATGTATCAATAAAGATACATTAGATGAATCACCATTTGCATATAGAAAAATTGACGACATTACAGGTGTAATTGGTGATACAGTAAAAATAGATAAAATTTTAAAACCTGTATATAACTTTAAAGCAGGCGGGGATAATTAAAGGCATCCAGTACAAAAAATGAGAAAACCAGTATGAGGAAAAACCATTGTTTTATAGTTATTATTCTTATTACGGGGCATATCCTGGCTTCTCTTTAGCAAGTCTGTCACAAGGAAAAATAAAAGCAGTATTCAAACGTATAGCCAGTGAACAGATAACAAAAAAATTCAGGGAAATAGCGGAAACCAGCATAAATTAACACTGGAAACGGAAAAGGGAATTTTTATGGAGGCAATACTGAGTGCATGTTTGTTAACGATGTAATTTGATATGAAAATTAAATTTACGAAAGACTTGAGAAGAAGGGTTTTGAATTAAGATATATCACCTATCAATATAACTTTTGAAAATTTATTACAAATACTAGATAATATTTCATGAAATTATAGTAGTTTAAGTATATATAAAATTTCGAGGAATATTAAAATTTTGATAAATAATACGAGGCTTGCAGAAACAGCGCATAAAGCAGGTGTTATTACAACTTCATCTTTTCGCAATTTTTCAATAAGAAAAATTGCGAAAAGATGAAGTTGATAATGCTAAAACTGCAACACCGGTTCATTATTCTGTAGGAAGAGAGGTACAGACTGCGATAGAAAAGATTGGTACTTAATGCCTTTATATCATAATGATGTTACTTAAACTTATATTATTTAAGTTATGCCAGATATGTATAAAACTTTCTTTTCATTATACATATCTGGCATACTGGCTGTAAAACAGCTTTACTGCTGCCTGGCTAAACCTCTTTCGTTGACTCCCTTATAACAAGCTCACCTGGCAGTACAATCTGGCGGTTGCTTCCGTCTTTCTGCATTATCTGGAACAGCAAATCAACCGTTTCCTTTGCAATTTTTTCTACAGGCTGGCGTATTGTTGTAAGTGAAGGGTTATAAAACTCACCTGTTTCAAGCCCGTCAAAACCTGCCACTGAATAATCTTCCGGAATTCTTTTATTATGTTCTACAAGTGCCCTGCACGCCCCGATTGCAAGGCTGTCTGCTATTGCATATACAGCAGTAAAATCCTGTGTTTCTGACAGAAGCTTTTTCATAAGCCTGTAACCTGTCTGCATAGAATAATTATCCACCCTTTCATCCATATGGCATACAAGCCTCTCATCAGGCTCTATGCCATTATCCCTGAGTGCCTGCTTATAACCTTCATATCTTAACTTTCCAATACTGTCATCCTCTATATCAGCCGCAAGTATAGCAATTTTTTTATGTCCAATGCTGCACAGGTAATTTACAATCTTATAGCTCTCACCATAATCATCAACCGTAACAAAAGACCAGCCCGCATTTCCATTCCATCTGCCATCATCACTTTTTCCGGCAAGATATCCTGATGTACTAAGCACAAACGGGACATCAAGCTGCCTTATCTTCTCATCAGAATGTGTTATCATGCCTCCAAGGAAAATAATGCCTTTTGGCTTCTTCTCCTTAGCAAGTTCAAGCGCTACATTCAGTTCATCCTCATTTTCTTCCACACGCTGTAATAAAAATGTATATTTTTTCTCCTGCGTTTCATGTTCAATTATTTCTATCATCCTGCTAAAAAAAGGATTTGAAATACCTTTTATAAGGACTGCAACTGATTTTGACTTTGTGCGTTTTAAATTCCTTGCACTATTATTTGGAATATAATTATGTTCCTTTATCACCCGTAATATCATTTCTTTTGTTTCAGGGTTAATATCCGGATGGTTATTAATTGCCCTTGAAACTGTACTCACCCCCACCCCACAGGCCTTTGCAATGTCTTTTATTGTTTCCATATTTATCCCCCGTTTAATCCAGAAGAGCTTCCACCCTTTCAATCTATTTTTCCAGCAGAAAAATCCTGCCAGAACTATAAACCTCCATAAATAAGAAAACTGCCCAGGTAACTGGACAGCCTTCTGGCTTTCTATTTTAGATTTACTCTGCCATATGTTGCAGCCAGATTTCTTATCCTGCCTAAAATCCTATCACCAATAGAATTTTTTGTCAATCTCCACTCCCAGTTATTCCCTAATACGGACGGAGTATTAATCCTGGCACTGCTTCCAAGGTTAAGATAATCCTGCATTGGTATTATACAGAGGTCTGCCACACTTGACATTGCAAGCGCAGCCATATTCCATGAAATATTTTCCTCAATTATATCTGGCTTATTAATATAATCACGTATAAACATTTTACAGCCTTCATCAATATCATTATACCAGCCCCTTGTTGTATTATTATCATGTGTCCCTGTATAGACAACACAGTTACTGGTATGTGTATATGGAAGGTAATTAGCAGACTCCCTTTCATCAAATGCAAGCTGTAATACTTTCATCCCTGGAAATCCAGTGAAATCAAGAAGTTCCCTGACAGAGTCTGTTACAAATCCTAAATCTTCAGCAATAATATCAAGCTTTCCAAGTTTCTTTTCTAATGTTTCAAATAATTCTTTTCCTGGTCCTGGCATCCATGTGCCATTTACTGCATCCTTGTCACCATAAGGAATTGAGTAATATTCATCAAAGCCACGGAAATGGTCAATCCTGACTGTATCATACAGTTTAAAACAATATGCAATTCTGTCCGTCCACCATTTATAGCCAGTTTCCTTATGATACTCCCAGTTATACAACGGGCTTCCCCATAACTGCCCTGTTTTAGAAAAACCATCTGGCGGGCATCCTGAAACTGCTGTTGGCAGGTTATCCTCATCAAACTGGTATAATACAGGGTCTGCCCATGTGTCAGAACTGTCCAGTGCAACATAAATAGGAATATCACCAATAATTTTTATATTATTTTCCGTAGCATATTTATGGAGTGAATTCCACTGTTTATAAAACTGGTACTGCTGGAACTGGTAAAATTTTATTTCAGTGGCAAGCTCCCTTTTTGCCTTTTCCATTGTTTCCTTATCCCTGTTACGGTACTTTAATGGCCAGTTTATCCAGCTTTCCCCGTCATTCTCCATTTTAATTGCCATATAGAGGCAGTAGTCATCAAGCCATGACGCATTTTCACTAATAAATGCATTATAATCTGCATCTGCTTTAAAATTGTTAAATGCTTTCCTCAATATAACTGCCCTTGCAGTATATAATTTTCCATAATTTACATGGTCTTCTGCCTGCCCGTAATCCAGTAAATTACAGTCCTTTTCTGTAATTAACCTATCCTGTACAAGTGTTTCCAAATCAATAAAATAAGGATTGCCTGCATAGGAAGAAAATGACTGGTATGGTGAGTCCCCATAGCCAGTAGGGCCAAGCGGCAATATCTGCCAGCATGACTGTCCCGCTTTTTTTAACTGGTCTATAAAATCATATGCTTCGCGTGAAAAACATCCAATACCATATTTTGAAGGCAATGCAGACACAGGTAATAAAATACCACACTCTCTCATAAAAATCCCCCTTGCCATTCTTTTTATACAATAGCCAGAACAAATATTTTATGCCCTGGCTATTGTGGGAATTGCGCAACAATGCAGCAATCCGTAGCATCATTACATTTATATTGACATCAGCCTTTAACAGCACCAGCTGCAACGCCTTTTATAATATGCTTCTGGCAGAGCAGGTATACTACAACAATTGGTACAATCGCAAGAACCAGCATACCCATCATTGCGCCCATATCTACAGAACCATAACCACCTTTAAGGTATTGTACCGCAATAGGGATGGTCTGGTAATCGCTCTTCAATACAAGCAGAGGCAGCAGGTAGTCATTCCATACCCACATTGCATTAAGTATAGCTACTGTAATAGCTGTAGGTTTAAGAATTGGAAATACTACTAAAA
Organism: uncultured Lachnospiraceae bacterium; assembly: GCA_910588655.1. GTDB lineage: Bacteria > Bacillota > Clostridia > Lachnospirales > Lachnospiraceae > Butyribacter. The sequence continues at coordinate 212,100 of CAJUPJ010000001.1, read as the reverse complement.
AGAATGTCTGTATAGGTGTACATCCGTCAAGCATTGCTGCTTCCTCTAATGAAATTGGTATTGATTTGACAAAACCAGCGAACATAAATACTGCCTGGCCTGCACCAAACCCTACATATACAATAACAATTCCTATAGGGTTGCCAAGGTTTAACATATCAGTAACCTTTGACAATGTAAACATTACCATCTGGAATGGTACAATCATTGCAAATACAAATAAATAATACAATACAGAAGAAAATTTGCTCTTTACCCTTGTAAGCCACCATGCTGTCATAGATGTAAGCACAACAATCAGTATAACTGCAAGTATTGTAATTATTGCAGAGTTAAGGGCTGCTGAGAAAAATCCTGTCTTTGCAAGGCCGCCTATGTAATTAGACAATCCAGCAAATGTTTCACCACCTGGCAGTGAAAACGGCTGTTCACTTATATACAGTTTGTTTTTAAAAGAGTTCATTAAAACCAGCAGTATCGGAAAAAGGAATATAACTGCAAGTATTATAAAGACAATAGTCATAATAATGGCAGCAGTTTTGGAAACCTCAACTGGCTCCGCCATATCGTTGTTTTTCTTAGCTTTTTTTGCCATTATTCCTCCACCTCCCTCTTTCTGGTGATATATAACTGTAACATTGAAACTGCACCAACAATTATAAAGAATACAACTGCTTTAGCCTGGCCTACACCTTCCCATCCATTCCTGTTATAAAATGTTGTATAAATATCCAGCGCAAGTCCCGCTGTCTTCCTTGAAGGTGCACCTGCTGTAAGTGCTAAATTCTGGTCAAATAATTTAAACGCATTTGTAAGTGACAGGAACAGGCAGATTGTTATAGAAGGCATTGCCATAGGGATAATAACCTTAAACATTGTCTGTGTCTTAGTAGCCCCGTCAATTTTTGCTGCCTCAATTAACTCACCAGGGATATTCTGGATTGCAGCAATATAAATAATCATCATATAACCGATTAACTGCCAGTTCATAAGGATAACAAGTCCCCAGAAACCATACTTTGCATCACTTGTAATTGTAACATCAAAGTTTGCAAGGACTGCATTAATCATAAGCTGCCAGATATAACCTAATACGATACCGCCAATCAGGTTTGGCATAAAAAATGTTGTCCTGAAGAAATTTGTTCCTTTAAGCCCTCTTGTGAGACCATATGCAATCGCAAATGCAATTACATTTATTGTTATAACTGATACTATTGTAAACTTAGTTGTAAACCCTAATGCATTTAAGAAGTCTGCATTAGAAAATGCCTTTATATAGTTTGAAACTCCTACAAACCTTGCATTTGTAACCGTTGTGAATTTACAGAAAGATAATACAATACCCATAACAAACGGAATTATAAAGAATACTGTAAATGCTAATAATGTAGGGAGCACAAACACGGCAAAATACTTTTTATACGCCTTTTGCATAACACTCCTCATTTCTGCGCTGCCTGTACTGTACAGGTTTGTACCCTGCAGCGCCAGGACACAAACCTTGTATATTAATTACCAGTTATTGTTAGTATTATTCTGCAATAGCTTCTTTCTCTGACTTCCACTCTGCTTTGCAGTCTTCTACTACTGCATCCCAGTCTTTATTTCCTGTAATATACTCTAAAAGTGATGCACCAAAGTCATCTTTAAATGTCTGGCTTGGCATACTTGTCATAAAGTTCCATGAAACAGTATTTAAAGACTCATCATCCATATAGCGGATTACTTCTTTTGCTAATGGGTCTGTTGGATTATCAGCATCTTCAAATGTGTTAAATGGTGCAATAAATCCAAGTTCATTTGTTACAGCTTTCTTTCCTTCATCAGAGTTAAATAACCATTCAACAAATTTAATTGTCTCTTCCTGGTCTTTCTTGGAAGCTTCACTGTTTACACTAAAGAAATTCTCTGTACCAATACAGATACCCTGGCTCTCTTCACCTGAAACACCTGTGTATATTGGAAGGAATTTAATCTTGTCTTCCTTAACAACATTGCCGCTTACCTTGCTGATGTCGCCCCATGCCCAGTTACCATTCTGTACCATTTCAACCTTGCCAAGTGCAAATTCTGACATTGAATTCTCAACAGTCTTTGAACCTAACATAGAAGGCTTTGTACATGAATTATTTACATATAAATCTAAGATATTCTTATATTCCTGGTTATACTTAAAGTCAATTTCTTTTTTGTCACTTGCATTATCATCCTTGTACTCATAAAATCCTGGAAGGTTCATAAGGTGTGTCTGCCATCTCCAGTCTTCACCAGGAGTAAATGATGTAGAAGCAAATACACCGTCAATCCCTAAATCAGATGCTTTGCTTGTCATGTCTTCAGCAACTTCCTTTAACTTTGCAAAGTTGTTGATTTCTTCCATAGAAGCAGCCTTAGCACCATCTAAAGCAAAATATTTGTCCATTATTTCCTCATTGTAGATAATGCCATAACCCTCTACTACATATGGAATTCCATAAACACCATCACCATCTTTTACTGCCATATCCTTATCCTTTAACCATGAATAAAGGTTAGTACCTGATAAATCCAGGCAGTAATCTTTCCAGCTCTGGTATCCTACCGGCCCGTTAATCTGGAATAATGTAGGTGCATCCTTCTTAGCTATTTCTGACTTAAGAGTCTGCTCATATGTTCCAGAAGCAGCTGTCTGTACCTTTACTTCAATACCCGTTTCCTTAGTGTACCTCTCAGCTATTGCTTTCCACTGGTCTGTCTGCTCTGGCTTAAAGCTAAGGTAGTATACACTTCCCTTTGTGTCATCTCCGCCATCACTATCACTGCCACATCCGGTAACAACACCTGCAATCATTGTTGTAGCAAGCATCATGGAAATTAATTTACGTCTTATCATTTTTCTTGTCCTCCTTACTTTTAAAAAAAATTAATTAAGTTTTGTATGGATCCGTGTGAAAACGTTATCGGTAGCGTTGTCGGCAACGTACCCGGTAACGTTTCCGATTGTGAGCTCATTATATATCCTGACGAATAAAAAAGCAATCCCCTTTTTTCTTTTCGTGAAATATTACCTAAAACTAATTAATTTTTTATGCAATGTTCACAAAAAATTAATATTTTACAATTTTATTCCAGGCTTTGCATCCAGTATTTTTTCTTAAATAAAACCAGTGAAACTGCCAGCCGCACACACTCTTCAAGTGACAGAAGCAGGTACACATAAGGAATTCCAAGATTTAATACAAATGCCCCCAGGCATCCAAGTGGCACACCAAAAAGCCATGTGCCCATAAAATCAATCCACATAATATATTTTGTCTTGCCGCCGCTCCTTAAAATACCTCCCCCAAGAACCATATTCTGCACTTTAACAGGTGAAACCAGCGCAAACACCACGAGAATATGAAATGCCGTTTCCTTTATTTTCTTGCTGGTATTATATATCTGTACATAATATCTTCCAGACAGAAGAAGGATTACAGATAACAGGATTGAACCACATAAGGCATAAAACATAATTTTCACTGACTCCTTATATGCCCTGTTATACTCCCTGCTGCCAAGTGATTTTCCAATAATTACCCCTGCTGCCTGTGAAAACCCGCTTAACACACCTATTAATAAAGTCTGTAAAGGAATTGTCAGCATCATTGCTGCACACGGGTCTGTTCCGGTATTCCCATATATTGCAGTATATATATTTTCCCCCAGACTCCAGAAAAATTCACAGGCAATAATTGGCAGCAGTATTTTAAGGTACTGTTTCCTCCTGTTACCATTAAACCGCAATACAAAAACTAATTTTATCTTTCTTTTAACAGTTTTTCCCATAAAAAACAGTATAAGCAGAAATGAAACAGCCTGTGATATAACAGTTGCAAATGCAGCACCATTTACTCCCATTTCTGGTATTCCTGCCTTGCCAAATATTAAAACATAATTAAGACATGTATTCAGAATTACTGAAACAATAGTTGCGTACAAAGGATACTTTGCTGCATCCAGGCACCTCAGCATTGCAGAACAGACCATACTTGCAGCAAGTGGCATGAAAGAAAAAGCAATTATTCTAAGATACCCTGCCGCTGCCTGCCTTGTAACAATATCTTTTGTATAAAAACTCATAATGTATTCTGGAAAGCAGAAACATGCCACACTAAATACAATAGAAAAAGCCACCGCCAGGAACAAATTAACATAAAAACTTCTGCCAGCCTCCTTTTCATCCTTTTTTCCTATATACTGTGAAACCATAATTCCTGTTACTGCTGCAACTGCTGACAATATTACTGAATACATTGATGAAAACTTTGCAGCAAGCCCAATTCCTGCAATACTGCTGCTTCCAAGCTTTCCAATCATTATCTGGTCAATAACACTAAAAGATGACTGTAAAAGAGACTGCAATGTAACAGGAAGTGCAATTGTAATTACACTTTTATAGAATGTCTTCTGGTTATCCAATTTTAACCCCTCCTTTTAAAGCACTCCACTGGTAAAATTATTTATTAAGTTATTTATAAAACTATTAACTGGATTATTTATAAAACCATATATAATAAAAGCCATACAGGATTACCTGCATGGCGGCGCTGTGCTTGAACGTTTTACAAGGCTGGTTTTAAGCAATACAGACGCCCTGTCATAGTCCCCATGTTTCATTTCTTCCAGAATTGCAACAGCCAGTCTTGCACGTTCTGCTGGTTCTTGTCTTATTGTAGTTAATGACGGGAAAACCTTTTCACACCAGAAACTGTCATCAAAACCTATAACTGATATATCATCTGGTATCTTCACTCCCCTTTCCTGTAGCTTATATATTAACTCTGCTGCATAAAAATCTGAAACCGCAAACACCGCTGTATAAGCCAGTATTTTTTCCAGATTTTTATTATAAAAGACCTCTCTTTCCTCCTTTGTCTGTGGTATCTGCATGAAATCTGCCACACCATCTGCCATGCCGTCCATACAGCCATCAACCCGCTCCTTATCCATACATATATAATTATCTGCAATACATAGCACTCTTTTATGCCCAATCTGCCTCAAATATTCCCCTGCTTTAAAACCTCCTCCATAACTGTCAGCTATAAGATTACATATACGCCCCTTTTCTTTCAGATAACCATCATAAACTACAAACGGGATATGCATTTTTTCGCGCAGTTTATGGTATTCCTGTTCACAGAACCCAATAAGCACAAGCCCTTCCATATTCCACATAGATGCAATCTTAATAATTTCATTCCAGCCTGTTAAGACTTTTACAAGCATAAAATATCCTGCCTTATCCAGTTCTATTGACAAAGCATTTAACGATGCTGAAATAAAACCATCCTCTAAAACATGGTTCTCATATTTTTCATGGTTATTTATAATTATCCCAACAATTCCTGAACTATTCTGTGCAAGTAAAATCCCTGCCATATCAGGAATATACCCTCTCCTTTCCAGAAGTTCCTGGACACGTTTAACTGTTTCTTCAGAAACCTTACTTGTCTTGCCATGTATCACATTAGAAACTGTAGCAGTGCTTACCCCAAGTTCCTCCGCAATATCTGCTATCCTTACTCTTTGCTGCCTCACAGCCACCACTCCATTCCAGATATATTTAAACACCATCCAGTGCTTTTTTATATTAATAGAAAAATACAATGTTTACAATACGTTAAACGCGTAACCTGTTCTAAAAACAACAACAGTAATTTGGTATATTTCCACAAAAATATATTTGTAAAAATATACCAGCCATGTTATTATAACAGTAACAAATAGCATATAAATTCCTTAAAACTACAAGACTGCAAGCATATGCAGGATATCTGGTTTAAAGTATAAATTACAATAAAAGGAGAATAAAGGTGAAAGAAAATATAAATGCATATTACAATGACGGACGCGGACGGTATGGCACTGGTGAAAGTTATGACTGGTTTTATAAATATGATGAAGATGAAGAACCTGAAATCCATACAAGCAGTGACGGACTGTGGACATATGATTTCCAGCCTCCGAAAGACTGCCCGGAAGGTATAGAAGTTTTACGTTACAATGGATGCCAGACAAATATAACCGTTCCCCAGGTTATTGATGGCAATAATGTTGTATCACTTGACAGTACATTTGATGGTTTCTATGAACTTGAAAGTGCTGTTGTTCCAGAAGGTGTAATATATATTACAGGTGCTTTCTATGGTTGTGAAAACCTTAAAAACATTACACTTCCACAAAGCCTTAAATCTATTGAATATGCTTTTAACTGCTGCTTCTCCCTTGAAGAAATTAATATCCCGGCAGGAGTTGAAAACTTTGCCAATGCATTTTCAGGTACAAAACTTGAAAGCTTTACATTTCCACAAGGCACAAAAGACATTTCAAATTCATTTGCAGGAAGTGAATATATTAAAAAAGTAGTTATACCAGGAAGTGTAGTATATACAGACGAAGCCTTTGCTGATTGCGAAAACCTGTCAGAAGTTATTATAGAAGAAGGCATAGAAATCATTGAGGATTATACATTTTACCACTGCACATCACTTTTAGAACTGGCAATTCCAGAAAGTGTACAGACAATACGCAAACTGTCTGTCGGATATATGGAAATACGTGAATACACAGACCCACGGAAAACTGGTTTTAAAATAAAAGGGGAATGTATTGTTCCAGGGTTCTGTATAAAAGGCGTGGAAGGCTCTGAAGCAGAATGGTATGCAAAGGATAATGGTATTCCGTTTATAGCAATATAATTATCAAAGGACGTAAATATTCCTGTTATATTTACGTCCAGTTATTTTTTATTCCCTTCCCCGTTTTTCAAGTGTATAAACACCATCTGTTATTTCCTGTATTGTATAATTTCCTGTTTCATCATTGGCAATTTTCTTTCCTTTTAATATATTCCCTGCTTTGCCACGTTTAAATCCAAACTGGTCTGTACCATTAAATAATGCACTGTTTCCCCAGTTTTCCATTGATACTATGTACATGCTTCCAAGCCTGTTAATATAACCAGGTTTCCTGTTTCCTTTTACATCAATACTGATTGTATAATCATCCAGCTTTTTAATACCACTTATATTCTTTGTACGGAACTTAAACTTTTTATCTGATTGTATAACATTTAATGCAATGCCTTCAGCCTGCTTTTTATAATTTTCACCTGTAACTTTTCCAAGTTTATTATAGTCAGAACCATAAGACTTGATTACATCATTTATAACTTTTTCAATCTTCTTTCCCTTTGTCTTATAATTTGTCCCATATGCAAAAAAATAAACAAATAAATCTTTTTTACGTGGATATTTGTCTGTTATATAATCATATGTTTCCTGTTTATAAAGGGAACATACCCATTCATATTCTTTTTCAAGCACTGGCCTTATAATATGTTTTCTAATAAGAAAGGCTGTCCTCTTATCAGGCTTTTTTAACTTTTTTACTATTTTCTTTTTAACTGATGTGATATTCTTAGTGCCATACCTGTACTCCTGTATTCCTGCAACCGGAAGTGCAGATATACCTCCATCAGCTGTATAACCTGTATCTGCCCGCAGATAATAATTAAACAACAAATCATCGGCTGTTATTTTACTTCCAGATACATTTTCTGCTTCTTCATCCAGAGTAATCTTGAACGTTGTAATATCCGTCTTTTTATTATAGGTATTTGCAACATCTTTGCTTATACACTTTCTGTCTTTCATATTACACAGGCTTGCATAACACAAATCAAGCAGATATTTGTCTGCTGTAGTATTATAATTAAACGGGGTAACATCTTCTGAAATATCACCCTTTACAACTACCTTATCTTCCATCTTATCTGTTTCTAGTTTACCTGTATCCACGTTATCTGCATCTTCTGGAACTTCTGTATTCTGTACACTACTGTCTGGTATATCCTCCGCCGTAACAGCTACCCCGTCACTTTGTGAAATATTTTCATTAAAATTCTTTCCAAGATTAAAAATACCTGCTACCAGTAATATAAAAAGACAAATATAAATAATGCCTGTAACAAATAATTTTTTCATATAAATTCCTTTCTGTGTCCCTGCATTTTGCAAAATCCACATAAATTTTCAAGCTAATAAAAGAATAATGCAGAATACATTCTTGTTCAATTAAAATACTGCGACAAATTATACTTCTAATCATTTTATATTCCCTGCATTTGACAAAACGTTACAAAAGTTTTATACATAAATTATATGATTGTCCCATATTTATATATGAACAAATAATCTGGATTTTATAGAAATCCTGCGGAGGTTTAATGAAATCTATCCAAAAAAAGACTGGTATGCATAGCAAACTTCCTGTACCATGTAAGATAACGTTGTTTTTTGCTATAATTGGAATTATAGCTGGATGTATAACTGGACATTTATTAAAAGAAAACCTGTATTCACCCCTGATTACAATTTATAATGAAACTATTACTAACCTGCCTGGACTGGACATAGAAAAATCTGATATTTTCCTATTAGCACTTAAAAGAAATATAAAACTTCTGGTATTATTATACCTGTTTTCACTTACTAATATCTGGACATATTACTATTGTGCATTTTCACTTTATACAGGGTTTACTAATGGGCTTCTGCTTGCATTTAATATTATACTTCATGGCATACCTGGAATAATCCGCTTTTTTTTCTTTTTATGCCCCCAGGTATTGCTTTTTATTCCTGTTTACCTTATGGTAATTGCACATTGTGACAATTTCCATAATGAATTTATAGAATGTATTACCAATCCATCATTTGAAAATACATACAGCTATTCACCTAAACCCAGAAGGGGCAGGCTTGCAATACAACAGCTTCCATTTATACTGCTCTGCCTGCTTCTTATAGCAGCAGGCAGTTTTATAGAAGCCCACTTAAACCTGCCGCTTGTAATATGGTATCTTGGCAATATGGTATAGACACTCATTATGTATACATGACAGAACCTGGTTATAATGGTCATAATGTATATATTTGCAAATTTTAAGAAAATCATAAGTTTTTTATAAGACTATCTTGAAAGATAAACCTTTATTATCTGGTAATATATTAATAACAATTATTCCCCTGGAATAAAAATAAAGGAAGGTACAGATTTATGGATAAAGCAGTTACAAACAGCAGCACTTTTGTTTCATATAATAATTATAATAAAAATAATAACAATATGCCTTTAAGGAAAGACCACAATAAAAAACAGAAAAAAAAGAAAAAGTTCCGTGGAATTACCAATATTTTAATAATATTACTGTTTATAATTATGTGTGTGGTTATTTCAAAATTTTTATCAAGTATTATTTTTGATTTAATAAACAGCCATGATAATACAGATAATGGAAATTATACTTCTGAAGTTGTTTCTGGTACTGAAAAGAATGACTTAATCAGGCAGCTTAAAGAAGAAAATTACCCTGAAAGCCTTGTTACTCTTTTTGAAAAACATCCAGAAACAAAGGATTTTGTACTGGATTATAAAAATTATAAAGATAAAAATGTAAAAATAAATATTAAAAAAGATGTAAATACAGATGGAATTCCTCTTTTCCTGCAATGGGATAAAAGATGGGGATATAAAAATTATGGCGGTGATTTTATAGCTGTAACAGGATGTGGCCCAACCTGTCTTTCCATGGTACAATGCGGGCTTTCTGGCAAAACAAAATGGAATCCTTACAGGGTTGCCAGAATGGCAGAAAATAATGGTTTTTATGTAAAAGGTTCTGGCTCTTCATGGGATTTAATGACATATGGTGCAAGTAAAACCGGGTTAAATTATAATGAAGTCCCATTCCAGGAAGAAAGTATATTAAACTGGTTAGACTCAGGAAATCCAATAATCTGCAGCGTAGGCCCAGGAGATTTTACAACAACAGGACATTTTATAGTACTGTCAGGCACAGACAGTAATGGCAATGTAATTGTAAATGACCCTAACAGTAAGGAAAACAGCAGCAAAACATGGCCTCTTGATAAAATAATGCCACAAGTACGTAATTTATGGGGATATTCATTATAAAAACAATACCATGTAAAAAATACTAATTAAAAATTGTTTATATATATTTCCATAGCGGGCCACTCCCTTCCTTGTAAAATGAGTGGTAACGCTATGGATTTTATGGTATTACCGGATTTTTTACACTTTATTTAACTGCCTATATAAAATATCTGCTGAACTTGCGACAAACTTGTCCATATGTTCTTCATCCAGATATGGGTAATACCTGTCTAAATTTTCCCTCTTTTCATTGTAAAAATCTATAATATGTTTTCTGCGGCTGCTAAAAGCATCCTCTGTAAATCCATCAATATATGTATTTTTAAACCCGTCTGCATTTTTATAAATTGTAAAAGCATTACATTGCGGGTTTTTAGACAGATAAAGAAAATCAAGGTCATACCAGTCTGCTTTCATCTTCCATATAAATGCATTTTTATCTTCTGCTATTTCTTCTTTATGATTCTCAATACATACATCTGCAATTTTTTCCTTCCATAAAATATCTGTCATAAGATGTACCAGATATCCAAGATAAAATGAATACTGTCTGGAATTATAACTTTCCTGCATTTCTTTTGTAAAATACCTGCTTATGTATTTATTAATCTGTATTTTTTTATTCTTATCCCTAAAATGTGAAACCTCGCCTGATGGAATATAATAACTCCAGTCATCACTTGGGACACCGCTGTCAGGTGCAATATTTCCCACAACAAACTCCGTTTCTTCAAGGTTTTTAAATTTATTTAAAAGCAAATCTGCAATACGTATATGTACCATCCATGAAGCCATGTTTTATCCCTCCATTTATTACTTCCACTATTATACACTGTCTGGCAAAAAACGCAATTTGTTAGTTTGTCCTTAATAAAGCATTTTCTTTTATATCCAGATACTTATCCTGTACTGCTGGGACATAAACTTCACTAACTGATGTGTATTCTTCCCAGTTTTCATATGTCATAACATCAGAGATATCCCAGCTCTTATCTGTAATTATAAATTTATAAAATGGCTGTAAATATGCCTGGTATTCTTGTGTAAGGTATTCTATTTCCACTGACAATATCTGTGCTGTTGCTGCAACATCCTTATCATAAGGGTTATGTGAAAGAAATCCGCCTTTACGCGGCTTCTCTTCTGCCTGCTCCAGGGAAACTTTTGTTTTTGTCTAAGCAAAAACATACGCACCATTTGTTTGGAGAAGTACCATCAAAGAAATCTCTTTTCACTCCAAAGCCCTTCTTCATTTTTAAATACAGGAAGTTCTGTAATCCCGCCAGCATTATTCCTTGTAGGGTTTTTTGAAGTTACATCAGCAGTTGGTTTTATAACCAGCCATCCATGTTCCCCTCCTACAGCACCAATCTGTTTGTAACCCACATACAATTTTTTCTAACCTGTCTTTATCTTTAATATCTTTTTCATACTTTATAGCCGGAATATTTTCTGTGTCTGTTTCAGCTTTTTTACTTGTAATTCCATTAAAACTATAATCTTTTATAAACCATATATGTACGCTTTTTACATAGATGGTTGCATTTTTCAACTAAATTCTGCAAAAAAATATAGCATCTACCACCCAATATGCTGCTTATGGTCATATCCCTCCAGTTCAGTTTTCTTCTCTTCCAGTTTACGGCTTCTGCTATGGTATTCCTCTTGTGGTATAATCCCATCCTGGTAGTATTTTTCAAGACATTTCTCAAAGTCCTTTAAGGCTTCATGTGCCATATCTTTATAATTATTCTGGCAGCTCATTTCCATAGAATTCCATAGCCCGTCTAATTCCTGCCTTGCCTTTTTCTTTTTTCCAAATACCATATTCCCTGCTTCTCCTTTATTAGTTATTACTTGCCATATTTATTCTTCTGTATACCCGCCTGTAACCTCAACAGGGTTTCCTTGTTATCACAATCAAAATAACCATTCATAATGCACAAATTAAGCCCGTTATAATTAAACATAGCAAAACGTTTTCCATTAACAGCACTTACTTCCATAATCTAAGACTTTTTCATAAAATGAAACTGACTGGTCAAAATCTTTTACTACCAGATAAATTGAACCATAACGCATATATACGCCTCCATAAGTATAAAATATTTACTGCTAAATACTATTTTAGCGTGTCATAACGCTGTTGTAAAGTTTTTTGTGGGTTGACGGACGGTTTTATGTGCCGTTGCGTGGGCTAACGTAGCGGAATGCGTGCAAAAGCCATGTCTGCGACATGCTTTCCTGTCGTGTAATAATTTAGCTGGAACACCTGAAACCCTGCGTCTGTTAAACAACACAAGATATATGACGATAAATATATAGAGTGCAACTGGCAACAGTTTTACAGGAAAGAGATTTGCAGGAAAGGCGGAGAATATTATGGACAATCCAAAAATAAACCCTTTAAATGCCCATGCTGCCGGCGGCAGGCAGACCCAGGCGCAGGCAAGGCAGCAACAGGCGGCTGGCAGGAACAGTTCCGCTTCTGTACAGGCTAATTCTGCCAGTGCTGCAAGGACTAAAGATTTCGGTGTGGTACAAAGCCCTGGAAGGCTCTATGAAGGTGATATTATCAGGGGTGAAGTTTCTGATTTATCTAATAATGACATAACTGTTACACTTGAAGATAACACAATACTCCGGGCTAAAATTACAGGAAACCCAATGCTGTCTATCGGGCAGACTGCCGCTTTCATGCTTGGCGGGGTTTCTGGCGGAAGCATACTGCTTGAAGCCATTAAAAACAGCTTTACTGAAACAGAGCTTACCCTTATTAACAAGGCTCTTGATGAAGCAGGGCTTCCGCCGACACAGCACAACCAGAGTGCAGTAAAAGCACTGATGGATAATATGCTCCCAATTAATAAGGAGTCTATACAGCACCTTATGCAGCAGTCATATGATTATAAAACTAATGATATGAATACCCTGGCAATAATGAACCGTCTTATGATGGATATTAATGCTGATACAGTAAAACAATTTAGCAGTTATATGAACGGTACACACCAGCTTTTAAGCCAGATACAGGATTTTGCCAAAGATATACCTGCACTTCTTAATACACTTGCAAGCGGCGGCGCTTCCGGCACATTATCAGCGTTTGGGGAAAGGCTGCTTTCCATAGCCCTTTATGACAATGTAGCAGGGGCAGGCAGCACAGCAGATGGCGCACTATCCGTTTCACAGCTTACGGCAAGCCAGATGCAGGAACTTATGGAACTTTTATCAGAAACCCCTCTTACAGAGGATGTTATAATGCAGCTTAAGGATGGTTCACTATCCATACATGATGCCCTCACTTTAATACGTGATGCTATTATATCTGGTACTGCAAAAATGCCTGAAGGAATTACACAGGATGGTATAACAAACCAGCTTTTCCTTATAAATATGGCACTTGGGCAGGGTGATGGTGAAGAAGCTGTAATGCAGCAGACAGAAGACAGCATTAAAAATATTCCTGCCCAGGATGCAAATATTGCAGCAGAAGCAGAGGAAGAAACAGCCAGTCGCAATAAAACAGGAAACAGTCCTGGAAATATAGAAATAACAGAAGGACAGGTGGAGAATGCAGCAGACAAGGCTGGCAGCAGGTTTAATTTTGCTAATAAGTTTTTCCAGACTATTACAGAAACTGCAAAGAATTCTTTTAATAATACATTAAATTTTTTACAACAGGCAGCCACGCCTGATACAAAACAGGAACAGGCACAAGTCCATACAATTATTGATACACTTGCAGATTTATATGGAAAAGAAAGCCGTCAGAGTGACAGCCTGGGTTCATTCCTTACAGCAGGTGAACGCAGTGAACTGCTTGAAAAGTTTAATTCCCTGCCTGTAAGTAAATCATTTATTAATAAAGCCATGTCAGGTGAAGCAACAGCTAAAGAGGTAATTACGGTTGTCAAAAACATTATACCACTTGCAGAACCCTCTGTTGTACAAGGGCTTCTGGGCTCTCATGTTTTTGAAAATATACTTGGGAAGTTTTTACAGTCATCATGGACACTTACACCTGATAAACTGAAAAAAGAAGGGGAAGTAAATTCATTCTATGATAAAATGAAAACACAGCTAAAGCAGTTTGAAGGTCTTATACAGACTGCACTTTCAGGCGAAGATTCAGATAATATGGGGCGCTCAGCGCATGATATGGAGAGTAATATTGAATTTATGAAGACATTAAGTGAAACATTTTCATACTTGCAAATGCCTTTAAAGCTTCAGAACCAGGACGCACATGCCGATTTATATGTATATACTCAAAAAGAAAAACTTAAGCATAACCCGGAAAATGTACATGTGCTTCTCCATCTTACACTTGAGCACCTTGGCGATATTGACATTTACCTGGATAAGAAAAAAAATGATATTAATGCAAAGTTTTCCATTGAAGATTTACCATCTATTGATTTAATCAGGACTAATTCTGATATGTTAAAAAGTGCATTGAACGGGCAGGGTTATTCATGCCAGGTCGATGTTTCACAGGCTGGTGCAGGCACAAGTACAGTTAATGAATTTGTTGATGCTAAAATCAACACATCTGCAACGGCTGATATGAAGCGCTTCTCATTTGATATTAGAGCATAGATTGAAAAGGCAGGTTTTACCTGCCTTTTCTGCTTTTAATCTTCAATTTCTGGATAATCTTCTTTATTAATACAGCTTTTTCCTGTACCATCAAATATATAGTCAAATACAGGCGACATTCCTATAAATTCACATCCATACACTGTAAATCCGTCGTCACGCTGTTTTCTCCTTACAATCCTTACAACACAGTTAACGCTGTCCCTTCCATCTTCAAACTGAAGCCTTAAATCAAAATAAAAGCCTATTGGGAGAATACTCTTTGTTACAAAACCTATCCCGTATTTTGATATATCAATAACTTCTATAGGTGCATTAAGATTGCTTACATGTACATTATTCTGTTTAAATACAGAAGAAACTTGGAGATGCATAAAAGCTGGTACTCTCTGGCTTCTTCTGTTTTCAATTTCAATTTCCTGCTCTTCCTCCATAATCTCCTCCCATGTTATAACATGTTCTTATACCTTTTTAAACATATTATAAAAGTTCTTTAAGAATTGCATTCACCGATGCAGGGTCTGCCTTGCCCTTCATCTCTTTCATTATCTGCCCTACAAGGAAGCCTGCTGCTTTCTTCTTGCCATTATGGTAATCTTCTACAGGCTGTGGGTTTGCTTCTATAACTTTCTGTACTACTTCCCTTAACGCCCCGTCATCTGACACAGCTTTAAGCCCGTTTTCTTCAACATATTTTTCAGGGTCAGTATTGTCATTAAACATTTTTTCAAATACTTCTTTGGCTGTCTGGCTGTTTATTACTTTGTTTTCTGCCAGGTTTACAAGCTTAGCAAGGTTTTCTGGTGAAAACTTAAGCTGTGAAGGCTCTGTATTACTCTCTTTCATAAGGCGCATTGTTTCAACCATAAGCCAGTTTGATACTTTCTTAGGATTGTTGCATATAGCAGAAGCCTTTTCAAAAATATCTGCAAGATGCTTGTCCCCTGTAATAATCTGGGCGTCATATTCTGGAATTTTAAACTCCTCTTTATAACGCTTTAACTTTTCGTCGCGGAACTCTGGCTGTGCTGCTTTTATTTCTTCCAGCCACTCATCACTTATAACTACTGGCACAAGGTCTGGTTCTGGGAAATAACGGTAGTCCTGTGCATCCTCTTTTGAACGCATTGCGTATGAATACTCTTTGTTATCATCCCAGCGCCTTGTTTCCTGTATAACTTTGCCACCTGATTCAATTATATCAATCTGGCGCTCTTTTTCTGCCTCTATAGCCCTTGCAATAGCCTTAAATGAATTAAGGTTTTTCATCTCTGTACGTGTACCAAACTCTTCCGTTCCTGCTTCCCTTATGGAAAGGTTGACATCTGCGCGCATTGACCCCTCCTGGAGTTTGCAGTCTGATGCTCCAAGGTACTGTATAATAAGGCGCAGCTTATCAAGATATGCTATTACTTCATCCGCTGAACGCATATCCGGCTCTGAAACAATCTCAATAAGCGGCACACCTGAACGGTTAAAGTCTACAAGCGAACTTTCGCCCCATTCATCATGCACAAGCTTCCCTGCATCCTCTTCCATATGGATTTCATGTATGCCTATAGTCTTAGTGCCTCCATCTTCTGTTGCAATCTCAATCCCGCCATCCCTGCATATAGGGTAATAAAGCTGTGATATCTGGTAATTCTGTGGGTTATCAGGATAAAAATAGTTCTTGCGGTCAAATTTACAGTTCTGTGTAATCCTGCAGTTGGTGGCAAGTCCTACAGCAGCAGCATATTCAACTACCTTTTTATTTAAAACAGGAAGTGAACCGGGCATACCTGTACAGACAGGGCATGTGTGCGAATTTGGCGCACCCCCGAATTCTGTAGGGCATGAACAGAAGATTTTAGTTTTAGTTGCAAGCTCTACATGCACTTCAAGTCCGATAACTGTTTCATACTGTTTCATTAATAAACCTCCATTCTGCTTCCCGTCTACGCAAGCGGGCTGTATTTGTATTCTCTTGTCTGTTCAAATGAATACGCTGCACGTATTATATTTTTCTCTTTAAAACAATTACCTAAAATCTGCAGCCCTATAGGAAGGTTTTTGCTGTCCATTCCACAAGGTACAGTTATTCCTGGAAGCCCTGCAAGGTTTGCTGAAATTGTATAAATATCACCAAGGTACATTTTAAGCGGGTCACTTAAACTCTGTCCAAGCGCAGGGGCTGTAGACGGTGCAGCAGGCCCAAGTATTACATCATATTTGCTAAATGCATTATCAAAAGCTTTCTTAATAAGTGCTTTTGTTTTAAGTGCTTTTATATAATATGCATCATAGTAACCAGAACTAAGTACAAATGAACCAAGCATAATCCTTCTCTTTACTTCTGCGCCAAAACCTTCTGAACGTGTCTTTTTATACATATTGTGAAGCCCGTTATAATCTTCTGTACGGAAACCATATTTTACCCCGTCAAACCTTGCAAGGTTTGAACTTGCTTCTGCACATGCAATTATATAATATGCAGGTATTGCATAATCAACAAGGCTTAAGTTAAATTCTTCAATAACTGCACCCTTCTTTTCAAGCTCCTTTGCAGCATCCAGGACTGCTTCCTTTACTTCACTGTCAAGCCCTTCACCAAAATAATCAGAAGGTATTCCTATTTTCATGCCTTTTACATCATCAATAAGTGCAGATGTAAAATCATAGCTGTCACGCTTGACAGATGTGGAGTCTTTCTTGTCATATGATGCTATTATCTCCAGTACTGTTGCACAGTCAGTAACATCTTTTGCAACAGGCCCTATCTGGTCAAGTGAAGAACCATATGCTATAAGCCCGTAACGTGAAACCGTACCATACGTAGGTTTTATCCCTGTAACACCACAGAATGAACTTGGCTGCCTTATAGAGCCACCTGTATCTGAACCAAGTGCATAAGGGCACTCACATGCTGCTACAGCAGCACATGAACCTCCTGATGAACCTCCAGGGACATGCCCTGTATTCCAGGGATTCTTTGTAGCACCGTAAGCAGATGTTTCCGTAGTGCTGCCCATAGCAAACTCATCCATATTTGTCTTGCCAATAATTACAGCACCTGCCCTTTCAAGGTTAAGGACTGCTTCTGCTGTATATGAAGGAACATAATTACCAAGTATCTTTGAACTGCATGTTGTAAGCAGCCCTTCAGTACACATATTGTCCTTTATTGCAACAGGCACACCAGCAACAGGGCTCTCCAGCTTTCCTTCATCAATTAACTTCTGTACTTCGTTTGCACGCTTTATAGCACCTTCCCTGTCAACAGTAACAAAACTGTTTAATTCTGCTTCCTTCGCTTCAGTTGCATCCAGCGCAGCCCGGACAGCTTCTGGTGCAGATATTTCTTTGTTCTTTATTTTCTCTCCAAGCCCTGTGGCTGTCAAATTCATTAAAGACATTTTTACCTCCATTAAGTTACAAACCGGTAAGCTGTAACCAGACTATACTATAGTTTTAGGGACTACAAAACAGTCCTCTTTTCTTTCAGGTGCATTAGCAAGCGTAATTTCCCTGCCGTCACCATTACACACTTCATCTTCCCTGAATACATTATTAACCGGGAAAATATGTGACATCGGTTCTGCCCCGTCTGTATCCAGTTCATTAAGCTTGTCTATATAATCAAGCATCCTCCCCATATCTTTCTTTGCCTGTTCCTTCTCCTCACTGTCCAGTTCAAGCTTTGCAAGAATTCCTACATACTCAATAGTTTCATCTGAAATAATATTTGCCATAACTATATTCCGCCTTCCTAACCAAACAGCCCGCTAAAAAAGTCTTTTATTGCATTAAATATATTTGCAAAAAAATCGCCTACCTTATCTGCAAGCCCTTTTGTATCAACTTTGCTAAAATCAATTCCTGCATCCTTAAGCTTATTATAAATTTCTGATGCCTGTTCTTTTATAGCATCAACATCTATATCAACTTCTGAAACCTTTTTAAGCATTGCTGTCAGCTTTTCAACATCTTCCTCTTCTATATTTATCTTAAGTGCTTCTGCTGATGATTCTACTGCATCCCTTATATCATCCATTGATGAAAGCTCTTCTTCAAAAATCTTCTGCTTGGCAGCAGCTACAAGCTGTACTACCTTGTCATTATCGCCAATGCTTTCTGCAACTTCTGCTGTTGTTACAAGTTCATCTGTTGCAGTATCCATTGTACTTTCAGAGATATCTTCCCCTGTCATGACAGAATAAGCCTTCATAGCACCTACAAGCGCTGAAGTCCCTGATATATTAAACGGGGCAGCAACTGTAACCTGGGCATCACTTAAACCTGCTGTTATTAATGCGTTGCAGTACATTCCTGACGTACAGTAATTTACATTATTAGTTGATACGCGGATTCCGCTTCCCTCTTCAGTTTTTACTATCATTACTGATGAAAGTGCCCTTGTGCCTATTACTGATTTGTCAAGATAATCCCCAAGGTAATCATGTTCATCCTTATTGGTAATTTCTATTGTTTTATAATCTGCAAGGTCTGTTTCTGCCAGCCCGAATATATTTAAAACAGAAGTTTTCTCAGATGGTTTTAAATCTGCACCAAATGCAATGTATTTATCATAACCGGATGCCGGAACGGCATCTGCCCCTGCTGGCACTGGTACGGCGGCAGCCAGTACACATACTGCCAGGGCTGTATATAAAACTCTTTTGAATATTTTTATCATATATTTGCATCACCTGCTTTTATTCGTTCCATTGCTTTCTTAGTATTTTCAAGGCTTCCAAATGCTGTCAGCCTGAAATAGCCTTCACCGCTAGGCCCGAAGCCTGAACCTGGTGTACCAACAATATTAAGGTTCTCCAGAAGATAATCAAAAAATTCCCATGAAGTCATGTTATCTGGTGTCTTAAGCCAGATATAAGGGGCATCTGTACCGCCATATATCTCATAGCCTGCTGCTTCCAAACCTTCCCTTATAATCTTTGCATTATTCATATAATATGCAATCTGTTCTGCTGTCTGCTTTTTACCCTCATCTGTATAAACTGCTGCACCTGCTGCCTGTATAATATAAGGTGCTCCATTAAACTTTGTACCGTGGCGGCGTGCCCATAAACTGTGGAGGGTTACATCCCCGCACTTAAGTTCTTTTGGAATAACAGTAAATCCAAGACGTGTGCCTGTAAAACCAGCATTTTTAGAAAAGCTTCTAAGCTCAATGGCACATGCCCTTGCCCCTTCACACTCATAAATAGAATGTGGCACACCAGGAGTTGAGATATATGCTTCATATGCAGCATCATAAATAATAACTGCCCCTGATTTTAATGCATAATCAACCCAGACCTGTAACTGTTCCTTTGTTATTGTTGTACCTGTAGGGTTATTTGGGAAGCAAAGGTAAATTATATCTGGTGTTTCTGATGGTGTTCCAGGACAGAAATTATTTTCCTTTGTACAAGGCATATATATTACATCTGACCATTTCTCTGTTGCAGGGTCATAAACACCTGTACGTCCTGCCATTGCATTTGTATCAACATATACAGGATAAACCGGGTCACAGACTGCAATTTTATTATCCTGTGCAAAAATATCCCCTATATTTCCTGAATCACTCTTTGCACCATCACTAATAAATATCTCATCTGCCTCAATACTGCACCCACGGCTTTTATAATCATTATCTGATATTGCTGTACGCAAAAACTCATAACCAAGTTCTGGCGCATATCCCTTAAATGTTTCTTTCTTTGACATCTCATCTACTGCACTATGAAGTCTTTCAATAACAGCCTTTGAGAGCGGAAGTGTCACATCACCTATGCCAAGGCGTATAATATTGCCTGCCTTGCCTGGATTAGCCTCACTGTATGCTGCAACCTTCTTTGCTATTGTTGAAAATAAATAGCTTCCTGGTAACTTAAGATAATTGTCATTAATTTTAAACATTTTATAACCACCTTTCATGTATTGGATTACTTAAATATATTTTAATATTATTTATACTGGCTTACA
The DNA here is from genome assembly GCA_910588655.1 of uncultured Lachnospiraceae bacterium. GTDB lineage: Bacteria > Bacillota > Clostridia > Lachnospirales > Lachnospiraceae > Butyribacter. Next base: position 191,541 of record CAJUPJ010000001.1, on the reverse strand, counting down.
TTAGAACTGTCCACCTTTTCAAATGGGACATAGACATATTTATTGTCTTTTGTTGCACCCTCTATACTGCTTATTGAGCCGCCTTTTGCAAGCTCTGCTGCTGCCTTTACTGCATATTCACCCTGTCCTTTTGCAGACTGGTATACAGTAAATACCATTTTCCCTTCTTCAATAGAAGCACACCCGTCTGCTGTTGCATCTACACCAAGCACTGGCACATCTGCCGGGTTAATGTTATTTTCAGCATATGCATCAAGTACCCCGAGTGCCATTGAATCATTATTACTTGCGACAAAATCATATGGCTGCCCGGTTGACAGGAATATATTAAATAAATCCTTTGCCTGCCCCTGGTCCCAGTTTGCTGTATCTTTAAATACTACATTTATGGTTTTATCTGACTCTTTAAGTGCCTGTATTAGTGAATCTGTCCTTTCTTTGGTAGCTGAATGTCCAAGTTCACCTTGCATAATTACTATATTTACTTCATCTTTGCCCTGGCTGTTCTCCAGTATATATTCAGCCTGGTATCTTCCAGCATCCGCCTCACTTGACCCGACATATACATATTTGTCAGCTTTAAGCCTTTTATCATCTGGGCAGCTGTTATAAAAAACTATTGGTATGCTGCCTGCAATCTCTTCAAGCTCAAGTGCTGTATCTGTATTAATAGGATTGCACAATATTACATCATAACCTTCCTGTGTTGCCTTTTTAATCTGTGCCACCTGTGTTTCAAGAACACCCTCTGCATCCTCCGCAACAAATTCTGCACCAATTTTTTCAGCTTCCTTTGCTGCTGCATCTATAAGCGAAGACCTGAAAGTATCAGCCTGTGATACTGTAAGGTATATCCTTATGCCGCTGCCATCCCCTGTGCCTTTGCTGCTGCACCCTGCCAGCACATTAATACACAATAGGCATGACAGAAATAAACTTATAGCTTTCTTCATAACGCCTGGTCTCCTTTCTGTATGTTTATATTTTAAATGTATTAATCTGCTTTGACAGCCTTTCTGCCGTTTCTGCAAGTATTTTTGAATCACCTGCTACTTTGTGGCTGTTCTCTGAAATTGAATTTGCCTGTACTACCATATTTTCAGAAGTTGCAAGTATTTCATCAGAGCTTGCTGCCTGCTCCTCTGATATCGCTGCAACTGTTGTTGCTACCTCATCAACTTCCCCAACCTTGCTTATCATATGTGCTATCATATCATTAGTTTCTTCAATATTCTTATATATAATATCAAATGTTTCCACTGCTGTATATATAAGCTTGCTGCTTTCATCAATATTCTTTGAACTTGTACCAGCCTGTACTACTGCATTATTAACAAGCTCCCTGATTTCATCAATAAGTTTTGTAATATTGCCTACAGAATCTGTGCTGTTTTGTGCAAGCTGCCCAATCTGTGCCGCAACCACAGCAAATCCTTTGCCCATCTCACCTGCCCTCGCTGCCTCAATAGAAGCATTAAGTGACAGAAGGTTTGTTTCATCTGCAATATCCCCGATAAGTGCAACTATCTTTGTAATTTCCTCTGAAGCTTCACCAACCTTATCTACAGCAGAATTCAGTTCACTGATTGAGGTGCTTATATCTTTCATAGCAACACCAATCTTCTGCATGTCTGAACGCCCTTTATTTGATACACTGACAGTTTCCTGCATTTTTTCATCCACATGGCTGCTGTCCTCATGTGTATCTGTAACAACCATAGCAAGCCTGGTTGCATTTTCTGCAATTTCATTTACAGAAACTGAAAGCTGGTCAACTGTTGTATTAAGCTCTGACATAGAACTTGCCTGTGTCTGGGCTGAACTGTAAAGTTCTGATGATATGCTGTCACTGTTCCATGCCTGCTCACTTAACTGGCTGGAAATATTATGTATATCTTTCAGTATATCACGCATTGATGCCATAAACTGCTTAACACTCCCGCCCATAAGCGCAATTTCATCACGCCCTTTTACCTGGACATCTACAGTAAAATCACCTGAAGACATAGTAGTAATAGCATTAGTAATCCTGCTTACAGGGCGTATCATTATATTAACAACACGGTCAATAAGCACACAGAGCAGCAATATTAAAACAAGCCCTATAACAACCATCTTTGTCCGTAAAGCATTAACATCTGCCAGTACAAGTGATTCTGGCACATATGAAACAAGTATCCAGTCTGTTCCCGAAATCTCCTCAAATACTGTCATATTGCCTTCTACTGAAGAATATGCCAAATCATTCTTACTAATCTTGCTATCCAGCGCCATAAAATATTTATCTTCTTTATTATCGCCAAGCCCGCTTGAAATAACAGAAGACTCCCTGTGTGCAATTATTTTCCTTGTATCCTTGTCCACAAGAAATGCATGTGCACCTTCCATATCAATATATGAATTAACTATTATTGATATCTTGTCTATAGACAAATCAGCAGATATAACCTTTAGCACACCCGAACCGTCATTTAAAATTCCTGTTGCACTTACTACATCATTACCATCTTCATTTTTGTAAGAACTTGTATATGCCATGTTCTTTCTTGTAATACCCTGCTTGTACCATACAGACTCTGTTACATTATTAATTGTAAGCCCTGACTGCGATGCCTTTACAACACTTCCATCTGAGCCAGCAATATATATGCCGTCTTTAAAGTTTGGGTTAAATCCATAATATCCATCAATAACTGTCTGTAACTCTGTACTGCCAGGTCTTGTCGTTTCAATATTCTGCTTTGCCATCTTAAATGAAGCAAGGTTTTCATTAAGCCATGCTTCTATCTGCGTTGCCTGTTTACTCACTGACAGTTCTAGCAGGTTATGTGATGAATTTTCAAGAAGCTCTTTGGATATCCTGTATGAAAATAATACAAGTACACCAACCATTACAATAACTACTGGTATAATAATCCTGAGAAGCTTAAATTTTATAGAAGTTACCCTTACCTTTTTCTCTTTTTTTGCCTTTACCTTCTCCATAGCCACCTCCTGGTAATTAACCATTCTCCTGGGTTATGCCAGAGGACTTGTCTCCTTATAAAGTACCCCTGGGCTGTTTTTATATTGCTATTATACAATTTATTATACAGCTTAGTCAACAAATCTTTTAAAAAGCACACGTCCGCTTTATAAATCTGCACAAAAAAACGGGTATTGGATAATTTACAGTTATCTGGTGTTTATAATGTACGCAGGGTTTCTGTGTCCAGCTAAATATTATTCCATTCCAGGGCACGCTTCCGCTACGTCAGCCCACGCAGCGGCACATAAAGCCAGATATTTAATGTTCCAGAATAAACTTACGTTTATTCCGTCACATTAAATATCCAGCTTAAATGCCGGCGGTGCTGAAGTGCCCCTGTCATGGAATAATATTTAGCTGGAACACTGGAAACCTGCTGTTCTCTGGCAAAATTCAATTAAAAAACCATAGACCAGCAAATTTGGCAGGATAACTGGAAATTATGGTTTGTGGAATTTTATTCAGACAAACGGAAGTTTCTGGCAGAATAATTCCACTACATATAATATATAATTATCCTGTTGTAAAATTTTTTATTGGTTTATGGTGGCAGGTTTTGCGTGCCAGATGCCAGCAATATTACATAAAAGGGGTACTTCAGACCCACCGGCATTTAAATCTGGTTTTTTCAGATTTTATGTGCCGCTGTGTGGTCTGCCGTAGCGCAAGCGTACCCCTTTTATGAATATTCTGGCTCTGGCACAGGAAACCGTCCGTCCTGGCACAAACACCAGATAACTGTAAATTATCATATGTCTGTGAATTTATGAAACGGACGTGAAATTATCCAAAAAACAATTGACAATTTTCCCACATAAGTATATGATAACAAATATTGGACATTATTATAGCTATTAAACCATTATATTACTATATTCCCAGGTTCATTATAGAACGGCGTGTGGCTCAGTTTGGCAGAGCGCTGCGTTCGGGACGCAGAAGCCGCAGGTTCAAATCCTGTCACGCCGATTGTGCAGGGATTAAGAGGCAGCCCGGATAAGGCGGGGCATAAAATCCTTGGCAGGGGCATCTTTAGCATGTCTGGTTGTTATTTTACTCCAGGCATGCTGCTTTTTGTATAAAAATAAAATAACCATATACCCACATGCCACAAGCATTACCAGGATAATTTACAGTTATCCTGCTGCCCAGTATTTTATTGGTTTAGGAGGTTGCCAGAATGAAAAAAATGAATAAATTTGTGTATAATATTATATTGGCAATATTGCTAGTCTGCACAGTAATAATATTATACCAGGTTATAACAAACCATCTTAAAAGAGAAAACCATTGTTTAAACCTTCTAAACCAGGCAGAAACAATGGTTTTTTGTATTTTTATTGTGGAAGCATACCACTTATATGTAATATTCTGGCTCTGGCACGTAAAACCGTCCGCCATCCTATTACAAAAACATAAGCACAAAATAACTGCAAACCATCCCTACTCCCTTATCTGCTCTGTTATACTCTCTTTTTTGCGCAATTTAAACACAATTCCTGGCATCAGTGCCCCAAATGCCAGAAGTACAGGGCATGTTATTAGCACTGGCACAAGTGTAAATTTATAATCAATAAACCATATACCACCACCTATAGTCTTTATTGCTGTAAGTGAAAATATTGTCCCTGCTGCAAGTGAAAATATTATTGAAAGGGCTGAGTAAAACATCCCTTCTGTCTTTAACATGCCTTTTAGCTGGCGTTTTGTCATGCCTATAGCCTCCATTATGGCAAATTCCCTTTTTCTTGTTGTTATGCTTGTTATAATGACATTTATAAAATTCAGTATTCCAATAAGCCCTATTATTCCTGACAGCCCTGTTCCTGTTACAGTTATCATCCCAACTAGTTCATTAAAACTTTTCTCATATGTTTTGCGTGATTCATATGACATTAATGGTTCTTCTTTTGATGTATAATTTTTCAGGAATTCTTCCATCTGGCCTTCCTGTCCCTTTTTTGTATCAAAAAGGAAGCTCATTAATAACTGTTCTGGCAGGTATTCCTTAAATTCATCTGCTGTAACATAATATGAAAAATTGCTGCCAATACGGTTTGACAGGCTGTAACTATGTCTTTTTACAACTGAAATTATCTCATATTCTTTTGTAATTTTATCATTATATTTTAATGTTACCTTATCCCCTGCATGGTGTTTTACCCTGTCTTTTAATATAGAATTGTCATCATCTACATCTACAGCATAAATAATATACCTGCCTGTGTTTAGTTTATCCCAGATTACATCTTTGTCTTTTTCCCCTTCTGTAACTGTCATTTTAGAAAGTACAAACTGCTCTATTCCATGCAAATCTATGGAATATGCACCTTCTTCATAACCATAAAAAGGAATAAATTCTTTAAATGCTGGTTCATAATTCCCTGGAACACCATTTTCATCTTTCTCTATATTATCTGGTATTTCCCAGCTTTCTACAGGCATACCCACACCATATGAGGACATATAAATCCTGCCGCCATCTTTAAAACTTTCCTGGCTGGCACATGCAGAAACAAAGCTTTCTGAAAGGCTCTCTTCACTGGCAGTTTTTTCATCATATGGACGGTAACCATAATTCCATAGAACCGCATTTCCAATAATGCACTCACTTAAAATCATTTTAGACAGGAATGTTTCCTTGCTGATAGAATTTGTTATTGTATAAACACTGTTCATTAATACAATTGTTAAGGAAAGCGAACACACTACTACCATTGTCCTTCCTTTGCTTCTCCCAAGGTTTGAAAATGCCATATGGGTAATTTTACCGCCATCAGTTGTTTTCTTTGGCTTTTTATTTTTCTTCCCATATTCTGTATAACGGAGTGCCTCAACTGGCGGGACTTTTGCTGCAATCCTTCCTGGCTTCCATTCAGAAATTAATACTGTAATTATTGTAAAAACAGCAGCGCAGATAAATATCCACGGATGTGGTGATACAGGTACAATAACTGTTCCATCTGTTTTTTCTGAAATCAGCAGCACAGGAAGTAAAAACCTGCCTGCAAAAAAACCTGCAAGAAGCCCGGCAGGTATGCCTGCAAGGCAAAGCCACAATGCCTGCCTGCGGAGTATTTTCTTAATCTGGCGTCCTGTTGTGCCAATTGTCTTTAAAAGCCCGTAATAACGGATATCATGTATAATTGAAATCTGGAAAATATTGTATATTATCAGATATCCCGCCACCATTACAAGAATAAGCGCAGCAGCAATCCCTATAATTGTTACAGGGTCGCTTTCTGTACCACTGGCTATATATGCCCAGTTAGCATTAGACTCTATATAATCGCCAGACTTTGTATCAATAGAAAAACCACTTTCTGTAATAACCTGTTCCAGCTTTTCTTGTATATTCATTGAATTTGCAAATATAACATGCATTGAAATTTTGCCTGTACTGCTGTAAGCATCCTTGCTGTCTGGTGCAATTTCTTCTGCATATTTTTCAATATATGCTTCTGGCATTATTGCAAAGCCAACATTCATTACTGACGGCTCTGTTATACCACTTACTGTAAATGTACGCTTTATTGGTTTGCTCTGCATATGCACCTGGATTTCCAGCGTAACCTGGCAGCCTGGCTCTGGTTCTTCCCCAAGAAGCTGTATTGATTTTTTGTCCAGAAGAATTTCATCTGCTGTTTCTGGTGCTCTTCCTTTTATTATATCTATAAACCAGTGTGAATAAAATTCCTTGTCAATATAATGCATTTCTACATGGCGCTTAAGAAATTCCTGGTTATTAACTGAATAGGCAGTTACCATATCCCTGCCACACTCTTTAATTAACGGATGCTTTTTTAAAATATCATACTGTTTTTGTGACAGGTCTTTTATTGCCCCATGCGCATCACCGCCAGCCTGCAGCATTGAGCTACGCTCTGTATGTTTTATTAAACCCAGCCCTATTGTAAATATTGCTGTAAAAAGGACAGCTGTCAGTATAATAGCAGCTATTGCCATAATATTGCGTGTACGGCTTGCACCAAAACTTTTAACCGCCAGGCGCTTTACTGCTTTGTTATTTTTTACTTTACGCATTTAAAACACCCCCCTGCTGTTTACAATCCTGCCATCTTCAATGCGTATAATGCGGTCTGCCATCTGGGCAATTTCTTCATTGTGTGTAATCATAACTATTGTCTGCCCAAAGCGTTCACCTGTAACTTTTAAAAGCCCCATTACATCATTGCTTGTAACAGAGTCAAGGTTTCCTGTAGGCTCATCAGCAAGCAGCAGGACTGGCTTGGTTGCAAGTGCCCTGGCTATTGCCACTCTCTGCTGCTGCCCTCCTGAAAGCTGCGATGGCAGCGAATATATTTTATCTTGTAATCCAAGTGTATTAATAATATTGTCCACAAAACTTTTATCTGTTTCATTGCCATCCAGTTCTATTGGCAGCACAATATTTTCATAAACATTAAGTACAGGCACAAGATTAAAACTTTGGAATACAAATCCGATTTTCCTTCTTCTGAAAATAGTCAGTGCCTCTTCTTTTAGTGAAAAAATATTCTTCCCATCTACTGTTACAGTGCCAGAAGTTGGATGGTCAAGCCCTCCTATCATATTTAAAAGAGTAGATTTTCCACTGCCTGAAGTGCCAATAATTGATACAAATTCGCCTTTTTCTACAGTAAAATCTACGCCATCTAATGCTTTCACACATGTACTGCCCTCACCATAATATTTTTTCAGTCCTTCAGTCTTTAATACTTCCATATATAACCCGCCTTTCTTTTCTTTGTATTTTAATACTAATCCTGCCATGCCATGCAAAACATGTCACAAACAGGCATAAAAAAATCTGTTTATGCAATATTTTATTTACATAAACAGATTTTATCAAACTATTCTTTCCAGAGCCTTTCTGAAATCTTACAGATTTGCAAGAATGTTATATTATGTGTTTAAAAGGTATACCTTAAAACAGCTTCCGCTTCCTGGCACAGATGATACTTTAATATACCCCTGTTCCCTTTGTAGTATTATACGTGCCAGGTAAAGCCCTATCCCGTTTCCTTCCTGGTTTAATGCATTTTTGCTACGGTAAAACCGGTTGAAAACCTGTGCCTGCTCTTCTTCTGGAATTCCCATACCCTCATCTTCCACACTTATGCAGGTAAATATTTCAAGCTGCTTTGCAGATACTGTAACGGTACTTCCTTCTGGCGAATACTTTACTGCATTATCAAGCAGGTTACACAAAGCTTCATATGTCCAGCGCGCATCATATAATGCCCATATATTTCCACTTTCTTTAATATCTATTGTAATATTTTTTAAATCTGCCATCCCTCTTATATACCTGCCACAGTCTGTTAACAGCCTTGAAACAGGCGCTCTTTCTGGACGTAATTTTATCATATTGCTCTCAAGCCTTGAAATCTTAGAAAGGGCATTTACCAGAAATCCAAGCTTTTTTGTATGCATACGTATCTGCTGTACATAAGGCAGCTGCCCTGGTGTACAGATTTCTTCCAGAAGCTGTGTATAAAGGCATATATTTGCAAGTGGTGTTTTGGTCTGGTGGGAAATATCTGTTACAAGTTCTTTAATTGCTTCACGTTCTGCCTGGATTTTCTCTGCCGATAATTTATTTGCTGCAATATACTGGTGGAACTTACTTTCAAACCTTGAAAGTTCTGTTTCATCATAATTTTCTTCAATAAAATTTCCATTGATTGCATCTGTCAGCATCTTATCAAGCCTTGACACTATTTTACTTTGTCTTGCCATAATAGCCTCCCATGCCGCCTTTAAGCGGCACAAATGTAGTCTTTCTAAGGTTGCATTTTTTGCAACCTTAGAAGGATTTTCCAGCCTAATCCTCCTGGCGTTTCCAGGCATAACCTATTCCATAAACTGTAGAAACAGGACTGCTCTTTCCCTTTATTTCAAGCTTCTTGCGCAGTCTGCTTATTGTAACTGACAAAGCGTTTTCGTCTACATATTCCATGCCGCATGTCCATATATTCTCTACCAGAATATCACGGGGCAATGTCTGCCCTGGATGTGTTACAAATAATTTAAGCAGCTTCTGCTCTGGAGCACTAAGGCTTATTTCCTGCCCGTTTACTTTAAAGTCCAGATGGCCAAAATCAAACATATAGCCTGCTTCTTCATAAACCTGTGTTCTATTATTCCTTGTACGTTTCCATATATTTTCTGCCCTTATACGCAATGCCATAAGACTGAAAGGCTTTGTAATATAATCATCTGCACCAAGGGTAAGGCCTGTGACCTCATCTGTTTCCATATCATTTGCAGTAACTACTAGTACAGGGATATTAGAAGACTGGCGCAGCATACGCAGGAAATCAAAACCATTGCCATCTGGAAAATTAACATCCAGTATAACCATATCAGGGTTTTCTTTCTGCCATTTCTCCTGTGTCTCCTTTAATGTATATGCCATATCAAATACAAATTCTTCCCTTTGCAGGGCAAGGCGTATACCCTGGTTTAAGCTCCTGTCATCCTCTGCAACCAAAATCTTGTAAGCCAAATTTATCTCCCTCCTGGCTATATATTAATACCTGCCATTCCTGCTGTCTGTTCCAGTTTATCCCATGCCTGCCTTATTTCCCCTGCCTGTACTGGTGTTATTTTTTCTGGTTTTGCTTTTACTATACGCTTTTTAAGCTCAGATATATCCGCTTTAAGTGCAGAACGTACGCATCTGTCAAGCTTTTTGCCTGTGTCATGGTAAGCCTGTTCTATTTTATACAGGTAAGCTTCGGCATTATTCCTTATATCTATTGCTTCCCTGCGCGCTGCATCTTCTGACTCATACATTTTTGCCTCCATTTCAGCCCTTGCAATTTCTTCTTCTGTAAGGTTTGAACTGGAAGTAATTGTAATCTGCTGCTGTTTGCCTGTGCCAAGGTCTTTTGCAGATACATTTACAATGCCATTGGCATCAATATCAAAGCTGACTTCTATCTGCGGCACTCCTGCAAGTGCCCGTTTTATTCCTGTAAGCCTGAAATTGCCAAGCAGTTTGTTATCCCTTGTAAATCTCCTTTCACCCTGGAACACTTTTATATCAACTGATGTCTGGAAGTTGCCTGCTGTTGTAAATATCTGGCTCTGCCTTGTAGGGATTGGGGTATTCCTGCCTATAAGTTTTGTTGCAACACCTCCTATTGTTTCTATTGAAAGCGAAAGTGGCGTGACATCCATAAGAATTATATCATTTGCTGCACCTGCCATTAGCTCATTGCTGAATTTGCTGCCTTGTATACATGCGCCTGCTGCTACACATTCATCAGGGTTTAAGTTATGGCATGGTTCTTTTCCTGTAATGTTCTTTACCATAGCCTGCACAGCAGGAATTCTTGTAGAACCGCCTACAAGTATAACTTTGTCAAGGGAAGCTGCATTTATGCCAGCCTGTCCAAGTGCATCTAATACAGGCTGTTCTGTCCTTTTTACAAGGTCGCTGGTTATACTTTCAAAAACAGCCCTTGTTATATTTATATCCATATGTTTCGGACCGCCTTTGCCATTCCATAGAAATGGCAGGTTTATATTAGTTTCTGTTAACTGCGAAAGCTCTTTCTTTGCTTTTTCCGCTGCCTCACGCACACGCTGCATTGCAACAGTATCTTTTTCAATCTTTACTTTTTCTGTCTTTTTAAATTCTTTGACCAGGTACTGCACTATACGCTCGTCAAAATCATCACCACCAAGATGGTTGTCGCCTGATGTTGCAAGCACTTCTATAAGCTTGTCACCTATTTCTATTACTGATACATCAAATGTACCGCCGCCAAGGTCATAAACAAGGATTTTCTGGCTCTCTTCATGGTCAAGCCCATATGCAAGCGCCGCTGATGTAGGTTCATTTATAATCCTTCTGACATTTAACCCTGCAATCCTGCCTGCATCCCTTGTTGCCTGTCTCTGTGCATCATTAAAATATGCAGGCACAGTAATAACTGCATCTGTTACACTTTCTCCAAGGTAAGCTTCCGCATCCTTTTTAAGCTTCTGTAATATAATAGCTGATATTTCCTGTGGCGAATATTTTCTGCCATTAATATTAACATGGTAGTCATTTCCCATCTGTCTTTTAATAGAATAAACTGTCCTGTCAGCATTAACTGCCGCCTGCCTTTTTGCAAGTTCTCCTGCAAGCCGTTCACCATTGTCAGTAAATGCAACTACAGACGGCGTTGTCCTGCCGCCCTCTGCACTTGCAATTATAACAGGGTTTCCAGCCTCCAGAACCGCAGCACAGCTGTTAGTAGTGCCTAAATCTATTCCAATTACTTTTCCCATTGCCTTCCCTCATTCCATATTTACATAATTATTTTATAAAACTGTACCTGGTTATTATACCAAAACTAAGCCAGACTGCTCTTAATTATAGCCTGGCTTTATTATTTTATATCCATATCATTAATTTGTACATAAAATATATGTAAACTATTATAAATTTTTTACACTGGTTTTTTTAAATACAATAAATGTATTATTAAGGAAAGACTGTCTTTCTGGCATAAATTTGTGCCAGGATTATCTTTGGTCCTGGCACTTTCCATAATAATTATTACGCTGGGTTCTGCCTGTATTCCAGACGCAGTTTGTCAGTAAGCAATGCCATAAATTCTGAATTGGTTGGTTTGCCCCTTCCAGCGCATACTGTATTTCCAAATACCTCTTCTAATGTTTCTAAATTCCCTCTTCTCCATGCAACTTCTATGGCATGGCGTATTGTACGTTCCACGCTGCTTGATGTTGTTTTGTATTTTTTAGCTATTGCTGGATATAAAAATTTTGTAATATAATGCAGCATATTTCTGTCGTAAAATGCCATAATAATTCCTTCACGTATATACTGGTATCCCTTTATATGTGCAGGGATGCCTATTTCTAAAAGTATATTTGTAATATCCATTTCAAGGTCTCCTGAATATGTATAACCTTTCTTGGTAATATTTTTCTTAGCTGGTTCTTTAACTTCTACACTGGCAGTTCCAGGATAGTCTTCCGCTTTCACAGAAGCCGTCAGGCCATACTTGTTCTCTACCATCTGGTACATACGCTTAATAAGCATCTGCCCTGATACTGGTTTCATCATATAATAATCAGCACCGCTCTGTATCGCCTGTTCAACTAAATTCTCTTTACGTAAAGCTGTTTCCACAATAAATATAGGCCGGTTCTTCTGATTGCTGTTGTTTACCTCCTCCAGTATTCCAATCCCATCAACGCCAGGAAGAATCATGTCCATAACGACAACATCTATTTTCTTTTGTTTAATTGTTTCCAGTGCTTTGCTCCCATCGCCTGTTGAGAGAACCACTTTCATCCCCATGCCTTCCATAATCCTTTTTTTGCTTTCACGGTCTTGTACGTTACTATCTGCTATCACAACATGCAAATCAATATTTTCCATTTTTTCCTCTCTTTCTGCCTTTTTCTATGGCTTTTTTTATGTAACTTGCAATTTATATTACATTTCTACATTATAAACCCTCATACTGGCAGGAAATCCACACAAATCTCCAAACATCTGGGATTAATTGTGCCACAGATGAAAAAAAGTTGAATTGGAATGGAATTGTACAAATTTATCCGGTTATTTTGTTGAAAGATATCTTTCCAGAAGTGCAGCCCTGTTTTCAGCCCAGCTGTATTCCATCATATACTCCCCAATATACCTGTCTGCCACGTTTTTATTGCCATCCAGGAGTTTATATAAATCACACTCAAACTTATTGGTATTAAGGCTTCTTACACCTCTTGCTGTTATAAGCATGTCACCAATTCCATTATCATTTAATTCTTTTTGTAAAGTTTTACATATTTTGCAGCAAAGGTTCTGGGTCGAAACATCATTCGGCCTGTCCTCCCATAAAGTGCCAATAATCTGGTCTGTTGTAACTGTACCGCCACGCCTGTCAACTAACATTGCAAGCAGTTCTTTTGCTTTGGCACTTTTAAACATTACTGGCTTTTCATCTACAAATAAATCAAAATATCCAAATGTCCTTGCAACAACCCTTTTCTTATTTCTTTTTGACAAAAGCCTTGCTGTTTCAACAGCATACCTTAGTTTCTCTGATGAATACGGCTTTAAAATATATCCTGCCGCATCACGTTTAATAGCTTCCATTGCATATTTTTCATCGCCTGTTATGTATATAAGCATAATATTTGAATTCTTTTTCTTTATTTCACTGCCAAGCTCTAATCCGTCCATACCCTGTCCATTAAGCCCTATATCAAGGACTGCGAGGTCAATATTTCTTATTCCGTCGTAATCAAGTGCATCACACCCATTGTAAAAAACGCCTTCAATATCAATCTCATCTATACCTGATGCCTCGTATTTAAATACCTCTATTGCCGCTTTTTCATCATCAACAACTATAGTTTTCATGCCTGCCCTCCAATCAATCTATACAGGAATTTTTATTACTGCCCTTGTCCCTTCCCCTGGCACGCTTTCTACTAAAAGGCTGCCTCCTGCCATGCTCTCAATACGCATTGCAAGGGCAGCAATGTTTCCAATACCATTATTGCTGCTTTCAGGATATTTGCCTTTGTATTCCCCTATGCCAGTGCCATTATCACATACCTCAGCATAGTGGAACAGATTGTCCCTGTAACTTTTAATATATACTTTCCCACCATCCCCTTTAGCCAGCAGGCCATGATGGATAGCATTTTCAACTAAAAAAATAACGCTCATAGATGGAAGCGTAAAATCTGTATCCTCTAAATTGTATTCTGCATGTACATAAGAAAACCTTGCCTGCTCCAGATTAATATAAGATTTCATATTCTGTATCTCTTCTCCCAGTAAAACCATTTCAAATCCGCATACAGCCCTTATACGGTACTGCATATAAGCAGCAATATCATCAATAAGGCGGCAGGTATCAGGTTTACCTGTAATAACCGAATATTTTAACGTATTTAATGCATTAAATATAAAATGGCAGTTTATCTGCCCTGCCAAATCTGTGGTAATCCCACATTCCCCAATATCATCCATATAAATATTACCTCCTGAACAATAAATTCCAAGACAAGCTTGTATTTTTGTATTATTAATACTATCTCTTTCACGTAGTATTGTCAACTACCTGATGTGCATGTAAATATGCCACCCTTCATTATAAAACCGCACTATACAGCATTTATACCATATTTAACATTTTATTTTTCTACAAATACCTCCACAAAAGTGTTTGAAAATACATAGTTTGCACATCTTGTTTTTATTACAATACTGCTTGCCGGTATTAATTAATTGCAGTATAATAATAAATATGAACTATTAGTCCGGACGCTAATAAATCAAGACTTTCTTCATTGCAAATACAGTTAAAATGAAGAAAGGCGGGGGTATAGATATGGGTACATGCAGGACAGACCTTGTAGATAAGCTTGCAGCAGACAATACGCTGCCTGGCAATGAAATGGCAGAACTGCTAAGATACAGAAATATGGAAACTACAGATTATATTTTCCAGAAAGCACTTGAAACCAAACAGAAGTATTATGGCAATAATATATTTATACGTGGCACTATTGAAATCAGCAACTATTGCAGGAATAACTGCTACTATTGCGGACTCCGCAGGGATAACCAGTTTATTACAAGATTCAGGCTTGATGAAAATGATATAATGAAATTCTGCAGTGAAGGCTATAACAAAGGCATAAGGACATTTGTGCTTATGGGTGGTGATGATTATTACTTTACTGGTAACAGGATTGCACAGATTATCTCAATGATTAAATCAGTTTACCCTGAATGTGCAGTAGAACTGTGTCTTGGTGAAAGACAGCCGTCTATATACAGGCAATGGTTTGAAGCTGGTGCTTCAAGATATATTTTATGGCATGAAACGGCGAACGATGCCCATTTTAAGAAAGTGCACCCGCCTGAGATGTCACTTCTTAAAAGAAAACAGGCACTCTGGGAGCTTAAGGAAACCGGCTACCAGACAGGGAGCGGCTTTATGACTGGCACACCATTCCAGGGTGTTACGGATGTTGTGGAAGACCTCCTTTTCCTAAAAGCACTTGACCCGCAGATTGTACATATTACACCATTCCTGCCAGTTTCACATACACGTTATGAAAAAGAAAGAAGCGGCAATGGCGATATGACACTTTACCTTATGGCTATAATACGCCTGATGCTTCCAAGCGTGCTGCTTACAGCAGACCCGGCACTTGAAAATGCCCTGGCTGACGGCAGGAAGAAGTCTTTTGCCGCTGGTGTTAATGAAGTATTTGCAAGCCTTGCAACTGATGAAGTAAAAGGATATTTTAATGTTTATAATAAAAGGTATACCATAAAAAACTGCAGTGGTGATGATGTTTTACGTATGACTGGCAAAATAGAAGAAAGCGGTAATATTGCAGCAGTTTCTAAAGGGGATTATATCCCGCTTCCAAAGAAAGAGAAAATATATGGACAGTTCCATCGTATTATGCGGCCATGATTTATTATGGAACGCAGAATTAAAGAAAGAATTTACAGACGAAAATATATTTATAACATATGCTGACAGCACTTGTGATGCTGTTATTAATGGCAGCATATTCCCATTTCTTACTACAGGTGTTATTGTCTGCCCTGTTGAAGACTTCCTGGACTTTATGGAATATGAACCAGGCAGCATGGATTTGCAGGCTGCCTGGAAAATGCCTCCCATCCTTGCAATAGCTGGAAGTTATTCCGCTAATGATGAGCTTGCCGCCTTAAGGCTTGGCTGTTTTGATTACCAGCTAAAAACAGCGCCTGTTAAAGCAGTTGCACAAAGAATACGCAACAAACTTTCCAGCCTGGCACAAAATAATATATACTATGACATGGCTTCAAAAGATATTTTTACAGACGGGCATATGGTAAACCTGACAAACCGTGAACGCGGGGTATTATATATACTTGCCTGCAACAATGGTATTCCTGTATCTAAAGATATTATACTTAAAGAGGTATGGGGAAACAGCTTTAATGGCAATATGCGCGTTATTGATACTATAATAAAACAGCTGCGCAAGAAGCTCCAAAACAGCAATATAAAGATAATTACACACTATGGCAGGGGCATATCTGTAGAAATCCCTTAACACGTCCATTTCATAAATTCCCATACAACACAATGTATACAGGATAATTTGCTGTTATCCTGTGTTTATGGCGGACGCAGGGTTTCCGCGTCCAGCTAAATATTATTCCATTCCAGGGCACGCTTGTGCTACGATGGCTTACGCAACGGCGCATAAAATCTGAAAGAACCAGATTTAAACGCCGGCGAAGCCAAAGTGCCCCTGTCATGGAATAATATTTAGCTGGAACACTGGAAACCTGCTGTTCCTTGGCAAAATTCCAGAAAAAACATAAACAAGAAGGCTGGGCAGGATAACAGCAAATTATCCCATACCCGGTCTATTTAAAGTTCATCCAGTGTCTTTCCATATGCACTAAGGAATTCCTGGCAGAATATTCCTGCCTCCCTGCATTCCATATCCTCTATTGCTGCAATAACAGAAGCTTTTGCACACACAAATTCCTTATTGCCTGCTTTCTCTTCTTCAATGCACTTAACAAGTGCAGATAGTTTATCTGCTGCTTTTACAAGCTTTAATGCCTCCTTGTCTTCCTCACCGCCAAAGTAACATTTATAATATTCCTGCATATCCTCTGGCAGCATATTAATTATGCGGAAAGCCGCTTCTGCTTCAATCTCCTTATAAGCCATACGTATTACATCATTATTGTATTTTACAGGAGTGGGCATATCACCTGTAATTATCTCTGTGCAGTCATGGTAAACCCCAAGCATTACAATATGTTCGGGGTTATAATTCTTTCCAAGCCTGGTATTTCCAATAACCGCAAGTGCATGTGCTATTATTGCCACTTCCAGGGAATGTTCACTTATATTTTCCTTAGCGGAATTTCTCATAAGTGCCCATCTTTCAATATATTTCATACGTGACATCATAGCGAAAAAAGTATTCCTGCCTCCTGCCATACCATCACCTTCCAAGCATTTTCTTTATATAGTGCCCTGTATAGGACTCCTTTACTTCTGCTACACTTTCAGGTGTACCTGATGTAAGAAGTGTGCCCCCGTTCTCTCCGCCTTCTGGCCCCATATCAATAATATAATCGGCTGTTTTAATTACATCAAGGTTATGCTCTATTACAATCACTGTATTGCCAGTTTCTGCAAGCCTGCTTAAAATATCCACAAGCTTGTGTACATCTGCAAAGTGGAGTCCTGTTGTTGGCTCATCAAGTATATATACTGTCTTTCCTGTACTTCTCCTGCTAAGTTCTGTAGCCAGCTTTACACGCTGTGCTTCACCGCCCGACAGTGTTGTGGACGGCTGTCCAAGCTTAATATATGAAAGCCCTACATCATAAAGCGTATCCATTTTATTGCGTATGCTTGGTATATTTTCAAAAAACACACGTGCCTCTTCCACTGTCATATCCAGCACATCATATATGCTTTTGCTCTTATACTTTACATCTAATGTTTCCCTGTTATACCTTTTGCCCCCGCATACTTCACAAGGTACATAAACATCTGGCAGGAAATTCATCTCTATTTTAATTATGCCATCACCACTACATGCTTCACATCTTCCGCCCTTAACATTAAAACTAAACCTGCCCTTTTTGTAGCCTTTCATCTTAGCATCAGATGTGGACGCAAATATATCCCTTATCATGTCAAATACACCTGTATATGTTGCAGGATTTGAACGTGGTGTCCTGCCTATAGGTGACTGGTCAATATTAATAACTTTATCAAGGTTTTCTATACCTTCAACACTTTTGCATGAACCTGGTATACATCTTGCATGGTTAAGGTTTTTAGCAAGGTATTTATATAATATTTCATTTACAAGTGAACTCTTTCCAGAGCCGGACACACCCGTAACACAAGTCATTACGCCTATAGGGAATGACACATTAATATTTTTTAAATTATTTTCTTTCGCACCTTTTACAGTAATCCATCCCTTTGGTTCCCTTCTTGAAACGGGAACAGGGATTTTCTTCCTGCCTCCTAAATAATCACCAGTAACTGAGCCAGGTGTATCAATTATTTCCTGTGCTGTACCCTGTGCCACGACCTGTCCGCCATGTTCCCCTGCACCTGGCCCTATATCAACTATATAGTCAGCCGCAAACATTGTATCTTCATCATGTTCTACAACAATAAGCGTATTTCCAAGGTCTTTTAACTTATTAAGCGTCTGGAGCAGCTTGTCATTGTCACGCTGGTGAAGCCCTATGCTTGGCTCATCAAGTATATAAGCAACGCCTACAAGCCCTGAACCAATCTGTGTAGCCAGGCGTATACGCTGCGCCTCACCTCCTGACAGGCTTCCTGTATAACGCGCCAGTGAAAGGTAGTCAAGCCCGACATCCACAAGAAACCTTACCCTGGAGCGTATCTCCTTAAGCACTGCCTTGCCTATTTTAAGCTGCTTTTCACTAAGTTTAAGGTTTTCAAGGAAATCCATAAGAGTACGTATTGGCATATTAGTAATTTCAGCAATATTCTTATCTGCTATTGTAACAGCAAGCGCCTCTTTTTTAAGCCTTCTTCCACCACAAGCCTTACAAGGTGTTATACGCATAAATGTTTCATATTCCCTTTTTGAAACATCAGAATTCGTTTCCCTGTACCTGCGTTCTACATTTTTAATAACACCTTCAAATGCAACATCATAAACGCCTTCACCACGCTGCCCTTTATAATGCACTTTTACTTCCCTTCCATCTGTACCATGCATTATAATATTCTGTATATCCTCTGGAAGCTCACAATATGGTGTGTCCAGGCTGAAATCATACTCTTTTGCAAGTGCA
Organism: uncultured Lachnospiraceae bacterium; assembly: GCA_910588655.1. Classification (GTDB taxonomy): domain Bacteria; phylum Bacillota; class Clostridia; order Lachnospirales; family Lachnospiraceae; genus Butyribacter. Next base: position 172,642 of record CAJUPJ010000001.1, on the reverse strand, counting down.
TCAAGAAGGCATCTTGAAAAACTGTTCTTATCAGGGACAGACTGCCATCCGCTTATAGCAATTGCCCCTTCTGCAAGGCTTAATGACTTGTCAGGCAATATAAGTTCCTCGTCAAACTCCATTTTATAACCTATTCCGTTACACACCTCACAAGCACCAAAAGGGTTATTAAATGAAAATATCCTTGGCTCTATTTCATCAATGCTTATGCCACAGTCTGCACATGAAAAACTCTGGCTGAAATTCACCCTTTCCCCTCCAGGGATATCAACTGCCAGCAAACCGTCTGACAGGCGCATTACGCTTTCTATTGAATCTGTAAGCCTTCTTTCTATGCCTTCCCTTACAACCAGCCTGTCCACCATAATTTCTATATTATGTTTTTTATTCTTATCCAGGTTAATCTCCTCTGAAAGCTCATATACATTGCCATCCACAACAACCCTTATATAGCCGCTCTTCCTTGCACTTTCAAATACTTTGGCATGCTGCCCTTTCCGTCCCCTTACAACTGGTGCTAAAAGCTGTATCTTTGTGTTCTCAGGAAACGACATAATTTCATCTACCACCTGGTCAACAGTCTGCCTTTTAATCTCCTTGCCACACTTCGGGCAATGTGGTATTCCTGCCCTTGCATAAAGCAGCCTGAAATAATCGTAAATCTCTGTTACAGTCCCAACAGTTGACCTTGGGTTTCTGTTAGTAGACTTCTGGTCAATAGAAATAGCTGGCGGAAGCCCCTCAATGCTCTCAACATTTGGCTTCTCCATAAGCCCGAGGAACTGCCTTGCATAAGAGGACAAAGACTCCATATACCTTCTCTGTCCCTCTGCATATATTGTATCAAAAGCAAGGGATGACTTGCCAGAACCGCTAAGCCCGGTAAATACAACAAAACTGTCACGTGGTATATCAATATCTATGCCCTTAAGGTTATGTTCATATGCTTTCCTTATTTTAATATATTTCATTACTTCTTTATGCGCTGCCATTGTCTCTGTAATATCCTTTCATAATTTATATAAACAGCATACCACGAAATGCACACTATTTCAAGTACATATGTTCGTTTTTTATATAAAAGAAAATCACCATGTTCTATATTCAAAATTATTTCATCACTAATTGCTTTAGAAAATGGAGTTATAAATCACAAAAAAGATTAATTGATGCAATGCTTGTAACAGAACAAGACAGCCCAGGCATACCTATATATGGAAAGACAGGAATGGGTGTAAAACAATGCATTACTATCGACACATGGTTTACAGGAACTGCTGGAACAAAAAAAGACCAGATTTATTTTTGTATATATCTTGGAAAAACCAATAATAGAGAAGTAACTAGTTCCATTGCAAAAGAAATTGCAATACAGATAATCACAAATTACTATACCCAAAAACAATAACCCTTACAGTTTCCTGCCAGGGTTATTGTAATATATTTATATGCTTATATTATATATAAATTATTTTAGGTTTGAAAAAAACAATAATGTTATGTAATTGTTGTTTATGACATTTTCTCTTTTAATCTTCTTACATCTGTTTCTAATGCATCCATTCTGTTTTCTAATACATCAAATCTCTTCTCTAATGATCAAACCCATTCTCAAATGTATTAAATTTTTCTTCTAATATGTCAAGTTTACCTAGTTTGTTAATAATGAAATCCAGCTTTTCACCATCTGTCATAAAATACCTCCTGTTTTATATAATTTATGCGCCATTCATTTATAATATTTTACCATTGTGGGAATATAAAGTCTATTAAAAACAGTTTAACAGAAACATAAGAATTTTTCATATTTAAGATAAAAACTTTATATAGATTAACTACATATTTCAATTATATTTTTTTCTACTGAATAATAGTAAACCATATCTGAAAGCACTTCTTCTGCTGCCACACAGCTTGTATTAACTTCTTCTACCATTTTTTTAAGCCCGTCTGCTGACAGCTGCCCGTCATCAGGTATTATAAGCAGTTCATGTATACTGCTTGGTATTATATACATGCCTGTTTCTGTCATTTTTCCTATATCTTTCAGACAGTCCTGGTAAAGTATTGCTGCTGAACCATTTATCCCTCTGCAGTTTGTAAGTATAAATGGTGCTTCTTCTTCATTATAACACCCGTTTTCTATACTTCCAAATATTTCTGGCATGTCCTTGTCTTCACTGTTTAGCATATTTTGAAGCATTAGTTTTAATGGACAGAATACTTTGGGAAACAGCCTTTCTGTATTATTTATTGCAGCTGTATAAAGTGTTTTTACTGTCATGCCCCAGTCTTCCATTATTGAATTAGATATACGCACAGAACCAATCCCATTTTTATCTTCAGTTACAAGGCAGTAAAATATAATTGCCATATCAAGAAATGGTATATATGGTATTTCTTCTAAAAGCCTGCTGTTCCTTTCAAATGACACAAGGCGGCACACTATTTTATCCATGCAATTATTAATATCCATATTAAAGCTGCCAAATTCGTTATTCTGCATTTTATTGTATTTTTCTGTTATGCTTTTTACAATATCACCAATATCTGCTCCCTTTAAATAGTCTTCATAATAAAATTCCAGATAAAAATTAGGTGAAACGCTCCTGCCCTCCTCCACAATTATCATTCCCTCAAGTTCAAGTGAATTATTCTTAATAACTGTATGCACTTCTATATCTGCCGTATTATTAAAATTTTTCTTCACTTCTTCTGCCAGTAAATGTTTAAATTCCTGGTAAGTATATATGCTGTCCATTATCCATCCTCTCTTTCTTTATATTTTTAACAAATCTGCCAGCTTAATCTTTATAATAAAAAGATGCAGATTATTTGTTCCATATACAAGAACAGAGTGCCAGACCATTTTTTATCTGGCACTCTGGTTTTAATAGAAAACCTCCATGCGTTAAATAATGACTTTTAATGATTAATAAAAAGTACAAACATTTTTACATTCTAAGTATAAATTAGGGAAAATATAACGGTTTCTTTATGCTTACAAAGAAAATGTATAGATTCTTTGGGGAAATTTCATAATAACACAATTTATTTTGTTCTGCACCGCAAGGAGATTTTCTACAGATATCTTACCAAATATGCATAGATAGCACAATGTTATTGTTACATAAAAAAATCACTATAAGTTATCATATATCACAAATATCTTGTAGTTTTTTGTAATTTTCTGTCATCTGCTTTGTGCAATAATACTTTAACTTCTTTTAAAAATATACAATATGCACAATATTTATAACTAAAAAACCTCCCAATGCCCATATTTACATTGTTTAAAGCACTTTCATGTAAATTAAAAAAAACCTCCTGTGCTGTCATAAAATACAACACAGGAAAGGCTTTTTTCTTATTTATTAATTTACAAAGTACATAGTTAATTATAGTCCTTACTTACTAAGGAATTCATCTATTCCTTTGGCAGCTGCTTTTCCTGCCCCCATTGCAAGTATAACTGTAGCAGCACCTGTTACTGCATCACCACCTGCATAAACTGCGGCTTTTGATGTGCTTCCGTCTGACTCTTCTGCAACAATACACTTCCTCCTGTTCGTTTCAAGGCCTTCTGTTGTTGAAGAAATAAGAGGGTTAGGACTTGTGCCCAGTGACATAATAACTGTATCAACATCCAGTACAAATTCTGAACCTGGAATCTCAACAGGGCTTCTGCGTCCTGAGTCGTCAGGTTCGCCAAGTTCCATACGTATACATTTCATACCCTTGACATTTCCCTGTTCATCCTCAAATATTTCAACAGGATTTGCCAGAAGGTCAAATATAATGCCTTCTTCTTTAGCATGGTGTACCTCTTCCACCCTTGCTGGAAGTTCTGCTTCACTACGGCGGTATACGATATGTACATCTGCACCAAGACGCAGGGCAGTCCTTGCAGCATCCATTGCCACATTTCCGCCTCCTACTACTGCCACTTTTTTACCTGCACATACTGGTGTATCATAGTTATCATCAAATGCTTTCATAAGATTGCTTCTTGTAAGGTATTCATTAGCTGAAAATACGCCATTAGCATTTTCGCCAGGTATTCCCATAAACCTTGGAAGCCCTGCACCAGAACCAATAAATACAGCGTCAAAGCCTTCTTCACCCAGAAGTTCATCAATAGTTACTGCCTTGCCTATTACTACATTTGTTTCAATCTTGACACCAAGTGACTTGACATTTTCAATTTCACTGTCAACTACAGTGCTTTTTGGAAGACGGAATTCTGGTATTCCATATGATAAAACGCCTCCGGCTTTATGTAATGCTTCAAAAATTGTAACATCATAGCCAAGCTTTGCAAGGTCTCCTGCACATGTAAGACCGGCAGGGCCTGAACCTATAACTGCAACACTCTTGCCCTTCTTTGTTTCTGCCTTTACAGGCTTAATGCCATTTTCCCTTGCAGTATCAGCAACAAAACGCTCAAGCTTGCCTATAGAAACAGCATCACCTTTAATGCCACGTATACACTTTGCTTCACACTGGCTTTCCTGTGGACATACACGCCCACATACAGCAGGAAGGGCAGAATATTTGTTAATTACATGGAAAGCTTCATCAAAGCTGCCCTCTTCAACCTCTTTTATAAATGCAGGGATATCTATATTTACAGGACATCCTTTGACACACTGCGGGTTTTTGCACTTAAGACAGCGTGACGCTTCTGCCATAGCTTCTTCTTTATTATATCCTAAACATACTTCTTCAAAATTAGCTGCACGCACTTCTGGTTCTTGTTCACGCACAGGCACTCTTTTTAAAACATCTGTTTCCATTAATATATTTCCTCCATTCCTGCGCCAAAACCTGCGCAATAACTGGTATTATATGTTAATTACAATTGCCACATCCCCCGCTATGTGTATCTCCTTCTTCAAGGCGGAGCATTGCCCTTCCCTCTTCTGTTTTATACATTCCCTGGCGGCGCATAGCCTGGTCAAAATCAACAAGGTGTCCGTCAAACTCCGGTCCGTCCACACATGCAAACTTGATTTCATCCCCAACCTGCAGGCGGCATGCACCACACATGCCTGTACCATCAACCATAATAGGGTTCATGCTTACAATAGTAGGTATTCCAAGTTCTTTTGTAAGAAGTGAAACAAACTTCATCATAATCATTGGTCCGATTGCTACAACCCTTGTATACTTTTTGCCCTGGTTCTTTACAAGTTCATTAATCTGGTCACATCCATTGCCCTTAAACCCATATGAACCATCATCTGTAGCAATATAAAGGTTTGCGGCAACCTTTTCCATTTCTTTTTCAAGAATAATAATATCCTTTGTACGTGCACCAATTATAACATCAACATCAATTCCATGCTCTTTCATCCACTTAGCCTGTGGATATACTGGTGCTGTACCTACACCACCACATACAAAAAGAATACTTTCTTTCTTTAATTCTTCTTTTGTTATCTCTGTAAGTTCTGAGGCACATCCCAGCGGCCCTGCAAAATCCATAAATGACTGTCCAGGTTCATATTCTGCCATTCTCTTTGTAGAAGCGCCGACAATCTGGAACACTATTGTAACAGTGCCTTTTGTGGCATCATAATCACATACTGTAAGAGGAATTCTTTCCCCTTTTTCATCCATTTTAACAATAACAAACTGCCCAGGTTTACATGACTTTGCTACCCTTGGGGCTTCAATATCCATAAGCCAGATATTATTGGCAAGATATTCTTTCTTTAATATTTTAAACATAATAATCCCCGTTTCTGCGCTGCTTTGTGCTTATAAAAGGCTTTGTGCCAGGCAGCGCACAGGCACAAGCCCTATACTCCTGCTGTACAGGTACACTAATTTAAAAATACATCCAGGCTGTCACATTGTGATAAAAAACTATTTGCATACCTTTCATCATTACTTACATTTTCGCCAAACCAGTCTGGAGGGACAAAACGTGCTGCATCTTCTTCATCTTTAAATTCTACTTCGATAAAATACAAGCCTTTTAAATTTCCCTCAAAAATATCAAGTTCCCCTGTATGCCCGTCAGGAAGTGGTATAAGATACCTTGTTTTCTTAATTATATTGCCATCTGTCTTTTTACACAAGTGTTCATATCCTTCTTTGGTAAGAGGCGCTTCTATCTCATTATTTACCCTTACACCAGAAGTCCCGTTATCCCTGCCATCTGGCAAAGATTTATAAGTTAAAATATACTGGCTGTTGCTTTTCCTTATACGCACAACAGGGGCAAGGCAGAGATATCCCTGCTCTATATCCTTTTTCTTATACTGTCCAAGACCAGATGGCAGGGATTTTATAAGAAATTTTTTCTCTATTTCCATATTCTGCCTCACATTTTACTTTAATTCTGTACCTGCTTTGGCATTTTTAGATTTGCGCAGTGCAATGCCTGCTTTAATACCTGCAAATGCAACCACAATGCTAATAAGGAATTTTACAAAGTACCATGCAAATGCACCACCAAATGATAAATCTGCAAGGTTTTTTGCTAAAAATAATGTTACACCCATAGTTCCCGCCTGCCTTTCTGCTGTTTAACCCCAGCAATTATATATTTTATTCCAAAACATTATAAATTATTTCCACCTGTATGGGTTGCTAATCCAGACAGGTGGAATTATTTTAACGCCTGTTTGCAAGCTCCCTTGTTATATCTTCCCAGTCAAGCCCGCATTCTGCCATAAGTACCATCATATGATAAAGAAAATCTGCAATTTCATACTTAAGTTCTTCACTGCCTTCATTTTTGGCAGCAATAATAATTTCTGAAGCTTCCTCACCACATTTTTTAAGGATTTTATCAATCCCCTTGTCAAACAAGTAATTTGTATATGAACCCTCTTTAGGGTGGTTTTTCCTGTCCACTATTATATTATAATCTTCTTCAAGGATTTTTAAAGGATTAGTTTCTATATAATCCTTTTCTGCCAGCTTTTTAAAGAAACAGCTGTAGCTGCCTGTATGGCACGCTGCACCAACCTGGTGCACTCTGGCAAGTATTGTATCATTGTCACAGTCAAGCATAAGCGACTTTACATACTGGTAATGTCCTGACGTTTCACCTTTTATCCACAATTCCTGCCTGCTGCGGCTGAAATATGTCATCCTGCCAGTTTCAATTGTTTTATTATATGACTCTTCATTCATATAAGCCATCATAAGCACTTCACTTGTCCTGTAATCCTGTACCACCACAGGTACAAGACCGTTGCCTGACAGCTTAAATTCTGAAAAATCTATAAGGCTTTCAAAAAGCGGCACATCTATTCCCTGTTTTTTAACTGCGCGCTTTGCCTTATAAATATCCTTGTCTTCAAAATAATTGGTAATAACTGCTTCTGTGCTTTCATAAGAAAGAAGTTCTGCAAGGTCATTCCTTATTAAGCCATCCCTTATCAGTACGTGCAGCTTTGTCCCAAGAACTGCCTCCCTGAAAGCTTCTGTAGTATCTATATGTTTAAGTACAACTGTACCTATCCCCATATCATAATACTTGTCTAACTGCTTTGCATTATGGAAATCAGCTTTCATATCAATTTCTATTGCAAGCTTGTCCTTGCCAAACCGGGCAGTTATTTCTTTTATCTCATCTTCTTCAGGTAAAAGTGCCTTCCTTATTACAAGTTTTGATGCACCTGTATAAAGTGCTTTCTTGGCATCCTCAAACCTGTTTACATAAATACCAATAAAAAATGGTATGTCAATCTGCTTTTCAATATTTCTTGCAGACAGCAGAAATTCTTCCCTTGATTGTTCATCACCTGTATAATTATAGATAAATAAACCATCTGCACCTTCACAAGAATACTTTAAAGCCAGGTTTCCAACATTTGCCGGGACTTCATTCTCTGCATTAATAAATGCAATTATTTTCTTCTGTGCCATGTATAGCCATTCCTTTCCCCACAGCACTAGAAGCAGCCTGCGGCGGTTATTTTCCAGCTGTCTGTACCTCCTGCATAATATAATACATATGCACTGGCAACAAAACAACAGGTATATTATACAACATTAATAAAAGTTAAGCAACAAAATTTACAGTTATGACACATCCGTTTCATAAATTTCCAGACACGTTATAATTTACAGTTATCTGGTGTTGGTGTATGTATGGCGGACGCAAGGTTTCCAGAGTCCCACTAAATTATTCCACTACAGGGCACGCTTGCGCTACGTTAGCCCACGCAGCGGCACATAAAGCCCATATATCCCCAAAAGTTCCTGGGATATATGGGCTTAAATGCCGGCGGTGCTAAAGTGCCCCTGTCATGGAATAATATTTAGATGGAACTCTGGAAACCTGCTGTCTGCTGGTAAAATTCCAAAAAAACATAAACCAGCAGATTTAACAGGATAACTGGGAATTATGTTTTGTGGCATTTAATCCAGACAGACATAAGTGTCTGGCAGAATAATCCAGCCACATATAATTTAACCCGTTGTGCCAGTTCAGATAAAATCCAGTAAATACAAGTGCTATGGCTGCTGTATATTTAAATTTCAGCAGCTAAAATGCCCTGTTTATAAGACTGGTAAATTAAACTGGCACAACAGGTTAATTATACTGTGTACAGCTAAATTTGCAAATAGGAAACAGAAAACTGTCAATCCATTAAGATTTTACTTTTAAACTCTTAGAGTTTGACCATTCTGAATAATAAATTTCTCCATTATAGGAACGGTACGCCCTTGCCTGTACAAAATATTTCTTTCTGCCTTTCAGATTTCCAATTGTTTTTGTAGTTTTCGTTTTGGAAGCTGCTTTTATCATTTCCGTAGTAGTTTTTGTGAATGATTTTGTTGTACTAATCCTAATCTGGTATCCAGATGCTTTATCATTTGTGCCCCATTTCACAGTCAGTTTCTTAGAAGCCGTACTTTTTACACTTTTTATACTTACTTTACTTAAAAAACAGGTGTATTCTGGTACAGAATTTTCACTCTGGCTGCTATCTACATATGAACGCATAATATATCCATAGCCTTCACCGTTTGCTACATCAGTATCTTCATAATCCTCTATTTCTGTATCATTAATTGTAGCAATCCTGCTCCAGCTTTTTCCATCATTAGAACGATATATATAGTATCCGTCAATACTGGATGTATCAGAACATGACCATTCAAGGCTGATGCTCTTGCTATTATTAGATACTTCTTTAATTTCCGGCACAGGAAGCTCATCATCATATACGCCAGAACCTGTATTATCATCTTCTGTCCAGAAACCAGAATCTGTATCACCAATATCAGAACCATCGGCTGGGGCATTTGTAGGATTGGCTGCTGGCTCAACTGTTGGCTGTGCTGTTGGTCCGGTTGCCGGCTCAGTAAACTCCCCTTCTACCATAAACGACAGTTCAATATCACTGGGTACTCCTATAGTAGCAATAGATTTAAAACGCAAATAATAGGTACTATCTTCTGTAACCTGCATAACCTTTGACACATTTTTAAAATCCTGATAGTATACTTCATGAAACTTACCGTCAAAAATTTGTATAACAAACCTACTATACATCCCTGCTCCCAGCTGAGTTGCTGTCACTTCAATTTTTGATTTAGGATTTACCTGGAATTTATACCATACCCAGTTATCTTCATCCGTTTTCAGCTCCTTCCCTGGAATTGTTATAAATTGCATTTCATTTAATGGCAAATCTGTTGCAGACGTATAGTCCATCACGCCTGCCGCATAAGATGTGACAGGTGTTGATACAGGTACTGATACAGAAATCAAAACTACAGATAAAATAGTGGCTATTACTTTTTTAAAGTTTCTCATTTTAAATTTCCTCCTCATTAAAATTTTAGTTTGCCAGCCCTGGAAACTGGCATGCAATGTCTTTGGATACCGGTATAACTTGTGTATCTATATTACGGATACAACTACATTTTGCCTCCTTTCTTGATACAGGTAACATATCATAATTTATACGGCATATCATACCATATTGATATTTAGAAAATTTTTCCGTTTTTTTCATTTCTTAAGCATATTAATTTACAAAACACAACAAAGATAGTATAGATGATATAGAAAAAGAATTTTATTGGGCAGAATTTCCAAAATGAAAAAAACGGAAAAAAAACAGACACCAAAAGCACTATAATATAAGTACATTTCTGGCAATAAGAACCTAAAAACATACATGGAAAGAGAAAATTATATGAAACGCAAAATCGTTTGTTCCATCATGCTAGTATGCTTTCTGTGCAGCAGACAAAGGATTTCCAGCTAAAAAAAGGATATATAAAATTACTTCAAAAACAAAAATACAAAAAGTAAATAAAGATAAAAATTTTTCAAAAACAACAGTAAACAAGACAAAAGCGAAACAGTTAATTAAAAAATGGAATAAATCAAATGTAAAAATACAGTTTAAGAAAAAGGGAAATAAAATCACGTACATCTAGTACAATATCTGAAAACTGCAATCCATTTCAATAAAATTTTTATTGCCAGAAATGTTTCTTATATATCCCTGCCGCAATTAACAATTTCCTGTTTACGGCAAACTATTTTGGGTTGGTATTTTTCCATTAACTATGTTATTATAATAGCAGTTAAGATAAAATGGAATTTCTCCAATCCCTATAAAATTGACAAGATAAAGGAAAGGAAGTGTCGCTATGCCAATGCCACAAAAACATTTTTATACTGAAGAGGACTATTATGCTCTGCCAGAAGATGCCAGGGCAGAATTAATCGACGGGGAACTGGTTTATAACCAGGCTGCACCTTCCAGAATCCACCAGACAATATTAAGTGAATTGCATGCAGCAATTCATCGGTATATTAAATCAAAAAATGGCTTCTGCCATATATACCCTGCCCCTTTTGCAGTCCAGTTAAAAGAAGACAGGAAAACAATTGTTGAACCAGATATCAGTGTTATCTGTGACAGCAGTAAGCTTACGGATAAAGGATGCACTGGTGCACCGGACTGGATTATTGAGATTGTATCGCCTGGAAATCCTGGCAATGATTATATCAGGAAGCTAAACCTGTATGCAGATACAGGAGTCCGGGAATACTGGATTGTGGATTCCCGGACAGAACAGATTTTTGTCTATTATCTTGAGCAGACCGACATTAAACCACAGGTTTATACCTTTCATGACAAGATTAAGGTTAATATTTATGATGATTTCTGGATTGATTTTAAGGAACTGGATTTATAAATTCTATCAGGTTATGTCTGGCTTTAAAACCAAAAACCGCCGCTTTTTATCAAAAGCAGCGGTTTTAACAACAATGGCATAAGTCCTGTACTGCTAAATTTTACTTCTTCTTTTAATATAAAAATTATATTTATATGGTTCTTTGTCATATATATCCTGGTACAATTTTGTTTCTTCCAGCAGGAAACCTGCATTTTCTGCAACTTTGCATGAAGGAATATTATCCATACGGACTGTTGCAATTAAATATGGTATATCTTTGTAATGCTCCAGGAAATAGCTGCTATATATGCCTGCTGCCAGTGAAGCATAGCCCTTTCCCCTGTACAGCCTTCCTGTAAAATATGTTATTCCTGTTTCTTTTGTATCTTCATAATAAGAACATCCGACTGACCCTGCCACCTGGTTATTTTCTTTACATATAATGCTATATGCAAGATAGCCATTTAAAGGATTATCCTTCTTTGCCAGACATGCTGCTTCATTTACCCAGCTGCCCATCCATTCCATGCAGCCTGTGCAGTCACCAAAAATATCTGTTAATGAACCATCAGAAGCCAGGCTTATAAATGCTTCTGTATCACCAGGCTGTATATCCCTGATAATTATACCATCTTTTTCAATATAAATAATACCATCTTCTTTCATTTTAATTAAAAACTCCTTGTGGTTATAAAGCCTCCAGGAATTTTTATGTTTTATATATGTAATTTATTGCTGTTTTAAAAACTTTCCAAGCTTTTTATCTTCTATGCGTATATGGTTTATAAGCACTGCAATATGCCCGTTCAGTTTTACCAGGTCAGTTATTGTAGGATTGTCAAAAGGAATCTGTGAAGAAATCTCCTTTAACTGTTTTTTATAACTTTCATGGAATTTCTTATGTTCTGCAATTCCTGGATATTTACTGTCACTCTGTAACTTCTCCTCATGTGAGAAGTGCAGGTCTACATAGCTTAAGAGAAAGTTTATGGCAGACTCTATTATATTGCGTCCCTGGCCTTTGCTACAGGCATCTACAATATTGTTTACAGCATTAAACAGTTCTTTATGCTCGCTGTCAATTATTGCATTTCCTGTTTCTAAGTCCTTAGTTAATTCATATTTCATATCTGTACCCCCATCTTTATTCATTATGGATGTTTTCCTTAAAAAGAATTTACCAATAAGATTATAATATAATGCCCTGGCATGGTCAAGGAATTTGTAAAAATTTTATTTTTATGCATTTTCCAGGTTGCGCTCGCGGTTAAGCCTGCACCAGTTAACCAGACCCACTATAGCCATTACCAGGTAAATGCTTTTCTTTGTAAGGTATACAGGGTCAAAATGTACAATAAACATTGCTACTGCAACAATATCTGTAATAATCCATAACATATACTGTTCACTATACCTGTACATTTCAAGTATTGTTGCAATAATCCCTATAGCAACTGTAAATGCGTCAAGCCATGCAACATTGCCCCCTATCCTTACAAGAATACTATGGTATATACATGCTGACAACAGCACTATTGCAAGTATAACTAAGTCCTGCCATAATTTAAGCCTTTTTGCCATTGTTATTTCTTTCCGCTCACCATCCCTGTGTTTTGCCCATAAAACCCATGAAATAATATTTATAGGAAAATACACAAATATTTCCAGGCACATTGTACCATATATTTTCCAGTATGCAAGATAAATAATATATACAACTGTATTTACAAGCCCGAAACCAAAGTTTGATATGCTTGCCCTTGCACAGAAGAAAATACAGAAAACACCACATACTGCACTTATAAAATTAATAACATCAAGCCATGCAGGATTGCCGCCGTCTGAAGGGTTTATAAAAGATTTTGCCATTACAGATGCTGCAATAATAATCATAACTCCTGCCATTATCCATTCATATACATTTAAACTTTTAAATGATTTCTTTAAATTATCCATAATTTCCTCTCCTTCCAGTTTTCCATATTCCTGATTGCTGTCCCGCTAATTGGGTAATGTTTTCTTTTTACATCCACGAGGATATATTCTGCTTCGGGATAAGCCCTGTCAAAATATGCTTTATATGAAGGCTCACTTCCATATACTGCATCCATCCTGCCACATATTGCACGTACAAGCGGCGTTTCCATATCCCAGTTTTCTGTACCATCAGGATTGCGGCATCCTGTAATATCAATAAAATGGAACTCTGCATTATTATAGTTTCTTATTGCAGATATAATGTGTTTCTCCCTGTCTTTTGCACTTAAATAACTTTCACCAGGGTTTTGCATTAATATTTCCATTTCCTGTTCCCCGCCGCTAAAAAGAAGCACATACACTTTTTCACACTGTGCAGCAGCAACATCAATACAATAAAAATGTCCCTTGTGGAATGGCATAAACTTTCCGCCAAACATACCCACTTTATATTTCTTTTTGCTTCGCTTTATTATATTAACCATCCCCTTTATTAATTTCTGGTATTATACTAACATATATATAAATAAAAAAGGACGCTTAAAAAGCGACAATACTTGTGGGATGGTTTACAGTTATCCTGGGTTTGTGTAAAGATGGACGGTTTGTGCCCCTTTTATGGAATATTACTGGCATCTGGCACATTAAACCTGTCATCTTAAATTTACAACAAAAAATAAGATAACTGTAAATGGGGTGGTGGAGATTATTCTGCTAGCCACTTGTTACATGGTGCAGGAATTGTAGTTATATAAACATTAATACTACTCCAGGTAAGTTCCGTTAGCCTGAATCACGTCCACCACTCCATTTACAGTTATCTTATTTTTGTGTTTTTTGGAATTTTGCCGATGTACAGCAGGTTTTATGTGTTCCATCTAATATTATTACATTACAGGGGCACTTCAGACCCGCCAGTGTTTGTATCCCGTATTAAGTGCAATGAAAGAAACATAAGTTTCATTCATTGCACAGGGATACTATGCACTGTTGCGTGGTCTGACGTAGCGGAAGCGTGCCCTGGAATGTAATAATTTAGTGGAACACATAAAACCCTGCGTCCATCCACAAAACCCAGGATAACTGTAAACCATCCCATATATTATAGCTTGTATTTCAGGTGAATACCTATATGGCAGTACTGCCCTCCTGTTGTTTCCTGATACTCCATCCTTCCTGTTTCGATTGTTGTGCCATCATCAAATGCTATAACCCTGTTGTAATAAACACTTTCTATAAACTGTGATAATAATATGCCACCTGATGTATTATAATCATAGTATTTTAATAATTTTACCATATCATCATAATATGGGGTGGCATCGTATTTTTCACCAGCATATACATCTTTATATATAGCTGTTCCTGCCACTGTATGGACTTTTGTTTCCTGCTTATAATATAATTCAGATGGAATTACAAAATCATATATTTTATGGTATTCTTCATCTATATAAACTTCTATTATGCCTTTTTTTAATTTATAGACAGCCTTTATAAATGATATGCCCTTTAAATTGCTTCTTTCAACAGACGGGTACAGCATATATTTTTCGCATGAAACTATTTTTTTTGCACGCAGCTTTATTTTATTATACAGCACACCGCATTTATATAATGTATTAAACTCTTTTCTGATTATTTTATTAATATATTTATAATCAAAGTCTGTATCATTTATTTTTACAGAATTATAACCTGCCCCGCTATTAGTAATTCTGCCTATTGCTTTTACTTTTTCTGCAAATGATGTGTATGTAACTTCATATGCATCGTAACTTGCATTTATATATTCTGTTCTATTAAATAACTGCCTGTCTGTATATTTTTTAAAATATTCAGGTGAAACTACTGCTGCCATAAAAAGCAGGCAGATAAGAAGAATACCTGCCGCTGTATATATAACCTGTTTTTTTCTGTTCATTTTTACCTTTCTGGAATATTTACTTCTTAAAGCTTAATATAACCTGTGTCCCTGTTCCTTCGCTGCTTTTTATTTCAAATCCCGCTTTATGGAGTCCTGCTATTTTAACACATAAGGCAAGCCCTATGCCTGCACCGCCTTCTTTTCTTGCACGTGATTTATCTACCATATAAAATGCTTCTGTAATTTTTTCTGTTTCACTTTCTGGTATGCCACAGCCATTGTCTTTTACATAAAATTTATATTCTCCCCCATAATCCTGGCCTTCCAGAATAATCCTGCCACCTTCACTACATGCTTTACGTGCATTATCAATAAGGTTTAAAAACAATGACTGCAGCAAATCCATATCGCCTTTTATAATACCCTTTTCAATATTGGTTGTTAAAATAATTTTTTTTGGTTTTAAAAGACATTCTGCATTTTTCTGTATTTTTTCTGCAAGCTCTTCTGTATCTGTTGCTGCCATCTCTATCTCCTGCCTGCCAGCAAATGAAAGCTCCATCATTTTATAGGCAAGCCGTTCAAGCCTTTTCCCCTCTTTGAAAATATAACTTGCAGATGTTACAATATCCTCTTTGGGCAAATCCATTGAACGCAGCATATCTGAATAACCTATAATAGAAGTAAGCGGTGTTTTTAATTCATGCGAAAATGCCTCTGTAAATTCCTCCTGCCTTCTGGCATCATCTTCAAGTTTGTGTATATTATCTTCAAGCTGCCCTGCCATGCTGTTAAAATCATTAACAAGCGCTGTTACCTCGTCATTGCCTGACGGTTTAACACGCCTCTGGTAATTGCCGCTTGCAAAATCCCTTGCGGCAGCAGAAAGTTTTCTTACAGGCCTTGTAAAACCTATAGAGAATAAAAATGATAATATTGCTGAAAATATAAATAACACAATAAGGGCAAGCCTGTAATTATTATATAATATTTCCCTGTCTTCAAATATAAAATCTATCTCTTTATTTATCCCAATATAATAATTCCCAGCTTTGCTTTTAACCTCAAAAAAACACTCTGTAAAATAACTTCCATTATGTTTTGTTATGCTGCATATAGCATAATCCTCTTTTTGTTCCGCATTTACCAGTGTGCTTTCATAGCTGCTGCTATTATATATTATTTCTTTATCTTCATTATAGACAATGATATTGTTATTATTTCCAAGGTTTTTTTCCAGCGATTTTGTTATCTCTGTAACTGCCAGCCCTGATGCCCTGTAGCCATCTGGCAGCCCGTCAAGTGAAGCTGTAAACGCATACAGCAATATATGCATTTCTTCCACGCTTCTGTCTGTTTCCCTTTCAATAGAAGATTTAAACGGAATATTTATAATTATATTTCCAAATACCATAAATGCTGCTATTACAAAGCCTAACATTGTTATAAATAATTTCCAGAATAACCTCATCCATTTTCCCCTGTTACAAACCTGTAGCCAACCTTATAAACAGCCTCAATATTCTTTTCAAGCCCTGCTTTCTTACGCAGGCGCTGGACATGCAGGTCAACTGTCCTGCTGTCACCCATATATGGGCTGTCCCACACCCTTTCATATATAGTTTCCCTGTAAAGGGCTGTACCCGGGTTTCTCGTAAAAAGCAGCAGCAAATCATATTCTTTATAAGTAAGTTTAAGGATTTCACCATCCTTTTTTACAATACGTGCCATTGTATCTATCTGAAGCCCTGCAATCTCTATATACCTGCCTGTTTTATTAAACCGCCTTAAAACATTTTCCACCCTTGCAAGAAGTTCAAGCACTTCAAATGGCTTTGTAATATAATCATCTGCACCAGATTTCAGACCTTTTACTTTATCCTCTACAGTCCCCTTGGCTGTAACAAAAATAACAGGGATTTCAAGCGATTTTGCATAGGAAAGCAGTTCATAACCGTTAAACCCAGGAAGCATTA
The DNA here is from genome assembly GCA_910588655.1 of uncultured Lachnospiraceae bacterium. Lineage (GTDB taxonomy): Bacteria > Bacillota > Clostridia > Lachnospirales > Lachnospiraceae > Butyribacter. The sequence goes on along the minus strand of CAJUPJ010000001.1, from coordinate 155,653 downwards.
TATCTAAAAGGCACAAATCATAATTATTTTCTGAAAGCATGTCTGCACCCTGGACACCACTAAAAGCCAGGTCACACTGGTACCCGGCTTTTGTTAAATTCATCTTTATTAATGCAGCAATAGCTTCTTCGTCTTCTACTACTAATATTTTATTCATAAACAGCCTCCCATGCCCATTAATTTACAACAGGCATGTATCATTTTTGTATCTGGTCATGCAAACTGGCTGTTATACAGGTTTGCGTAAAAACCTCCCTGTTCAAGCAGTTTTTCATGGCTGCCCTGCTCTATTATATTGCCATCTTTCATTACAAGTATTATATCCGCATTTTGTATTGTGGAAAGGCGGTGTGCAACTATAAAACTAGTCCTGCCCTCCATAAGTTTTGCAAATGCATTTTGTATTTTAACCTCTGTACGTGTATCTATTGAAGATGTTGCTTCATCCAGAATAAGCATCGGGGGGCTTAAAAGCATTACCCTGGCTATGCATAGAAGCTGTTTCTGACCCCCGGAAAGGCTGCTGCCATCTTCTTTAACTACAGTATCATAACCATCTGGAAGCCTTTTTATAAAACTGTGTGCATGTGATGCTTTTGCCGCCTCTATAACCTCTTCCCTTGATGCCTCTGGCTTTCCAATTACTATATTGTCAAATATTGTGCCATCCTTAATCCATGTTTCCTGCAATACCATCCCTATATTACCACGCAGGCTTTTCCTTGTCATGTCTTTTATATCAGTGCCATCAACCTTTATGCTGCCGCTTGTGGCATCATAAAACCTCATCACAAGGTTAATAAGTGTAGTCTTGCCACATCCTGTAGGCCCGGCTATAGCTATGCGCTGCCCTGGCTTTACATGCAGGTTAAAACCTGTAATAAGCTTCTGCTCTGGCACATATGAGAAATGTACATTGTCAAATACAACTTCCCCTTTTACTGTTTCTGGCGCTTTGGCATCACTTGCATCTGGAACTTGCGGCTCTTCATTAGCAAGCGCAAAAATACGTGCAGCGCATGCAAGTGCATTTTGTAATTCTGTAACTACACCTGATATTTCATTAAAAGGCTTTGTATACTGGTTGGCATAACCTAAGAAGCAGGAAAGCCCTCCTACTGTAATAAAACCATTTAATACAAATAATGCGCCTGTAACCCCCACACCAGCATATACAAGGTTATTGACAAACCTGGTTGCAGGGTTTGTAATTGATGAATAAAATGTTGCATCCAGTGAATATTTTGCAAGCTTTTTATTTATATCTGTAAACCTTTCCAGCGCTTCATCTTCATGGCTGTACGCCTGGACAACCTTCTGGTTTCCTATCATCTCATCAATAAGGGAAGTCTGCTCACCCCTTGCTGCGGACTGCATCTGGAACATTTTATATGTCCTTCTTGAAATAAACCCTGCAACAAAAAATGAAAGCGGGGTTACAACTACAACTACTATAGTTATCCATATATTAATGCTTAACATAAACAAAAGTGTGCCTATAATTGTCAGCACTCCTGTAAATGCCTGTGTAAATCCCATAAGAAGCCCATCTGCAAACTGGTCAGCATCTGCAATAATACGGCTCGCAATATCCCCTGGCGCATGTGCATCAAGGTATTTAAGCGGAAGGATTTCCATCCTGTTAAATGCATCTTCCCTTATATCCCTTACAACATTATACGTTATCTTATTATTGCATATATTCATAATCCATTGTGAAATCCCTGTAAGGCATATTATTACAGCCATCTTAATAATAAGTGTTTTAAGCCTTTCAAAATCCACCATTCCTTTTCCAAGCATATAGTCAACTGCATCACCAGTAAGGACAGGAAGGTACAGGGTAAGAACTACAGTTACAGCAGCAAATAAAAGCGATAATACAACTGAAATCCTGTACTTCTTAATATAATTTAAAACCATTTTTATGGTATCATTATTTTTTGCTTTTTTCATTGCTTCCTCCATTATATCCAAAATCCGCTAATAATACACATATCACAAAATGCATCCTGCCTATGACTGGGAATTATATATTTCCTTGTAAACTTCACAGTTATTTACAAGTTCTTCATGTGTCCCCTGCCCTGCAAGTGCGCCATCCTCCAGCACAAGGATATTGTCTGCATGCTGTATTGATGAAGTCCTTTGTGATACTATAAAAATGGTAGGGTTATATCCAAGCTCCTGTAATGATTTCCTAAGTTTTGCCTCTGTTGCAAAATCAAGCGCAGAAGAGCTGTCATCAAAAACCAGCACTGGCGGCTTACGCACAAGTGCCCTGGCTATTGCAAGCCTCTGTTTCTGTCCGCCAGAAAGGTTGCGCCCGCCCTGTTCTATAACATAATCAAGCCCTTTCTCCTTGCCCTGTACGATTTCCCATGCCTGGGCGGCTTTTAGTGCTTCTGTTACCTCTTCATCTGTAGCATCCGGGTTGCCCCATAATATATTATCACGTATTGTACCACGGAAAAGAACGGATTTCTGTAATACTATGCCAACAGCCTGCCTTAATGTGTCCAGTTTGTATGATTTTACATCCCTGCCGCCAACCTTTACACATCCTTCTGAAACATCATAAAACCTTGGTATAAGGTTTACAAGCGTGGACTTGCCAGAACCTGTACCCCCGATAATGCCTGTTACACTTCCTGCACCTGCTGTAAAACTTATATCTGAAACAGAGTCTGCCCCTGCCCCTTTATACATCATGCTGGCATGTTCAAATTCAACCTCCAGCCCGCCTTTGGTTCTGTCTTTAGCATCCTGCGTATCCATGCTGCCATTATCACTGTAATCCCCTTCCTCCATTGAAGACTGGACTGCAAGTATTGCCTGTACCCTGCCTCCACATGCTACTGCTTTTGTAGAAAGCACTATTGTATTAGCAAGCTTTACAAGTTCAACAAGTATCTGGGACATGTAATTAACAAGTGCAACTATCTCACCTTGTGTAAGGTTTCCTGCATCAACCTGTATACCTCCAGTCCACAAAAGCGCTATAAGCGCTATATTAACCATTACATAAGTAACAGGATTGGCAAGTGCAGATATCCTCCCAACAAAAAGCTGCATTGCTGCCAGCTTCCCATTGCCATCTGCAAAGTTTTCAATTTCTGCTGCTTCTTTATTAAAAGCACGTATTACACGCACACCAGTAAGGTTCTGCCTTGTAATGCCCATTACATTGTCAAGCCTTGCCTGCACCTTTTTAAATAATGGCATACTTGCTAACATTATACCAAATATAACAATAGCAAGAAGTGGTATTACGATTACAAATACAACTGCTGCTTTTACATCTATTGTAAATGCCATTACAGCAGCACCAAAAACAATAAATGGCGAACGCAGGAAAAGCCTTAGTGCCATATTGACACCAGACTGTAACTGGTTTATATCACTTGTCATACGTGTAATCATAGTAGATGTGCCTATGCCGTCCATCTCTGTAAATGAAAGTGACTCTATATGCTTAAATAAAGCATATCTTACATTTGCTGCAAAGCCTGTAGCCGCTTTGGCAGCAAAAAACTGCGCAGTAATTGAGCATGTAAGCCCTATAACTGCAAGCAGTATCAAAATACCACCATATTTAAAAATATAGCCCTTATCACCTGATGCAATCCCTTTGTCAATAACAGATGCCATTACAAGTGGTACTGCCAGGTCAAAACATGCCTCTAATAATTTGAAAAATGGTCCAAGTATACATTCCTTAGTATACTCCTTTATATAGACAAGTAACTCCTTCATTTGCCTTTAACCTCATTTCTGCAAAAATAAATCTTATATATAAAATTTTCTCCTTATTTTAACATAAATAATACGGCATTAGCAATATTTAAAGGGGATAATTTCAGGACAAACGCATGAATGGACAATTTGTAAACAAACTAATTCATTTACTCATACGTTTGTCCTGATTAAAAAGATGCAGGATATTGCCGTAACATGACAGTTGTGGTACATTTCCCGTTGCATTGCTTACCTATATTGATAGTAATAATAAGCACAAATAAACCAGCCTGTCTTGTTACTTAGCCATGTACAGGCAGGCTGGTTTTGCAACATGCAAAGTTCCAATCCCTCAGTCTGTCTTTACCCACTCCCCGCCTTTCTGTTTATAGTGGCTCATACGCTCACCACCTTCTGGATGCCCCCAATCATTAATCATATTAAAGTAATAAACTGCAATCCTGTAGTTTGTTATAACACCAATGCTTTTTTCAAGGGCATCTCCTAAATCCCAGAAAAGCTGTACAAGGTCTTCGTTTGTAAATTCTGAATACTCTGCAAGTGGCTGGCTTGAGCTTTCTTCTGGATAGTTATAATTCAATGCTTCATCAAGCATATTCCAGCCTTTTACTTCCCTTTTCTTTACACCAATTCCATATAAAACACAATGCCCTGCATACATTTTTGCAATTTCATATGATTGTGCTGCTGCCTTTTCAAACCACTGGTATGCCATGTCACCGTCCGGAGTTATACCTCCCTTGCCAAACAAAAGGCATTTGCCATATTCTGTCTGTGCATATGCATCCCCTTTTTCTGCAAGTTCTTTATAATGCTGGACTTCTTCAGGTGTTTTCTGGACATGCCAGCTATGTATTATACCAATTTCAGGTATAACTTCCTCTTCTGTTTCTTCCACACTATCTGATATAAACTTTGCTGCTGGCAGGCACTTTTTAAGATATTCTGTTAGTTCAACAGCAAATTGCTGGAATATAAAATTAAATTCCAGGCTTACACCATCTGCATCTTTTAATGTAACTGTTTTCCCGCCACCCGCTATATCATCATAAACTGTCTGTACATTTCTAAGGCACATTGCTTCATCTTCAAAAATCCATGAAGAACTTGCAAACACAACACCACCAAAATCTTTAAAACCGCCTGACATGTCATTATCTATCTGCCTGCAGAAACTTTTAAAGTCTGAATTAGAAGGCATCTGCCTGTAAATTGACTTTCCAAGCTGTGTATTCTGCGGCAGTATACCAGGTAATGCTTTAAAAAGATGTACCAGTACATATATAAAAGCAGCAGCAACAATAGCCGTAACTATGCCTTTTGCAATATTTTCACTGCCCTGTTCTGATAAATCATAGACAAAAGAAGAAAGCAGGTGCTTCAGTCCAAAGCCTCCATTGCCCTCTTCCCCTAGCCCGTTAATCCATATCTGGGCACATAAATATATAAGAAATGCACCCAAAGCTGTCCATAGCAGGGATAAATATAAAGCCCCACGCTGCTGCTTATGTAATTTTTTTGTAATCATTTTTAACACCTTGTCCTTTCTTGTAACTTCTCCATTCTACAGTATTTATAATGCATATATATTATACAGTATAACAATACATGCTGCCTCTTAAAATTGTACCATAAAGGAAATTGAATTACAAGCCAGAATATAAATCGCCCACGTCCGTTTCATAAATTGGTATAGCATTTTTTGTTCTATGAATTTTAACAAAATTTCATAATAACCGCTTAATTTTAGGAATTATGAAACTACCTAACAAATATATGCTACACAGATAAACAAATAGATTTCCAATATACGAATAAAGAGTAAAGCGTCCTTTCATTGTAACCTGTGCAGATAATGTCTTTGTATCAGACTGAAAGTAACTGGTCTGTGCCAGCACACTGCCTTTACAATCTGAAACAACCGACATTCCCTTATTTGTATGTCTGATTATATTACTTCCATTTTCAATCCCTCGCACAACCGCCACTTTTGAAGCTAATAATGTCATTTCTTTCCAATCCGAAGCCGGAATAATCAGTATATCTACATTATCTTTGCCTGCCTGCTGTATTTTCCGCAAAAATGCCATATCAGAACATATGAATGGTGCAATCCGCCCATATTCTGTATCAAAACTTTTTAACATTCCATCTCCTTTTTGGCACAGTTCTCCGATTGAACGTCCATACTTAAAATATTCTGAAATAAGTTCTCCTTGTGGATTAAATGCTACCGTTTTATTTTCCTTTAAGTCCACATAAGGCGTTTTCACCAGTAACGAAACAATCAAATAAATTTCTTCCTGTTTTGCCATATCCGAGGCTCGTTGTAGCAGTATATCTTCATCTTGTTTTAAAACCGCTCCATTCAGTTCCGACCAAAAAACAATCTTTGCCCCTGCTTGTGCTTCCAATTCTGTTTTTAGGAAAAGTCCATCAGCTACTGATGATAGTTTATTCCTTGCATTTGTAATATTTTCATCAGTAAATGTATTGGTATAAAATGTAGAATATACATCTTTATCATCATTTAGCAGATGTGAAACTGGAACGGTTACACCAGCAATCCTAACACTTTTATCTGAATTTCCTACAAAATGAAACATAACAATTCCATAAGCAAACACCAATCCAATTACAGAACCATATACGATAATGTATTTTTTGATATATTCTTTTTTGCTTTTATTGTTCCAAATCCATATAACCATTGCCGCTGTCCAATACATTAAAAAAGTAATTCCGTAAATTCCCGTTACCGTTACTATTTGTAACAGATATAGATTCTGGTATTGTGTATAAGCGTCAGACAGCCCTCCCAATATGGGATATACCAGATAGATAATATACTCTATTGACACCATGATACTTGCAAAAATAATAGTATCTTGAAATCTCATTTTTGATTTTGACCAGTAAATATATGGTAAAACTTTCAGAAAAGATAACAAAACTGCTACCAGTATACATATCTTTATATCCATTCCAATGGCTCTCCCAAACTGGACAACAAATCCAATAGCATATATAGAACTAATTATAAGGTATACTTTCCGGGTATGATTGAGATAAACCATACACAGAAACAAAATTGGATAAATCCAGGCAAAAACAGGAACACACCATTCTCCGTTGGACATTACATAAATTAGAAAACTTAATATTATAAAAACTGCAAAGTATTTATTTTTAATAAAATTTTTCATATTTACAATATTCTCCTAAACACTTATTTTCTGCTTTATTTGCTTCCCGGTAAATCCCGGTTTGTACCGCTAATAGAATACCACAATCACACTCATATTTCTATCAAATTTTTCTTAAACAAGGTTCTTTCTGTGGCGGTCTTATTGCATCAGCAATTAAATAATAGCACCCGGTATCTCCAGAAAAATATATATTATATTGTTTTAACAATTCAATGGCTTCTTCCACTGTAGCCGCTTTATCAAGTACAAGCCACTGGTCTTTGCCCTTGTACCACTCTTTTATATTTGCTATACTATACATAAACCAAATATCCATATATTACAGGCAAAATATTTATAAGTAAAATACAGAGGGCAGATATATGGGACATATGATACAAGCGATTATCGGAAAGAAAGATATTATAGAAAAAATAGCCGGTGACTGGGTAAAAGCACAAACCAGGGAACTTCCACAGGGATACAGCCTGCTTTTTTTAACAGACGCACTTTATGATGATATTGAAGAACTCTTAGAAGATGAAAATATGGAAAAGATTGAAGATTTTGAAGATATGGTTTGTTATACAACACCTGTTGTACATTTGCTTAAACACTACTCCTTCCATTCACAGTTAGTTTATATTGAAACAGACTATGCAGGAGGTTATGGAACACAGGCAGGTGTTTTATTTGTAAACGGAAAGACCGTTACCGGGCCTGTATGCAGTAATGGTATTATTAACCAGCTTTTAAAAGATATTGGCGTATACAGGGAACGTGGAAAAGATGAGTTTGACAGCCTTCACCTTGGAATATACCGCTGTATGCCATTTTAACCCCAGGAATACCATATATTTTCCTGGGGTTATTTACTTTCTGGTACTTAATATATAATATATTACATATAGTGGTACTTCTTTCTGTTAATAAAAAGCAAGGTCTGTGATATTATAAATGCAAATACCTCTGCAACCACATTTGCACACCATATGCCATCCAGCTTAAATATTAATGGAAGCAGCAGTACAGAAGCAGTCTGGAACACCAGTGTACGCAAAAATGAAACTGCTGCTGAAATAGCACCATTATTTAATGCTGTAAAAAATGAAGATGTAAAGATATTTATTCCTGCCAGGATAAATGAAAATGAAAATATCCTGAAAGCATGTCTTGTCATCTCAAAAAGCTCTGCATCATATCCTGTAAAAATCTTTGCAAGCGGATATGCAAGCACCTGCGCAAGGCACATCATAATAATCCCTGCTGCCAGCATAAGCAGCCAGCTCTTTTTTAACAGGCTTTTCAGTTCTTTATGGTTCTTAGCACCATAATTATATCCTGCTATTGGCGATGTCCCGATTGTATAACCGATAAATATTGCTATAAATATAAACTGTATATACATAAGCACGCCATAAACTGCTACACCGTCTTCCCCAGCAAATTTAAGAAGCTGGAAGTTATAAAGCATACTTACAAATGATGAAGATATGCTTGACATAAGCTCAGAAGAACCATTTGTACATGCCTTTATTAATACCCTTGCTTCAAACCTTGTCCTGACAAGCTGCAAAAGGCTGCTGTTAGGACGCAGGAAATAAATTAATGGAATAGCACCACCCACACATTCACTTATGCCTGTAGCAAATGCTGCACCTGCAACACCCCACCTGAAAACACCTACAAATAATGCATCAAGCACCATATTGGTAACGCCAGCTGAAACTGTTGTTATTAATCCCAGTTCTGGCTTTTCGGCTGTTGTAAGGAATGTCTGGAACACACTCTGAAGCATAAAAACTGTATTAAACAATAATGCAATCCTTCCATATATAACACAGTCGCCAAGCATCGCATCAGTTGCCCCAAGCATTATTGCTATCTGCTTTATAAAAATAATACCTATAACAGAAAAAGTAACTCCTAAAATAATTGTAAGCTTTATCATCATTGTAAAATAACGGTTTGCATTAACCTTATCACCCTCACCTGCTGTTTTAGCGACAAGTGCACTTCCTCCAGTGCCAATCATAAAACCTATTCCGCCAATTACCATAATAAACGGCATAACCAGGTTTACTGCCGCAAATGGCACTTTGCCAACAAAGTTAGATACAAACAGCCCGTCCACTACGCCATAAATTGAAGTGAAAACCATCATTACAATTGGCGGAAAACAAAAGCGCAGTAATTTCTTTAATGTAAACCTGTCTGATAATTGTATACCCATTTTACCCCTCCTTAAGCCAACATTATATTTCTTCCATGTTTTCTTTTAACAGCTTTGTAAACTTACGGAATAAACGGAAAAATTCCTTCTGTTCTTTTAAGGTTAAACCATCAAGGGCTTTCTGTTCGCTTGCAATAATTTTAAAAATTGTATCTTCTGCAAATTTCCATCCTTTTTGTGTAAAATTAATATGTTTTCCATGGCTGCCGGCTACTGTTTCTAATTCCACAAAGCCTTCCTGCTCCAGTTTTTTTATTGCAGAATTTACAGTCTGCTTAGGCTGGCAGAATGTATCACAAACCGCACTTTGTGTAAGTTTTCCCTCTTCTTCACACATCATATACAATATCCAGAAAGCACCATCAGAAAGCCCGTTCTTTTTTGCAACCCTGTGGTAAATCCCTTCATTTTCCTTGATAATGCTGTTATACTCTGAAAGTTTTTTGTTAATAATCCTGTTGTTATCTTCTGTATCCTGGTCTTTTCCTTCCATTTAGTGCCTCCTTCCATATTATGCTATCGTCCGAAATCGGACTTGTATGGTAGTATAATACATTAAATCCAGCTTGTCAAATAATTAAATCACGAAAAATTAAGGCTTTTTATTGATAATTATTCATGTACTACAATTTTTGTCTTTTTTGTATAATAAATTTACAAGTATCCATCTGGTTATTTGTAAGTAATATACAAAAACAATAATAAGGAGGAAGTTTAATGAGACGTGGATTACAGAAAAAGATTTTAGCTGGCCTGATGTCTTTTGCCCTGGTTGTACCATCCAGTGGTATTTTTGCCCTGGCAGACAGCCAGAAGGTGTCTGCTGAAGAAGACAAGAATACTGTACTTACTAAAATTCTTGGTGCAGAAGATATTAGTTTACGGATGAAATGGAATGACAAATCAAATATTGGTGAGGAACACACAGTTACCCTTTCTAACGGAAGTACAATTAAAGTAAAAGATAATGGCACTATGCGTAAAGAAATGACTGCACAGCAGCTTGCTGATACAGAAATGGGCATGGGCATTAACATTGGAAATACTCTGGAAGCAATCCATCTTGTAGAAAACAAGAAGAACCTTAATGGTACAGATTTCGACAAAGCATGGGATGCTCCTGATTCTTCACATGTAGTTACACGTGAATATGTTGATTTATTACATAGCTATGGCATTAATACAGTACGTATTCCTGTAGCATGGTCTAATGGTGACATTGATGATGGTAATTACAATATCCGTACTGAGCTCTTTGACAGGGTTGAAGAAGTTGTAAACTATGCCCTTGACAATGGTATGTATGTTATTATTAACGACCATTGGGATAACCAGTGGTGGGGACAGTTTGGTGCATGCAAGAAAGATGCTGACGGCAATAAAGTAGCAGATGAAGAAACACGTAAAGCAGCATGGACCAGATATGAAAAGTACTGGACACAGATTTGTGAACGTTTTAAAGATTACTCAGACCACCTTATATTTGAAGGTGCTAATGAAGAACTTGGTGACCGTCTTAATGATGCAATCTGCATAAACGGTCCTGCAAAAGGATATTGCAAACCAAACAATGCAGGCGCTGATATTGAAACAGTTTCTGGTAATCTTACAACTGATGAATGTTATAAGACAACAAATGAGATTAACCAGAAATTTGTAGATATCGTACGTAAATCAGGCGGCAATAACACTAACAGGCACTTGCTTATAGCTGGATATAATACAGATATTGAAAAAACTTTTGATACAAGATTTGTTATGCCAGCAGATATAGCAGAAAATGGCAAAAATAAACTGTTTGTATCTGTACACTATTATACACCTTGGGATTTCTGCGGTGATAATGGTGCTGGTGACTATACTATAGCAGACCAGGAAGCAACTGTAGCATATTTCAAGATGCTTGAAAGGTTCTCTAATGACGGCTATGCTGTTATTATTGGTGAATGTGGTGTCTGCAACCCTTCTGGTGTTACAGGAAGCGTAACACAGTGGTTTAATGATACATTTACAGAATCAGCAAAATACCATGCTGTTCCAGTCCTTTGGGACACAGGCGCTTTATTTGACCGTGAAAAGCCAGCTATCGCTTATAAAGATATTGCTGTTTTCTTTAATACAGTAAATGATGCAAAAGGCGATACTAGTGCAGAGAGAAATACAGGCAGTACAACAACTGCACCAGGCGGCACTGTTGCTGAAGTACCAGAATACCTTGATGGCACTTTATGGGGCACTCCTGGTATCCATGCATACCTTGCTTACCAGACAGCAAGCTGGGATTACCGTAACTCTTACAAACCACAGAAAAACCTTGGCAACAACGAGCACAGCTGGGAATATGTGCAGGCAGGCGGAAGCGAAGTTACTGCTGCAAATACTAAAGTAACAGACGTACATATTACAGCAGATGGCGAATACACTGTTTCTGTTGAGGGTATTGACCTTTCAGCTGCTAACTCTTTCAATATGCTTAGTATTGCTACAGATATTGATAAAGAGCTTTATCCTGGAATTACTGTTACAGATGCTACTCTTAAAGCAGATGGCGAAGTAGTTACAGAAGCACCTGTTACACCAATAGCAAAAGATGATGAAAAGTATTATAACTTTATGCTTGTTAATACATGGGGCAAGGATGCTTACCCATTAGCAGATGTTAATAAAAATGAAAAGCTTAAAATCCCTGCAAAGAGCATGGAAATTACTTTTAAAATTAATGGCTTAAGTACAGCACTTGCAGATGTTACAAGCGGTGAATACATTAACCAGGAAACTGGCAAAAAGATTTCTGAATCAGCAAGCACTCCTGTCCTTAATGTACCAGGATACATTGATGGTGCTTTATGGGGCAACCCTGGTATACACGCATATGCTGGATTCCAGACAAGTAACTGGGATTACCGTAATGCTTATGCACCACAGAAGAATTTATCAACTAACAACCACAGCTGGGAGTATATACAGGCAGGCGGTGCTGAAGTTACTACAGATGCAAAGGTAACAGATGTGCATATTACTGCTGATGGTGAATATACAGTTGCCATTGAAGGTATTGACCTTTCAGGAGCAAATAAATTCCAGATGCTTAGTATTGCTACTGACATACAGAAAGACCTCTATCCTGGAATTACTGTTACAGATGCTACCCTTAAAATAGATGGCGCAGCAGTAAATGATGCACCAGTAGAGCTTATAGTAAAGAGTGATGACAAGTATTATAACTTTATGTTTGTAAATGTGTATGGCAAAGATGCTTATCCATTAGCTGAAGCAAATGAAAATGAAAAAATCAAACTTCCTTCAAAAAGCATGGAAATCACATTTAAGATTAATGGTTTAAGCCAGGCACTTGCTGATATCGCAAGCGGTGAATACATTAACCAGGAAACTGGCAAAAAGATTTCTGATACAAGTACAGATGAGCCAGCTCCAGAAGAAACACAGAAACCTTCTGAAGAAGACAGCAACAGGCTTGCAAAAGGAGATACATTTACAGCAGGCAACTTTAAGTATAAAGTTACAAAAGCAGCTACAGACTCTACAGATGGTGTTGTTACATTAACAGGATTATCTAAGAAAGGGCTTTCTGCTAAGAAGCTTAATGCTGGTGCAACTGTAGAAGGCAGCGACGAAGAAGATTATGCAGTTAAGACAATTGGTAAGAAAGCATTTGCTGGCGCAAAAGCAACAGCAATTACATTAAACAAGAATATTAAAAATATTCCTGACCTTGCATTCCAGAACTGCAAGAAGTTAAACACACTTACATTAAAAGCAAAATTAACCAAAGTATCTAAAAATGCATTTAAAGGATGCAAGAACACAATTACTGTAAAAGGTACTTCAAGCAAAGCTAATAAAAACTTATTAAAGAAAACCTCTTATAAAAACTTTAAATAATTAGCATTGTATATTCATTTAATATAATTCTTTAAAAAGTTTTATAAACTTACAGCCCCGCTGTTACAATCCAGCGGGGCTGTTAAATGCATAATCCTTTCTGCGTAACGGCTGTGCCAAATCTTTAAGAATACCAGAATGGTATTTTGCATCCCATAATTTCTCTATAATAACAGGAGCACTGGCAAGTACAACAAAAATAATTAACAATGGATTTATAGAATCCAGATAACCTCCAACAGACAGTAAATTACAAACCAGAACCAGTGACAACACTGACAAATTAGTGGTAAATACCAGAAACATTGATGCCCGCTTTGCATTTTGCACAATCTGGTAATACTTCGTACAATCATAATATTCCAAAGAAATCTGCGCACTTTTTTCATGTATTATGGCATCTAACCCCATAAAAACGTACCTGAAATATCCAAATTCCATATACTGTTTTGAAACCAGCCCAAACAGTTTAAGAAGCATATATACACCAATTAGCAATAAAACTGGTTTTATATAATAGAATAATGAAAAACCTTGTGTTAAACTGCCATCCTTAGCGGAACAATGGGAATTACTAATTTTAAAATTCTTATTATATTTTTCATTCATACATTCCTTTCTGTGCCTGGAACATCCTGCGGTAAAGCCCGTCTGTTTTCTGCATTAACTGTACATGGCTTCCCTGCTCCACAAACCGCCCGTTCTCCATAACATATATTTCATCTGCACTTGCCGCTGCACCCAGACGGTGTGTTACAAATATATTGGCACATTTGCTGTTGCGTTTATTCAAAAAGTCCCTGTACAGACAGCTTTCAGCCAAAGCGTCCATTGCGGCGGCTGGTTCATCCCAGATACATATGCCAGCCCTGCCTCCTTTGCTGCAATCTGCATTCCAGCAGGATGGTCTTTCCTTCCCAGGCTGGAAATAATAATATTTTCTTTAACCGTATAATTATAACGGCAAAAATCCTGTATATTTACCCCGTCTATCAAGTAGCTCATTCTAATCACTCCCTATAAAAGTTTATAACCAGCATAGATACAAAAAACACTAAATTACTAAGCTGCTTACATATAACCTGTATATTTATTTTAATATATGAAAAAACATCTTTCAATCAACTAGTTATACTGGTTATAATAAAGCCTATATACTATCTGTCTATACAATAGATAGTAATTTACAGTTATCTTTTGTTTTTGATGAACGGATGGTTTTGTGTGCCAGAGCCAGAATATTCCATACAGTGGTACATTTCCGCTACATTATAATGTCATTGTAACATAGCGGCATGCTTTCTGTCATGGACTAATTTAGTGGAACTCCATGAAACCTTACGTCCACCATCCACAGACAAAAAATTATAATATTTATTTTATTGACAACCCCTTTTATGGCATCTATAATTAACCCCAAGGTTTAATTAATGACTGGAGGCAGGATATGGGACGCAGAAAGAAAGAGCCTAGAAGTGCACACAGGGAAAAAATCGCTGCTGCTGCATCTGTATTGTTTATGGAAAAAGGAATTGCTGCAACTTCTATGGATGATATTGCAAAAGCAGCTGGATATAGTAAAGCAACTTTATATGTATACTTTAAAAATAAGGAAGAAATTACAGGTATTCTGGTACTGGACAGTATGAAAAAGCTTTATGGCTATATTTCTTCTGCATTAGAACAGCAGGAAACTACCAGAACAAAATATGATTTAATATGTAATGGATTAGTCCGCTACCAGGAGGAATTTCCTTTTTATTTTAAAATGGTACTTGATAAAATCAATATTAATTTTGAAAGCCAGGATTATTTGCCAGAGGAAAAAGAAACTTACCATATAGGTGAGAAAATAAATGGAAAGTTAAAAGATTTTTTAATATCTGGAATTGAAAAAGGTGATTTGCGGGACAACCTGGAAATTATGCCTGCAATCTTTAATTTCTGGGGCATGCTGTCTGGCATTATACAACTTGCCACTAATAAAGAGGAATATATAAAGAATTTAATGGGGCTGTCTAAAAGCCAGTTTTTAGAGTATGGTTTTAATATGCTGTACTGTTCAATATCAAACCAATAAAAGTTAAAAAACAATTCCAGGCAGGATTTGTCTGCCTGGAACAATAATATATATATTTATTAACCAATATTAATAAAGCGGATATTTATCTGTTAATGATTTAACAATTTCTGCTGCCTTTGCCTTATTGCCTTCTGGATTTTCAATAACCATTGCAATTGCTTCTGCAACCTTATCTGCATCATCTGTATTAAAGCCCCTTGTTGTAATTGCAGCAGTACCAAGACGTATACCGCTTGTTACAAATGGTGACTGTGGGTCATTTGGAATTGTATTTTTATTACATGTAATATGCGCTTCATCCAGCCACTTTTCAACTTCCTTACCTGTAAGCCCCTTATCTGCAAGGTCTACAAGCATAAGGTGGTTGTCTGTGCCGCCAGATACAATTTTAATGCCCCTGTCCTGCAATCCTTTGCAAAGCGCCTGTGCATTGTCAATTATATTTTTACCATATTCTTTAAATGAAGGGTCTAATGCTTCTTTAAAGCATACTGCCTTTGCAGCAATAACATGCATAAGCGGCCCGCCCTGTATTCCAGGGAATAATGATTTATTAAGTTTATGCTCCTCTGCAAATTCCTTGCTTGAAAGTATCATGCCGCCACGTGGCCCACGCAGTGTTTTATGTGTAGTAGTTGTTGTAACATGTGCATAAGGTATAGGGCTTTCATGGTATCCTGATGCAACAAGCCCTGCAATATGTGCCATATCAACCATAAGGTACGCACCAACACTGTCTGCAATCTCCCTGAAACGCTTAAAATCAATTTTACGCGCATATGCACTTGCACCTGCTATTATTAACTTAGGTTTGTTCTCTTTGGCAATGCGTTCTACTTCATCATAATCAATAAAACCATCATCATTTACACCATAAGGCACACATTTAAAATATTTGCCAGAAAGGTTTACAGGGCTTCCATGTGTAAGGTGTCCGCCGTGGTCAAGGTTCATGCCCATAAATGTATCGCCAGGCTCTAAAAGTGCAAAAAATACTGTCATGTTTGCCTGTGCACCTGAATGTGGCTGGACATTAGCATATGTGCAGCCAAAAAGTTCCATTGCCCTGTCCCTTGCAAGGTCTTCTGCAATATCAACAAACTGGCATCCGCCATAGTACCTTTTGCCTGGATATCCTTCTGCATATTTATTAGTAAGTGTGCTTCCCATTGCTGCCATAACAGCCTTGCTTACAAGGTTTTCAGAAGCAATAAGTTCTATATTATCCCTCTGTCTTCCTGTCTCAAGCTCTATAGCCTTTGCTATTTCCGGGTCAAAATTTTTAACTTCATCAAATGAATACATGTTTTTCCTCCTGTCTACGCCTGGTCAATAGATTTCCCAATATCACTGCGCATATATTTATTATCAAATTCTACCCACTCTGTTGCTTTATACGCATTTGCCCTTGCTTCTTTAAGGTCTGTACCTTTGGCTGTAACACCAAGTACCCTGCCCCCGTTTGTAACTATTCCATCTTCTGTCTTTTTAGTACCTGCATGGAATACATAATAGCCATCTTTTCCATCAAAATTTTCAAGGCCAGTTATAAGCTTGCCTTTCTCATAATGTTCTGGATAACCATCTGATGCAAGTACAACACATACAGCCGCATTATCTTCAAATTCCAGTTCAATCTGGTCAAGCTTCCCGTCTATACAGGCATCAATTACATCTAAAATGTCATTTTTCATACGCGGAAGGACTACCTGGGCTTCCGGGTCACCAAACCTGGCATTATATTCAAGTACACGCGGGCCTTCCTCTGTCAGCATAAGCCCTGCAAAAAGCACTCCTGTAAAGTCCCTTCCCTCTGCCTTCATAGCATCCATCGTTGGCTGGTAAATCTTTTCCTCACAGAACTTCTGTATCTCTTCTGTATAAAACGGGCTTGGCGAAAATGTACCCATGCCGCCAGTATTAAGCCCCTGGTCACCATCCTTTGCACGCTTATGGTCTTGTGCACTTGTCATAGGTTTAATATGTGTGCCATCACAGAAACATAAAACAGATACTTCCGGTCCTGTAATAAAATCTTCTATTACAATAGTATCTCCTGCATCACCAAACTGTTTATCAAGCATAAGTGCGGCAACACCTGCTTCTGCTTCCTGTAAATTATTACAAATAAGCACACCCTTGCCCAGCGCAAGCCCGTCTGCTTTTAATACAACAGGGAAACTGGCATTTTCAAGATATAAAATAGCTTCTTCAGGGGATGTAAATTTCTCATAATGGCATGTAGGTATATTGTATTTTTTCATAAGGTCTTTTGAAAACCCCTTTGAGCCTTCAATTATTGCTGCATTTTTACGTGGCCCGAATACCCTCAGCCCCCTTGCCTCAAATACATCCACAATTCCTCCTACAAGCGGGTCATCCATGCCGATTATTGTAAGGTCTATCCCATTATCCTGTGCAAAGTCTGCAAGCCTGTCAAATTCCATTGCAGATATATTTACACATTCTGCAATTCCTGCAATCCCTCCATTGCCTGGTGCACAGTAAATCTTGTCTGCTCTTTTACTTTTAGAAACACTATAAGCAATGGCATGTTCACGCCCACCGCTTCCAACTATTAAAACTTTCATATTGTTTATCTGCCTCCTCTTGTTCTGGTACATGCCATAGAATTTAAGAACACTTCCAGCGTTCTTGCGGCTATTTTATATGTGCAATGCCATTTTCTATATATACCCTTCCTTCACCAATTAAATTAATGGCTTCTGGGAGTATCTTCCATTCCGCCTGTTCCATTACACGTTTCTGTAATATTCCAGGGGTATCACCTTCACACACTTCTACTGCTTTTTGAAGTATAATTGGCCCATGGTCGGCTTCCTCGTCTACAAAATGTACTGTAGCACCTGTTACCTTATTGCCAGCAGCAAGTACACTTTCATGTACTTTTAACCCATAATATCCCATACCGCAATGTGCAGGGATAAGTGAAGGATGGATATTAATTATACGGTTCTTGTACTCTTTAATTATCTTGCCAGGAACTACTACAAGATAACCAGCAAACACTATAAGGTCTGCATTGTATTCCTGGAATATTCTTATCATTGCATCTGCAAAGCCTTCCCTGTCCGGGTAATCCTTAGGGCTGGCACAGACAGCAGGCAGCCCTGCATTCCTGGCGCGTTCAAGCGCAAATGCATCCTTTTTATTACTTATAACTACAGCAATCTCCGTATTCTTAATAGTGCCATCTGCAATCCTGTCTATAATTGCCTGAAGGTTAGTACCACCGCCAGAAACACATACAGCTATCTTCTGCATATTAATACCATGCCTTTCTATTATACTAATGTAATCCCTTTTTCACCTTCTGTTATTTCACCAACTATATACGCAGTCTGTCCTGACGCATTTATAAGGCTGGCGGCCTTATCTGCATCGGCTTCATTTATTGCAATCATCATCCCGATACCCATATTAAATGTGTTATACATTGCCTCCCTTGCAATATCACCATCTTTTGCAAGCATATTGAATATAGAAGGTACTTCATAACTGTCTGTCTTTATCTGTGCATTTACATTCTGCGGCAGCATACGTGGTATATTTTCATAAAAACCACCACCTGTAATATGGCAGCATCCTTTTATGGTAACACCACCCTCTTTAACTGTCCTTAATGCATTAACATATATTTTTGTAGGTTCAAGAAGTGCTTCACCAAGGCTTCTTCCACCAAGCGATTCAAAAGTTCTTGAAAGGTTCTCTTTACTAACATCAAACACCTTGCGCACAAGTGAAAAACCATTACTGTGTATACCTGATGATGCAATTCCAACTATAACATCACCTGGCTTTATATTTTCCCCTGTAATCATTCTCTTACGGTCTGCAATGCCAACTGCAAACCCGGCAAGGTCATACTCATCAGCAGGATAAAAACCAGGCATCTCCGCTGTTTCACCACCAATAAGTGCAGCGCCTGACTGCCTGCATCCTTCAGCAATGCCACTTACAATACCCGCAATTTTATCTGGCTCATTTTTTCCACATGCTATATAATCAAGAAAGAATAATGGCTCTCCCCCAGTACACGCAATGTCATTTACACACATTGCAACACAGTCAATCCCTACTGTATCATGTTTGTCCATCTCAAAGGCAATTTTTAACTTAGTCCCAACACCATCTGTCCCTGACACAAGCACTGGCTCTTCCATTTTCTTAAATGGTTCTATTGAAAATGCACCTGAAAAACCGCCAATCCCTCCCAATACTTCACTACGCATAGTACTGTCAATATGCTTTTTCATAAGTTCAACGGCCTTGTAGCCTGCTTCAATGTCAACACCTGCATTTTTGTAATCCATTACTGCCTCCATTCTGCCTGTAAGAGCGCATTTGAAAATTTATCCCCCTGGTCTGAATATGCAGCAATAAGCACTTCCAAACATGCTCAAGGGCAATTTTTATTAAATTTTTCCAAAATCTATTTAATTGTACCATAAAGAAATCTGTTTGTCATTGAAAAAATACATAATTCCTGACTATTTAATAAATTTCCAGTTATCTGGTGTTTGTGCGGGGTTTTGTGGGTGATGGACGGACGGTTTCTGTGCCAGAGCCAGTAATATTCCGTAAAAGGGCACGCTCCCGCTACATTAACCCACGCAACGGCACATAAAACCCGCATATCCCAAAGAAAACTTACGTTTTCCCCTGGAACATGCGGGCTTAAATGCCGGCGGGGTTAAAGTGCCCATTTTACGGAATATTGCTGGCATCATGGCACGCGAAACCTGCCATTATAAACCCATAAATCCACAAAAAGCTAAAATATTAAGATAACTGGAAAATCTATCTCTTTAATGTTGTGTATATTCCAAAAAAAGTATATAATAGATTTATTATTATTTTAAAACAGGAAAGTTTCCAACATTCTTGTTACAACTAAATTACAAAGAAAGGAAATTAAATAATGGTAACTAAAGAATTCCAGGATATTACACTTTCAGCACTTGGCATGGGTACAATGAGGCTTCCTGTTTTTGATGGCGATGATTCAAAGATTGATGAAGCAAAAACAGCAGAAATGGTTGACTATGCTATAAAGAATGGCATTAATTATTTTGATACAGCATGGGGCTACCATAGCGGAAATTCGGAAATTGTAATGGGCAAGGTGCTTAAATCCTATCCACGTGACAGCTTTTATCTTGCTTCAAAGTTTCCAGGATATGACCTGTCAAATATGGATAAAGTCCAGGAAATATTTGAAAAACAGTTAGAAAAATGTGGTGTGGATTATTTTGACTTTTATTTATTCCATAATGTTTGTGAAATGAATATTGATGCCTACCTTGATGAAAAGTATGGCATATTCAAGTACCTTACAGAGCAGAAAGAGAATGGGCGCATACGCCATCTTGGTTTTTCTATACATGGAAATTATGAAATCCTTGAGCGTTTTCTTAAAGCATATGGTGATAAAATGGAATTCTGCCAGATACAGCTTAATTATATTGACTGGTCATTCCAGAATGCCAAAGCAAAAGTAGAACTTTTAAACAAGCGTAACATTCCAGTATGGGTTATGGAGCCTTTGCGTGGCGGCAAACTTGCAAAACTTTCAGATGATATAGAAGAAAAACTTACAGGTATGCGTCCTGAAGAGGAAATACCAGCATGGGCTTTCCGTTTCCTGCAAAGCATAGAAGGTGTTACAATGATACTTTCTGGCATGTCAGATTTTAAACAGGTACAGGATAATATTAAGACATTTAGTACAGAAAAACCTCTTTCAAAAGAAGAAATGGACATGCTTCTTGGAATTGCAGATGGCATTTTAAGCAGACGCCTTCCTTGTACAGCCTGCCATTACTGTACAAGCCACTGCCCAAAAGGCTTAGACATACCTGGGCTTATAAAGCTTTATAATGAACATAATTTTACTGGCGGAGGTTTTATAGCACCAATGGCATTAATGGCAGTACCAGAAGAAAAGCATCCGTCAGCATGTATTGGCTGCCGCAGTTGTGAAGCAGTCTGTCCACAGCAGATAAAAATATCAGAAGCTATGAGCGATTTTGCAAATAAACTTGCTAATGCAAAAGATATTTAATTTATTATATGATACCAGGGTCAAAAGTATATAGCAATGCATGTTTACATGCAAATTGCGCTGGCCTGGCCCGCCAAACACCACAGGAGGCATATTTACAAGCAATATGCCTCCTTTTGTGCTGTCTTGCTAATTGTTTTTATCTTGTCCTGCTAATATTTCTTATATATATCACCACGATTATCTATATCTATAACATAAACAACCAATTTCCCATTATCTACAGAATAAATAATCCGATAACCACCAATACGCAGCCTTAATAATCCATTGTGTCCCTTTAATCTCTTTATATCCTCACCTTCTGGGAGCTGTTCTATAGCAAGTACTATCCTTCTTCTCTCATTAGCAGACAGTTTATCAATAAATTTTTTAGCTTTCTTTTTGATGATAATTTGATACATCAAACAAGCCCCCATTCCTTCTTACATTCTTCAAGAGGAATATCTTCCTTATCACCTTCTGGCGCATTTTCATAATTTTCTACCATTTTTTGACAAAAAATGTCATCTGCTTCTTCATCAGCAGCAACTCCCTGGACATATGCTAATACATAACCAATCTTATAATCTGGTATAACATCAAGCAGTTCTATTATTCTTTCTCTATTACTCATATTATAATCTCTCTTTCTTATTTAACTCCAACATCATTATATCAACTTATATAACTTTTTCAAATAATTTATAGCAATCCTTCACGTCTGTTTCATAAATTCCCAGTTATCCTGCCAAACCTGCTAGTTTATGTTTTTTCTGGTATTTTGCCATAACACACCAGCACAAGATAACTGTAAATATATTTTTCTATCTTGCTGCTGCCAGCCCCGCTTTTTTCATTTTTTCTTTATGTTCATACATACGGTTATCAGCCAGCTGGTATAATTTCTCTATTTCCTGCTCGTCCTGGCTGCCACATGCATATCCATATGCCATAGACATATCCAGGTTTTCTGTTTCTGCATTTTTCCTGTTAATATTTTTATGAAGGTTACTTACCATTATCATCACCTGGCTTTCATCAGATGTTTCCAGGACAGCAGCAAACTCATCACCACCCATTCTTGCAACAATCCCATAATTTCCGAATGTTTCCTGGATAACTTCTGCTGCACTTTGTATCAGCAGGTCTCCTTTTGCATGCCCATATGTATCATTCATAACTTTTAAATTATTTAAGTCAAAACAGAATACAGTATATCCTTTTGTACTTCCTTTATCAATTTTTTGCATAAATTCTTTACAATAGCGCCTGTTATGAAGCTGTGTCAGTTCATCAGTATATGCACTTTTAAGCAGTGAATTGCGTTCTGTTTCCTGCATTGCTTTTTTAGTCATGTCCATATAAAAAGCAATAATAAGTATAAAAACAAATACCATTACACCTATAGAAGATACACCTTTAAGATTAAAAGGGCTGTAGCCTGAATAGCGTTCCAGGCAGTAGCCAGCCAGGTCATATGCAATACATATTATAATAAAAAGCATACCAGCCAGGAAAAATTTATTTTTCTTCTTTTTAGCCTTTAAGTTAAGTATCAATACCATAAAGAAATAAACAAGGCTGCATATAATAATTATATGCATATATTTAAGGGTAGCAGCAAAATGTACAATATCCATTGTATGTAATACCATCGCTACAGTTATAAAGCTAAGCTGTACTGACAGAAGCAGCCAGTATAGTATTTTTAAAACTCTGTTCTCCAGGCTGGCAACATCACTATACATATAAACTGTCATTGGTATTGGCAACAGGTATAAAGAAACATACTCCAGCAGTGAAACGGAGTAAAGCGGTATAGAGAAAATTAAAATAACATCATAATAACATAATGTCCATAACCCCATGCAGATTGAAAACATGGAAACACAGAATATTTTTAAAAACTTTGTGGAAACTGCCAGTACAATAATTGTAATTACACCAGTTACAAGCCCAAAAATAACCAGGAAGCTTCCTAAAAACAATGGAATTCTGTTTTCTGTCATAATGACCCTGTATGCATCTTTCCAGTCATAAATACGTATAGGGTCTAATTTTGAAAAAACATTATCTTCTGTTACGCAAAATTTAATTACTAATGTCTTTCCTTTATAATTATTGGGAAAATCAACAAACTGGTAGCCAGTGCCAACAGTTTTTCCTTCCATAAAACGGTCATAGCCATATTCATAGACCATCTGGCCATTAATAAATACTTCAACTGCTGCCTGTTTTGTATGTATACGCAAGACACCCTCTGAAGTCTGCCAGTCATCAGGTATTTTACGCTGCATTAAAATAATATCGCCTTTGCCTGCTGTATCAAAGTGGAAACTGCCAAGGGAAACATCACTATATAATTCATCATTTATTACTATATCCCATAAATCATCGAGCGGGACATATTTTGAAATTCCAGAATAGTCTTTTGTAATAAGCTTGTCTGCACTCATAGTAGTTATAATAACGCTGGCAAGTGCATAAAAAATCCAAAAACCCTTAAGAAAATTTTTAAAAACCCGTTTCCTCTTTTCCAATCTTTTTACCCCTTCCCCTGTAAAAAATAAATAAACTCTTCTATTAGCATATTATACAGACAAAAAGTATGAAATGCAAATATTTTCCGACTGCATGGCAGTATGGATTTTTAAGTTGCTTTATTACAGCCCAGGTACTATAATTGTTAATGTTTAGAACCCGGATTATACATGCACAATATATTAAGGGAATTTTGCCCTTACAGAAAAGAGGTTGGATATGGCATTAGATGGAATTACTATAGCAGCTCTGGCATATGAGCTTAATAATACATTAACAAACGGACGCATTACCAAAATAGCACAGCCTGAGAAGGATGAGCTCCTGCTTACTATAAAGCAAAGTGTAAGTGATGGCGGCGGTAACACAAAGCGCTTCCAGAAACGCCTGGCAGCATCAGTTAACCCAAGCCTGCCGCTTTTATATATTAATGATGAAAATAAGCAGTCACCAATGTCTGCACCAACATTCTGCATGGTATTAAGGAAGCACCTTAATAACTGCCGGATTACCAATATAAGCCAGGAAGGGCTTGAGCGTGTAATAAAAATAGAACTTGAACATCTCAATGAAATGGGTGATTTATGCAGGAAATTCCTTATAATAGAGCTTATGGGCAAACACAGCAATATAATTTTCTGTGATGACCATAATAAAATAATTGACAGCATTAAACATATTTCCCTGCTTGTAAGTTCAGTAAGGGAAGTCCTTCCTGGAAGGGATTATTTTATACCAGATACACAGAATAAATTTGACCCTTTTACCATTACAGAAAAAGAATTTACAGATATTGTCCTTACAAAGCCTGTAAATATTACAAAGGCACTGTACACTTCCCTTACAGGTTTCAGCCCTGTTATGTCTGAAGAACTGATATATATTTCCTCCCTTTCAGGCAAAAACAGTACAGCAGAACTGACAGAAATGGAGAAGCTGCACCTTTACCGCAATTTTATAAGGATAATGGAAAGGGTAAGGGAAGCAGATTTTAAGCCATGTATTATATATAAGGAAAATGAGCCTGTAGAGTTTTCATGTATTCCGCTAACCATGTACTCTGATGACAGCAGTTACCAGGTACAGACATGTGAAAGTGCCAGCCAGATGCTTTGCACATATTATTCTGCCAAGGAAATTATTTCACGTATCCGCCAGAAATCCTATGATTTGCGCAGAATTACTAATACTGCACTGGAACGGGCACGCAAAAAATACGATTTACAGGCAAAACAGCTTAAAGATACTGAAAAAAGGGATAAATACAAGGTATACGGCGAACTTCTTACAACATATGGATACGAATTAAAAGGCGGGGAAAAAAGCTTTACATGTGAAAACTATTATACTAATGAAGAGATTACTATACCACTTGATGAAAATATGGGCGCTGTTGACAATGCCAAACGCTTTTTTGAAAAATATGCAAAATTAAAGCGTACTTTTGAGGCATTAAGTATACAGATTGAAGAAACCAGGCAGGAAATTTCCCACCTTGATTCAATCAGCAATGCCCTTGATATTGCAAGACACGAAGAAGACCTTGCAACAATAAGGCGTGAGCTTTCCGAATATGGGTATATGAAGCGCCAGGCAGCAAGCCAGGGCAAAGGCAGTAAAAAGCCAGCTAAAATCAAACCTCTCCACTATATTTCTTCTGACGGGTTTGATATATACGTTGGCAAAAACAACTACCAGAACGATGAACTTACATTTAAAATAGCTACAGGCAATGACTGGTGGTTTCATGCAAAAGCAAGCGCAGGTTCACATGTTATAGTAAAAACAGAAGGAAAGGAACTGCCAGACCGCTCATTTGAAGAGGCAGCAAGGCTTGCAGCATACTATTCCAAAGCAAAGGAGCAGGGCAAGGCAGAGATTGATTATATACAGAAAAAACATGTTAAAAAGCCAAACGGCAGCAAGCCCGGATTTGTTGTTTACTATACTAATTATTCAATGACTATTGATACAGATATAAGCGGGATTAAGGAGGTACAGGAATGACAAAGATAACATCAGACAGCCATGTACACACAGCATTTTCAACAGACAGTAAAGAGCCAATGGAACAAATGTTAATGGCAGCAATAGAAAACGGATTTCCTTCAATATGTTTTACAGACCATATGGACTATAATTTTCCTGTAATTTATAATAAAAGCAGTGATACAGAACCGCCGTTTTTCCTTGATACAGACGCTTATTTTATTGAAACCCGGCGGCTTATACCACTTTACCCACAGATAAAAATACGCACTGGAATTGAACTTGGGCTTAAAGAAGATGCCAAAGACAAGTGTATGGAACTTTTAAACTTATATAAATTTGACTTTGTAATAGGTTCTACACACCTTGTAGACAATACCGACCCTTATTATGATATTTTCTGGGAAGGGACAGATGAAAAAACTGCAATACAGAAGTTTTATGAGGCTACACTTGAAAATGCAAAAAGCGGCGTGGATTTTGATGTTTACGGGCATATTGACTATATTACAAGATATACGCCATATATGAAAAAACTCAGAAGCAGCAATTTATTTGATGAAGATTATTACATTTCCATAACTAATAATTTCCTCGATATAATTGAGGCAATACTTAAAGAGCTTATTAACAGCGGAAAGGGTATTGAATTAAATACAAGCGGCATTAAATACGGGCTTCACCACCCACACCCGCATGAAAAGATTTTAAAGCTTTATAAAGAGCTTGGCGGTGAAATAATAACTATTGGCTCAGATGCACATGAAGCCAGGCATCTTGGATTTGGTTTTGATGGTGTACCAGAAATACTAAAAACCTGCGGCTTTAAATACTATACAGAATTTACAAACCGCAGGCCGGAAATGCTGCCAGTAAGCTAATCCTTATCACGCAAGGCAGCAACATTTTCTTTTAAACGCCAGATTACATAGTCCATTTCCTCCATTGTATTCTGTGTGCCAAGTGTCATCCTTAATGCCCCCTTTAACCTGTCACCACTAGCACCAAGGGCTTTAAGCACATGCGAACCGCCGCCAGTCCCTGCTGTGCAGGCAGAACCACTTGACGTGCATATCCCGTCCATATCAAGCATTATAAGCAGGCTCTGCCCTTCAATTCCCAGGAAGCTTACATTCAGGTTTCCTGGGAGGCGCATATGCCTTGAACCATTAAGGACTACGCCAGGTATTTCATGCTCAATCCTGTATAAAAGGTAATCCCGCATATTCCTTACATAAACAATGTCTTTATGCATATCCTGCATTGCAATCCTGACAGCTTCCCCCATGCCTGCTATTCCAGGAACATTTTCTGTGCCTGCCCTTATTCCTGACTCCTGTTTGCCGCCATGCATAAATATTGCCGGCTTTATACCATCCCTTATATATAAAAAACCACACCCTTTTGCACCCCTGAACTTATGGGCACTTGCACTCATCATTCCAATATTCATCTTATTTACATCTATGTCCATATGGAGGTACGCCTGGACTGCATCTGTATGGAAACAGATATTGTTCCTTTTAGCAATCCCTCCAATTACCTGCACTGGCTGTATACTTCCAGTTTCATTATTTGCAGCCATTATACTTATCAAAATAGTATCTTTCCTTATAGCCTTCATTAACTGCCTTGGATTAATAATCCCATTGCTGTCCACATCAAGATAAGTTATATCAAATCCACGCTGTTTCAGGTACTCACATGTGTTTATAACTGCATGGTGTTCAATTGATGTTGTAATAATATGCCTGCCTTTGTCTTTTAAAGCCTCTGCCATGCCAACAAGCGCCCAGTTATCTGACTCAGTACCGCCGCTTGTAAAATATATTTCCTCTGGTTTTGCATTAATGCTTGCTGCTATTGTTTCCCTTACACCATCAATAACATCTTTGCTTTTCTCTGCAAATTCATAAATGCCTGACGGATTGCCATACTGCTTTTCCAGATATGGCAGCATTACCTTAAGGACTTTTGGATGTACTGGTGTAGTTGCAGCATTATCCAGATATATCATTATATGCTACCATCCTCTCACAAAAATTCACCCAGGCACATCTGTAAAAGCAGGAAAACCATATTTTTGCATGGATTTCCCTGTACCCAGGGCTGATATACCAGTATATGAAAACCCTGGCAAAATGAAACATGGCAGCCATTAAGTTTTTCTAGTAAAATACGTGCGTTTCATAATTTCCTGTTATTTTGTGTTTATAACGGACGCAGCGTTTCCAGTGTTCCCTGGCAAAACCACAGGAAAACAGGCTGGCAGGATAACTAGAAATTATCACAACATCTATCATTTCCATAAATGATATATTTGAAAAACATGGATGTACCAATTATAAACATATGATACAACTATTTAAAAAACGGTATGGATGTACTCCACGTGCCAAACGTCTGGAAATCCTGGAAACTCCCGGATATGGAATAAAAACCATAACAAAATAACAATGCAGATTATTCAAGAAAGCCAGAGGCGTTCTTGCGGCGGCGTGCGGGCCAGCTTTGCTGGCAATCTTCCTTTCCGCACGCCTGCCACCCGCCGGAGGCATATCAGATGGGGATTGAATCCTGCCATTGATGCTAATAAGTTACTCACCGCCTATAGAGGCTGGAGTCATCCCACATCTGATATAGAATGTCGGAATTGCCCTATTTTTTAGCCGGTATTATAACTATATAATATTTCGTTTTAATTATATACTAATGCCAGCAAAAACGAAAGGGGGAATCCTGTATGGCTTCCAATACAACTAAAATAAGCTTTTGGGAACGTATCTCATATGGCTGTGGGGATTTAGGATGTAATATTATATATTCTGCAATGTCCTCGTTTCTTTTATTCTATTATACCGATTATGTAAATGTAAGTGCAGTAACTATCGGTACTATTATGTTGCTGTCAAGAATATTTGATGGCGTGACAGACCTGGTTATGGGTATTATTGTTGACCGTACTAAGTCACGTTATGGCAAATGCCGTCCCTGGATTTTACGTATGTCCATACCATTTGCCCTTGCAGGCATATTACTTTTTTCAGTACCGCCAGGGCTTGGCGAAACAACGAAACTGGTATATATTTTTATTACATACAACCTTGTATCATCTGTAATATATACAGCGATTAATGTACCTTATGCTACTTTAAATTCATTAATTACACAAGACCAGTATGAACGTTCAGTTTTAAGCACATTCCGTATGATACTTGCAACTACTGGAACACTGTTAATTACAAACCTCACTCTTCCACTTGTAGAATTTTTCGGCAATAACCTGTCTGCATGGACAAAAACATTTGCTGTATTTGGAATTATAGCAGTAATTGTATTTATAATTACATTTACTGGTACAAAAGAACGGGTTACACCTTCACAAAATACCAGACAGGAAAAAGTTCCATTTTTTAAAGGACTGAAACTTTTAGTACAAAATAAATACTGGATTATGATTACAATAACCCTGGTCTTTATATTTATAAACTATTCATTAAATGGCGGTGCAGCAGTATATTATGCAAAAACTATACTTGGCAACGAAAAGTTAGTAGGCCCTATGAATATGGTGTCAAACCTGGTACAGATTGGTGTTATGTTTTTTACAGCATTTATAATTAAAAAAACTGGAAAAAGAAATATGTTAATTATTGGTGCAATTATCTATGGCATTGGTTTTGCAATGTTTGCATTTGTTGGAAACAGCATAACTGGGATAATGGCTGTATGTGTATTTAAAGGAATTGGAAACGCTGGCATATCATCCTGTATGTTTGCTATTGTTTCAGATACTATAGAATATGGCGAATGGGAAACAGGCTACCGTACTGAGGGGCTTATAAATTCTGCTTCCAGTTTTGGATTTAAAGTTGGAAACGGACTTGGTTCAGCAATACTTGCCTGGATAATAGGGTTTGCTGGAAACAAAACAGGCTCTGAAATTACTTTTATTTATATCCCTGCAGTCTTATGTATATTACAGGTAGTTATTATGTCATTCTATAAACTTGATAAAGAATATGACAATATTATTGCATATTTAAGCATTTCTGAAGGAGGTAATACAAATGTTAAATAATCCAGTTCTTCCAGGTTTTAACCCTGACCCATGCATTTGCCGCAAAGATAATGATTATTATATTGCCGTTTCCACTTTTGAATGGTTTCCAGGAATACCTGTTTACCATTCAAGAGATATGAAACACTGGGAGCTTTATACACATGTACTTACAGATGATGAAAAAACAGATTTAAAGAAGCTGCCTTCTGCCAAAGGCATATGGGCTCCATGCCTTACGTACTGCAAAGAGGAAGATTTGTTTTATGTAGTTTATGGAATTATGAACTCCATGAATGCACGTTATTTTGATGTAGACAATTACCTTATTACTGCCAGGGATATAAAAGGTCCTTGGAGTGAGCCGGTATATCTTCATTCTGCTGGTTTTGATGCATCAATACTTCATGATGATGACGGACGTAAATATATAGTTTCCCTTGACTGGGAAACCAGGGAAGGTTATGAAAAACCTGGTGCTATCTGCATGGCAGAATACGACCCTGTAAATAAGGAAATTAAAGGCTATCCTAAACGTATCTGGAGCGGTGGTACAGACCGTGGATGTATAGAAGCTCCCCACCTTACTAAAAGAAATGGTTATTATTATATTATGTGTGCAGAAGGAGGTACGGGGTATAACCACTGTGTTACAATGGGACGTTCTAAAAATGTATGGGGTAAATATGAAGGCGACCCAAAGAACCCAGTTTTAACTTCTAATCCTGCTGTATCAAATGAACGCCATGACCCGGACCATTTAAAAACAAAATACTTTAATCCTGGTACTTTACTGCAAAAAGCAGGACATGGCAGTTATGTTGAAACATCACTTGGGGAAGTATACCTGGTACATCTGTGTTCCCGTCCGTTTGTCCCTGAATTACGCTGTACCCTTGGACGTGAAACAGCCATGCAGAAAATGTACTGGACTGGTGACGGATGGCTACGCATGGCTGATGGTACTAATATTGCCAAAGAATTTTATGAAGAAAGTGCACTTGAAGACTATCCTGTATGCCAGATACCTTCATTTGATGGTTTTGACAGTGGTACACTTGGAAACTGGTATTATGCACCACGCATTATGCCTGGAAGGTTTGCAGATGTCAAATCCCGTCCTGGATATGTACGTATATATGGACAGGAATCACTTACCTCACTAAATAAAACCAGTATACTTGCCCGCAAACTGACAAGTGTATATGCAGTTATTACCACTAAAATGGAATTTATCCCAGAAGTACACCAGCACAGTGCCGGGTTAATTCTGTATTATGATAATATGAATTATATCTACCTAAGAAAATATTATAGTGAAACACTAGCCCAGAGTGCACTTTCGGTTATACAGCTTGAAAATGGCATAAAAACAGAATTTGAAAATACACGTATTCCAATAAAAGATGTACCAGTATACTTACGTCTTGTAATTGAAGGCAGGACATCACAGTTTTCATGGAGTTATGACGGGATAAGCTACTCTGGTATTGGAATACAATTTGATACTACAAAATTTTCTGATGAATATTGTAAATATGGTGAATTTACAGGCACTATGACAGGAATAGCATGTACAGACCAGATAAAACACAAACATTATGCAGATTTTGATTTCTTTGAATACAAAGCTGATGAAAACAAAGGAATTCCGCATTAGTATTTACTGGCATTTAAAAGTTTCTGTACCTGGCATGGATAATTTTTTATAAAATATGCATAATAACAGAAATAATATTTTTACTGCTATTAGCAGGAATAATGATTTTATCACTAATGCAGGAATGGAGGCTTTTTTATGAAAATAACAGATAAAAAGAAACCTGTACAGACAATTCCAAAGGGAGTATGGGAAAGCAGCAGGCCAGACTCTTATAAAAATACCGGCAGGCAGCAGGAAAGACCTGTAAATAAAACAACTGACCTTCAGGGCAATGGTTATCCTGTTAAAAAGACAAATTAAAACAAAAAAAGATTAGATATATAATTTTTTTTAATGTATTCTTAATTCCAGCAAGGAGGGATTAAGAATGTACCATTTAAGATTAAAAGGAAACCACTATGAAATGGGTGTAAAACGTGGCAGGATTTTCCAGAAATGTAATATATCTTTTCCGTTAAATCTGGATAATTTCCAGTTAAAACATGGAAAAGAAAGCGAGAAAATACTTGCCGCTATTTTCCCAGAAGCCTGTGAGGAAATACATGGTGTTTGTGATATAACGGGGACAGATTACTTGCATTTTGCCTCATGGCTGTTATGCATGGGCTGCTGCATGTACAACCTGGAAAACAATATACCCGTTGAAATACGGGGATGTACAGCTTTTGCTTTTACTAAAAACGGCAGGGTAATATATGGCAGGAATAATGATTTGCCACCATATCTGCGTGACGGCTGTAAAAGTGAAATTTATTCACCACAAAACGGAAACAGTTTTAATATTACTACTTCTTCTTTTATTAATGGGGAAGAAGGCTTAAATGAACATGGGCTTGCTGTCTGCATGACAATACATAAAGCCCATGAACTTGGTGGTGGCAGTATCGCCTGTATTACCAATTGTTTTACATCTGCTGCAATGAAGCAGTATGACTGTTCTGATGGAAATAATTATAATGCCCTTACACGTTATAATGTTGTACTGGCAAGCTTCCAGGAACATATAAAAGACAATCTTTTAGAAAATACAAAAAATCTCTTAAAAGGCAGATATGGCTTTATGTGCCAGTACAGGCATAACCTGCTTGTAAATATTACCAGATGGTGCGTTCTTTACAAGTGCTGCTTCATGCAGGTAATTTTCAACTGTTGCATTATCTTTCTTATATCATCCACCTTGGAACGGATTGACGGACGGCATTTCCTGTCCTTCATCTCAACAGAACTTCTGCTTCCCTTGTCCTGCCAGCCTTTTTGCCAGTTCTGCAGTTACCCCGCTTGCACTAAAATATGCTACAAGTACATTACCCATTATAAAAACCTCCTTGATATATGTATTTTGGCTTTTTACCCAAAGCCTTTTTAATATTTACTAATTAATCATACAACCTGAACCTTGCTTTAGGTCAAGAGTTTTTTTAATTATTTTATAATGCATAAAGAACAAAGGGTATCTGGAAATTACCACATATTTTTAAATATTTACTGCTCCATTTCCTGTCTGCCCGCTGCAATTTTATATACTATCTCCAATAATTCTTTTACTGGCTCTAAGGCATCTGGTTTAAATTTATAAATTATATCAAATATAATATCATCATAAGCTCTTGCCCCTTTGCCTGTCATTATATAATCCAGGCTTACTTCCAGGGCTTTTGCAATTCTCTGTAATGTGTAAGCAGAAAACCCTTTTTTATTTGTTTCAATTTCATATAAAAACTTTGATGATATTCCTGCCAGTTCTGCTAATGTTTTTCTTGTATATCCACGTTCATTACGCAAAATCATAATTCTTTCCCCTACAGATTTATCTAATTTCAACCTTATCATCTCCCAATAATTTATCTCTTAATTACAGGCAGAACTATGGTCTTTCCCCTTTTTTTAATGCTACCCTTTGTTCTAATAATAACTAATAATAGCATTTGTTGTTATTAAGAAAGATTTTTGGACATAACAAACCGGTTTTTTAGATTAATGTTGGGTAAAATACTGGTTTTGTGCCTGAAAGGCTACATAATACAGCTATAATTCCACATTATTTTTTATAATTCTTTTATAATAAATTTATTAATGTATGCCAATTCTGGATTAATGTTATATAAATTCCATTTTATTTCCATTAATTCTAAATAAACTGCAATATTATGCAACATTAACCAAATTTCCACAATTACCAGTTCCTATATGTTATTCTTTGCAGGCAGGAGGTGATAAACATGCCAGAGGCAGATTATGATATGCGTTTATTAAAGTATTATTATATGTGCCTTCTACATGAAGCCAGTAAGTTCTTAATTATGCTTTTTATATTCAGCCGTTTCCATGCAGGAACTAGATTTCTTGTGGCTGCTTTAGTGCTTTGTACACTCCGCCACAACATGGGCGGTATACATTTTAAACAATACTGGTCATGTTTTGGTTTTTCACTGGCTTTTTTTGCTGTTGTTATTGCTATGGCAGAATTTTTCCAGGTAAACCTGGTGGTGCAGATAATAACAATATGTTTATGCATATTAATCACATTCTTAATTGGCCCAGTCCAGTCCAGTACCAGACCGGCAATGGACAAAAAGCATTTTGTACGCTACCGTAATACCGCATGTATAATTATGGCAGCCTGTATGGTATTATTTATTTGCATGAAATCCTTTACCTATAGGGATTTAATATATTGGGTAATTGTTTTTCAGACGTTGCAGCTATTTGTTGCAAAAATTTATGAAAGGAGGAAGAAAAATGAAACGCTTCATAAATAAAAGTTCTTTAATGCCTTTATGCAGCCTTGCTTTAGCATTTGGTGCATTTATACGTTTTTCTGGTACAAGCTTCTGTTTCTTTGGTGAGCCAGAAATGCCATCTAAATAATATACCTGTATAAAAACCAAAAACGGGATATCTTATTCTTTACCAAAGCATAAGATATCCCGCTATTATGTTATACTGTTTCTAAAAATATAGCAATATTTCTACCATGCTACTCTAATACTACTCTTATAAAAAAACAATTACGGTTTTGGAATAATTCATTGCCAACTTGTATACTGGCATTATATTTTCTGGCAATTTTCCTTAAATATGCCAGCCCGCATCCCCTGTCACTCCCCTTTGTAGAATAACCATATTCAAAAAAGCGTTTATATTTCTCAAATGGTATATGCTCATGTTCATTTGCGACCTGTATATATTTACTCCCCTCCTTCTGGATTATATACAAATATATCTTTTCATTTCTTTTACGTGAAAGAACCTCATCTATTGCATTATCCAGTAAATTTCCTAATATTTCAATTAATAATGTATCTGGTATATGTACATTCCGCAAAGAACAGTCAAATTTTGTTTCAATTTTTATGTCCTTTTCCAAAGCCTCACACATTTTCTGGTGTATATGGGCAATAACAAGCGGGTTATCAAGCACAAACAATTTTCCAGGCAATATATACTGCTCAAGATTGCCTAATTCTTCCCTCTGCTTTTGTATTAAATCTTCATAATTATCATAAACATTTATCATGCTGTATATTGCATTAATCTGGTTTACAAATTTATGCTGCCTCTCACGTATCTGTGTTATTAAGCCTTTATATACCTCTGCATAACCGCTCTTTAGCTTTAGTTCCTGCTGGTAGAAATAAATTTTATAGACTGAAAATAACAGCATAATTGTTCCTATAACCAGATATATGCTGTCATAAAACGGCATTTCCCTTTTTATCTTAAAATTTACAAATGCTGACAGAAACATAACGCACCCTATAATTGACAAGAGGTAAACGCTTTGCCCCGCATCATTTAAAATCTTTCTGGTTTCTATTACAAAGAATGTATTACGTAATAAAATACATAACAGCAGCATTTCAGACACCAACATGAATGTTATTACCTGGTATGGTACAACACCACTAAACGGACTGGTTATTACTGTATTTATAAAACATAATACCATTTCCAGTATACATACACATCCAAATGCACACATAGCATATTTAATTGCCTGTTTCAGATTAAAACTGCTTAACCATGCTACATATAAAAAGTAAAATAAATAACAGGCAGCCATAGGCAATGCACTGGCAGAAAAGCAGTTAGTTAATACTATACAGAAAACTGCCTGGCATACCACTGCCATATATAACAGGTTATTTTTTCTTCTCCCGGCAAATGTCCTGGCAACCAGCAAAACAGCTATAAACTCACAAATACCATTTAAAACAGCTATAACACTGTTTACTGGTGGCACTGTAAATATTCCTCCTTAAAATCTTTTGCTTTTCTCCCGCCTATTGGCAGCACATCATCTATTTCCTTTAAAAATACTTCTTTGTTACGGAAATCAACATGTTCAATATAGGAAATATTAACAAATGTACCATATGTAGGCTCTAAGAACTTTGTATATTTGACCTTTTGTTTTATACTTTTTGCTGTTACATGTGGTATTTCAACTGTTTCATTTATTGTATATAAAAATAACCTTCCCCTGCGTGAAGAAAAATATATAATTTCATCTACATAAAATACATAGCCAAGACCATCATAATATAATACAAGTGTTTCCCTGTCTGCAATATATTTATTATCAGAAATAGCACTTAATGCCTCTTCTACCCTGCTTCTTACTATTTCACCATCACCTATTGGCTTTTCTATATAATCATAACAATGTATCCTTTTTAGCAGCTGTACCTCCAGTCCCTGCAGTGTTGTAATAAATATTACTGGTGTAAATTTATATTCCGCATGTTCCCTGATTTTGTCTGCGAAATCAATTCCTGAACTGTCGTTTCTCTTTGATGGTTCAAGAATAATATCAACAAGAAATAAGTCAATATGGTTTGCCATTGCACATGCATAAGCTTCTGTGCTTTTTCCGTACACCAGCACATTAGTCTGTATCCTGCAGGACTTAACAATTTTTTCAAGACTCAGCCTGCTTTTTCCGTTATCCTCTAATATTAATACATTCATATGCATTCCTTTGTAATACTCTCCAATTAACTATAACTTTTACTTTTGTTAGGAAATTCTTCTGCCATAGCTTTAAGCATATTTTTTACACCTTGTTTCATTCTGTCATCTATTCTTCTATAATATTCAACAAGACGTATTTCATCTGATGTCATTTCCCTGTTTTCAAGCTCAAGAATATATTCAACTGATACACCAAAAACCGTAACCACTTTTCTTAAATCTTCATATGGAATTATTGTTTTTCCATTTTCATACCTGCTTAGTGTCTGTTGGGAAATATTCAAAACTGATGCAAAAGCTTTCTGTGTCATGTGGTTTTCTTCACGTATCTCCCTAAGCTTTCTGCCCATTTCCACGCTATCAAGTGCCATAAATCCGTACCTCATCTTTTACTAGTATCTTATTATAACGTCAATTTATCTTTTCTTATACACATATATTAGGTATTATCACTCATTTTTTGATATGCCAGTAAAAATTTCCAACCCACTCATCCATCCGCAAAAACCGTGCTGGCGCACTCCTATGTCTGCTGACGCATCCGTATATTGAAATGGACACATATTAACCCATAAATTTCATATAGTATATTAACCGCTTTTGCTGTATAGCAGAAAGGCTTATATTATATGAAAATCTTTCAGAACAAACTTATTAAAGGAACTATAATACTTACTATTGCTGGTATATTAACCCGTATTATAGGATTTTTCTACAGGATTTTCCTTGCAGGGCTGCTTGGCTCAGAACTGCTTGGAATATACCAGCTGGTTTTCCCTGTATATGGCATATGTTTTACAATATATGGCGCTGGAATACAAACTGCAATTTCACAGATTATTGGAACAGTTACATCAAAAAAGAACCATGATTATACATCACCTTTAAAAATATTAATTTCGGGAATGGTACTTGCCCTAAGCCTTTCGCTGTTGCTTCTGGTTTTTGTTTACTCTAATCCTGGATGGATTGCAGAAAAAATCCTGCTTGAAAAATCCTGTGCCCCATATCTGAAAATAATGGCACTTCTTTTCCCTTTCTGTAGTATTTCAGCCTGTATTTCCGGCTATTACTATGGAATACAAAATGCCTCTGTACCAGCAGGCTCACAGATTATTGAACAGTTGTCAAGAGTGCTTTTTGTATACCTTATGTGTACATTTGCAGGCTCTGGAAAAGAATTTAATGCCATTATGGCTGTATGCGGGCTTGTAGCGGGTGAAATATGCGGCTGTATTTTCAGCATTGCCAGGCTTTTTATATCCCTGCACCAGATGGAAAACACAAAAAAACATATAAGCAGAACCAGAACTTCCAGACGCGGCAGCGGAAAACATCCTGTTTTTAAAACACTTCTTTCCCTGTCTGTAATACTTACTACAACTAAACTTATAGTTTCCCTTTTACATAGCGCTGAAGCGGTCTTTATACCTGCTGCCCTGCAGAAATATGGATGCAGCCCTGCAGATGCCTTAAGCATATATGGTATTTTATCTGGAATGGCAATGCCATTTATTCTTTTCCCGTCTGCTATTAGTAATTCATTTGCAGTTATGCTATTGCCGTCAATAGCGCAGGCACAGGCAGAAAAAAACTCCGCAAAAATAAGGAGGTCTGTAACATTTGCCACAAAATACAACCTGCTGGTTGGCTGGCTCTGCATATGTATATTTATTGTATTTGGAGATGAAATGGGCACACTTTTCTTCCACAACTCAGATGCTGGTTCATACATAGTTATACTTTCATGGCTTTGCCCGTTCCTGTATGTTTCAACAGCATTTACAAGCATAATAAACGGAATGGGACATACACAGCTTACATTTATAATAACTGTACTAAGCCTTATACTAAAAATATATTTCCTTATAGCACTTGTGCCTGTATATGGCATAAAAGCATACCTTGCAGGAATGTTGGCAAGCCAGGTAATTATGGCAGTTATGGAGGGATTTTACCTTAAAGACTATATAGCCCCTGACAGCCTGCACTGGATTATACTTCCATGCCTCTTCTTAGCACTTGCAGGCAGCATGTCACATAAAATTTATAGCGTGCTGCTTAAAGTTATACCTGGCACGTTCCAGATACCAGCGCTCTTTCTTACATGTACAATAATACTTGCCTGTTATATAATATTCCTGCTTGCCAGCAAATGCGTAAGCAGGGAAGAATTTGCAAATAAATAAAAACCCCCGCTTTTAAAGCGGGGGTTTTCTTATAAATCCAGTTTATAATATTATTTAAAATATTCTACACCTGACTCAAATATATGCTGGTTCTGGTCTCCATATATATTTATGGCAACTCCGTCACCTATTCTTTCTGAGTGTGCCATCTTGCCAAGCACACGCCCGTCAGGGCTTGTAATTCCTTCTATTGCAGCATATGAACCATTTGGGTTAAAGTCTTCGTCCATTGATGGTTTACCTGAGAGGTCTGCATACCTTGTTGCAACCTGTCCATTTTCAAAGAGTTTCTTTATTACTTCATCACTTGCAACAAAACGCCCTTCACCATGTGATGCAGGAATTGAATAAATACCTCCAAGCTTTGCTTTTGAAAGCCAAGGGGACTTATTGGAAACTACTTTGGTATATACTGTCTTGGAAATATGGCGTCCAATGCTGTTTGTTGTAAGTGTCGGGGAGTCTTCTGACTGCGGCCTTATTTCACCATATGGCACAAGCCCAAGTTTTACAAGTGCCTGGAAACCATTGCATATGCCAAGTACAAGCCCGTCCCTTCTGTTTATAAGTTCATGTACTGCATCCATTATTTTTTGGTTTCTGAATATTGATGATATAAACTTAGCTGAACCATCCGGCTCATCACCTGCACTGAAACCACCTGAAAACATAAGTATCTGCGCATTTTTTACTGCATTTTCAAATGCCCTTGCAGAGTCCGTAATCTGGCTTTCCGTCATATTTTTAAATACAACTGTATTTACTGCTGCCCCTGCTGCTTTAAATGCCCTGGCTGTGTCATATTCGCAGTTAGTACCTGGAAATACCGGGATAAATACTTCTGGCTTTGGTGTCTTATTCTTTGATATATAAATATTTTTTTCTTCATATAAATTGTCTTCAAGTTCTGTCTGTTTTACATCTGACCTTGTTGGGAATACACCTTCAAGCCTTGATGTCCATGCTTTTAATGCTTCTTCCATAGGAATGGAAGTACCATTATATACAAATTCTGCATTATCTGTAACTTCTGCAACCCTTGTATAAGGTACAGTAATTTTTTCAAGGTCATTTACAGCCACTTCTGCAATTATTGAACCATAATCCTTTGCAAATAATGCAGCATTGCTTATACCGTTATCTATTGTAACACCAAGGTCATTGCCAAATGCCATTTTACTAACTGCTTCACATATTCCGCCGTATCCTGTTGCATAAGCCGATTTAATAATCCCTGCCTGTGCCATTTCCCTGATTTGCCCATACATAGACATAAGCTGGCTGTATACAGGAAGTGAATACTGGTCTTTTTCTATATCAAATTTAACAAGCACATTACCTGCCTCTTTAAGTTCTGGTGTAATAATATCCTGTACTTTTGCAATATCAACTGCAAAC
The DNA here is from genome assembly GCA_910588655.1 of uncultured Lachnospiraceae bacterium. GTDB lineage: Bacteria > Bacillota > Clostridia > Lachnospirales > Lachnospiraceae > Butyribacter. The sequence goes on along the minus strand of CAJUPJ010000001.1, from coordinate 115,606 downwards.
GAACAAAGTGTTGGAGGTACATCAATATCATTAAATGTGCCTGACATACTGTCCTTGCCGCCTATTGAAGCAAGACCAAGCTTTATCTGCGCATCATATGCACCTAAAAGGGCGGCTAATGGCTCACCCCAGCGCTCCGGGTTTTCTCCCAGGCGTTTGAAATATTCCTGGAATGTAAAGCGTATTTTGCTGTAATCACCACCTGCTGCAACTATCTTAGCAACAGATAAGATTACTGCATATACAGAACCGTGGTATGGGCTCCAGCTTGCAAGATATGGGTCAATGCCATAACTCATCATTGTAACTGTGTCACATTTGCCAGAAAGGACAGGAAGCTTTGCAACCATTGTCTGTACAGGGGTAAGCTGGCGTTTTCCGCCATATGGCATATATACACTTGCCGCACCAATTGAACTGTCAAACATCTCAACAAGCCCTTTTTGTGAGCAGACATTTAAGTCACTTAATGCCAGAAGCCATGCCTCCTTTATATCTTTAACTTCTTTTTCTTGTGTGAAGTAATTATCATCCTTGGAAGGCATTGGCACAACAACATCTGTTTCCTGGTGTGCCCCGTTTGTATCAAGAAATGCCCTTGAAATATTTACAATAACCTTGTCCCTCCATACAAGTACAAGGCGCGGCTCTTCTGTTACCTCAGCTACTACTACAGCTTCAAGGTTTTCCTCTGCTGCAAGCCATAACATTTTATCAACATCTTCTTTGGCAACTACTACTGCCATACGCTCCTGTGATTCAGAAATAGCAAGTTCTGTACCGTCAAGCCCTGCGTATTTTTTAGGTACTTTATCAAGGTTTACCCTTAAACCGTCCGCAAGCTCACCAATCGCAACTGAAACACCGCCTGCACCAAAGTCATTACATTTTTTAATAATTAAACTTGCTTCCTCCCTGCGGAAAAGACGCTGTATTTTACGCTCTGTAGGTGCATTTCCTTTCTGTACCTCTGCGCCGCACACATCAATGGATTTTGTAGTATGTGCTTTGGATGAACCAGTTGCACCGCCAATCCCGTCACGTCCAGTACGGCCGCCTATAAGTATAATTATATCACCTGGGTCACTGTTTTTACGTATTACATTACGGCGTGGTGCTGCACCCATAACAGCGCCAATCTCCATACGTTTTGCAACATAACCTGGATGGTAAACTTCATTTACAAGACCAGTAGCAAGCCCTATCTGGTTTCCATATGAACTGTAACCCTGCGCTGCACCTGTTACAATCTTTCTCTGCGGAAGTTTTCCAGGCAATGTATCTGACATAGGGACAGACGGGTCTGCTGCACCTGTTACGCGCATAGCCTGGTATACATAGCCACGTCCTGAAAGCGGGTCACGTATCGCACCGCCAAGGCATGTAGCAGCACCACCGAAAGGCTCAATTTCTGTCGGGTGGTTATGTGTCTCGTTCTTAAAGAATACAAGCCATTCCTCAGTCTTGCCGTCAATTTCAACTGGCACAATTACAGAGCAGGCATTAATTTCGTCTGACTCTTCCATATCATCAAGTTTTCCGTCTGCTTTAAGCTTACGCATACCCATAAGTGCAATATCCATAAGTGAAACAAACTTATCTTTCCTGTCCTTAAAAAGTTCTTTCCTTGCCTCAAGATATTCTTCATAAGCTTTAACAACAGGCTCTTTATAATATCCGTCCTTAAATTCAACATTTTTAAGCTCTGTAAGGAATGTTGTGTGGCGGCAGTGGTCAGACCAGTATGTGTCCAGCACACGTATTTCTGTAACAGACGGGTCTCTTTTCTCTTCCCCTTTAAAGTAATTCTGGATATGGAGGAAATCTTTAAATGTCATTGCGAGGTTTAATGAATTATAGAGTGATTTTAACTCTTCTTCTGGCATATCCTTAAACCCTTCAAATACAGCTACATCCGCTGGCTCATCAAATTCCTGTACAAGTGTTTCAGGTTTATTTTCATCTGTTTCGCGCGAATCAACAGGGTTAATACAGTATTCCTTTATACGCTTTGCCATTTCTTCCGGGATATTTCCCTCAAAAACATAGGTAACTGCTGAACGTATTACAGGGTTCTCCTTCTCATCCAGAAGCTTTACACACTGCTCTGCTGAATCTGCCCTCTGGTCGAACTGCCCTGGAAGATATTCAACTGAAAACACAAGACTTCCTTCCTTATAATCAAATTCTTCCTCATAATAATTATCTACAGGCGGCTCAGAAAATACAGTAACAAGCGCCTGTTTATACGTTTCATCACTTAAATTTTCCACATCATAACGTATAAGCACACGTACAGCTTCAAGTTCCTTAATCCCAAGATAGCGCCTGGTTTCCTCCGCCAGTTCTTTTGCACGTACAGCATAAGGTGGTTTCTTCTCGACATAAATCCTTTTAACATTTCCCATAAATGTATATCCTCCATTTCATCTGATACGATAATACTGCCCACATACAGCATTATAAATATTTTAACCGTAACAAGCCATATGGCATCTGTTAATTATAATCCATACGGCTTGTACTGCATTAATAACTTCCTGTTACTTTTTATTATTCTGATGTACCTGAAGACTCTTCTTCAGCCATTGCCTGCAAATCCTCTGCTGTCACTATAGCTGTTGTTACTGCACCAATAGTTATATCATCCCAGATTTCATTATTTATCTCAACTTTATAACCATCTTTAATCCCTTTATACCATTCGTCATATTTAGCTTCCTGTGCTTCTTCGATTGCCTTGTCACATTCTGACTCATAGCTTTCTGTTGAATTATTATCAATCATCTTTACAAATACATAATATCCAGCAGAATCATCAATAAATACTTCTGAAATTTCACCATTCTTTAAAGCTTTAATTTTCTTTAAATTCTTATCAGAAACAAATGTCCAGCCTGATTTTTCTGTAAAATTACCTGTATTATATTTAATATCTGACTTTTCTTCATCTTCAATGAGTTTAGAGAAATCTTTTGCCTTAGCTGCTTTTTTAGCAAGTGCTTTAATATCACTTGCAAGTTCCTCTTTATCACTTTTAGATAATTCTTTAGAATTGCCCTCACTGTCAACAGTAGAAAGTGATACATAATAGTAATCTATATCATACTGGCGGTAATCTTCTTTTGAAATATCTGCAATTGCCTTATCCTCATCAACTTCTTTATCAAGTTCTGCCTGCCTGTCTGCCTTATACCTGTCTGCAACTATCCTTTTCTCAAACCTTGAAGTTAAATTCTTCTTTGAAATGCAGAGTTTAAGCTTCTGTACGCCTGAAAGCCCTTTTAATGCTTCATCTGCCTGCTTTTCTGCATCTTTTTCTTCATCTTCTGTAATGTTATATCCAGCCTTTTCAGCTTCCTGGTATAAGATTTCGTATTCTGTTTCTTTATTCATTATCTCTATTTTAAGACCATCAGAATTATTTGTTCCTGCTTCAACAGAAGAGTCATCACCCTGATAGCCAACATCCCATACAGAAGAACCCATCATGTACTGGTATGTTTCATTTAAAGGAAGATACATGCTCTCCCTTTCATAAATAGGATACATCATATCATCCATAGTCTTCTTTGTATCATTAACAACCAGCACTCTCTGAGGCTTTAACTGCTGTATGCCTACACCTATGCAAAGTGCCAGTACAACTATAACACATATTGCGCCAAGGATTATCGGCTTTCTATCCGGACCACCGCCTGCATCACCTAAAACCCTGCTGCCAGAAGCTGGCACACCTGCTTTTGCCGCATCATTATCAGTCTTATTTTGCTGGTTCATTAATTTTTTTGCTGAATTCATTTTTACTCCTCCAAAATTAATCTTGTGTAACGCTTTACACACAAAACGCTATCATCTATTCTACCGCAAATCAGAAAGAAGTCAAGACGGAAAATGTGATAAGTGTCTGAAATTTTTATAACAGGTGTGGCGGGGCTGTTTTTTGTTGGTTCTGGCACACGAAACCTGTTTTCTGGCAAAATCCAAAAAACAGCATTAATGGAGTGTTAATTCAGATTACACTCCACTACTTGCTATAATAAAATTACTATAGATGTAAAGATTATATTCTGGAACTAACAGCAGCCAGAGTCATATCCCATCTTACATAATTTACATAGATTAGCTGGCATATATAATTTTTAAACAATTTCCCTTAACTAAATGACATTGTTTTATATTGGCGTAATGAGAGCGTGCCCTGTCATGGAATAATTTAGCGGAACACCAGAAACCTTGCGTCCGTCCCCAGCAAACAATAACTGTAAATTATCCCGCCCACTCTAATAGAAGTCCTCATGTTCCATAAATTCTTCAAATGTTTCATCATTATGCCAGTCTGATGTATCGTTTATATCATCAATTTCTTTTTGCAGTTCTTTCAAATCCTTTTTAGTGAAATAAACTTTCCTGGCATCCTCATACTGTCTTTTTACCTGTTTTTTAATAAATGCAATTTTTTCTTCTGTTTCTATAAGTTCTTCTAAATCATCTGTTTCAAAATATATTTCAACTTCTTCCTCTGATTTATCTTCCTTTAAAACATTTACTGACACCAGGTGTTCCATATGGTTTCCTCCGTTTCTGTTATTACTGGTATAATCAGGACAGTTTTTTATTTTTCCTGTAAAACAAAAAAGCTGCCTGTTACTTTATTATGTGTAACAGGCAGCCCCTTATACGATGTACGGCTCCGTCCTCATAAAACTTTCCGCCTTCCATAATCTTAAGCTGGTATTCTGAGGTGCGTTTCTCTAGTCTGTTCCTCAAATAACAGAAGAATTGCATCAACAACAGTATGGCAAAGCTCTACAATATATTCACAGTCACGGTTCACAACACTTTGCATTCTGGTATAAATTTCATGCATCCTCTGGACAAAGTTCAATATCGCACCCGGAGAATGGACTGTTTCTGCCAAACGCTTTCTTATTGCTTCCGGGCTATGGACATAAGAACGGATAGCATGTTTCAGCTCCTCTTCATAGACACAATGGTCTTTTAACTTCCCGGGATAATTAGCATTATGCGGAAACGTAAAGTAATCGGCTATATAGTGGACTATCACACCAAGATGCCTGCAAAAGTAACAATCCGCTCCTTTTCTTACATCAAAATGTGAAACCAGCTTTCCGAGTTCTTTTTTCAGGATGTCAAAGGAATCCTCAAATGTATGCTTCCTCACGAAAAATGATGGAACGCAGTCTGGTAATATACTACCTATATAGAATGAACCTTTATGACTTCCAAGCATTTCCATTCCCTCACTATTCATCAGATACCAAGCCAATGAAATATGGGATTTCTTTCGCATATCCGCCTCCTCACCTGACATCTGCGGTATATAACCGCTGTCTTTTTTAAGTGTCTTAATTGTAACACTTTTGTTTTAATTTTGCAATAGTTTTCTGACAATTTAACAAAAATTTCAAATTAAACTATGCAATTCTTATATACATGTGTTTAGTTCCAGGCCAGTCCCTTCCATATTTTTACACATTTATACAAAAATACAGAAGTAATTTTTACTTGCGGCGGTACAGGCAGACATCCCCTTCCTTGTGTACCAGCTCCGCATTTTCCAGGAAAATATCATCAGAAATAATATTAAAATTATTTCTTTCACTATTACTTACATAAATATATTTTACATTATATTTATCAAAAAGTTCTGTATTCCACGGATTTTGGAACATTTCACTAACTGCCGCCTCCTGCTCATAATATTGTAGTCCGTGGAAATACAAAAATGTACTGCTTCCACACACAATATTTCTTCCAGTTAGTGATGCTACTTCATTATTGTAGCGTGTATCTGTAAGGATAATATCTTCTGGTCCGGTATTTTCCCCAATATACCTGCACATTGCAATGCTGTCCCTGCCATACAGCTGGTAATCTGATATATATTCCCGGCACATTGTAAGAACTGCTGAAATACTTCCAAGGAAAAGCACCATACAGTATAACACAGCACCTGCTGCCCTGCTCCTTAGCCTCCTTACAGCATCAGCCAGGTAATTTGCAGCACCCATGCACATAAACAGGTACGCAATATAAAGAAGTTTATTATTATCATAAACATTTGGCTGGAACACTATAAGTTCTGCAACAAACCATATAGCAAAAACAGGCAGGGTAATAAAGTAATTTATTCTCTTTGAAAAGAAAAGTGCCATAACTGCGAGTATTAAAACAATACCAATGTTTTTTATATAAAAGAATACATATAAATCATCCAGGTTTGCCCAGTTAAAATACCCCCTGGTAAACTGCTCCCCCTGTGCCTGCTGGAAAGTCCAGTTAAAAAGCTGTGGAAGGGCAAGTACTAAAACAATTCCAAGCAATATTGCCCAGTTTATCACAGTATCACGCATTTCACTGTTCTTTAAGCCCTTAAATGCCAGGTACAGGCAGATAATCCCTATACATGCTATTCCTGCCAGCGCAATTACAAAATAAATGTTCTCTTCAGTTTCCGTTTGCAGCCTGGCAATATCCAGGCTGCACATAAGCAAAAGAAAACCAGCAAAAAGCCATGTTGAAATTCTGTTTATCCCTTTTTTTCCTATAACTGTGCTGTCTTTTAAGCTGCTTGCAGAGCATATTAACCACATTGCACATATAAACGCCATTGCAAGAAATGAATGTGTATGTATTAATGGCAGACCGCCAGCCATAACTGCTGTAATTATAAAATACTTTCTGTCTTTTAATGATACTGCGCGGTAAAGTATATAAAATGCTGGTATCAGAACAGCCCAGCCAAACAATGTTGCACGTTGTGGAAGAAGCATATCAACAATAATATTTGACCAGCGTAAATTTTCATCAGTAAAATTTGCCGGTGTCTGGTAAAATTCTGTAAAAATCCTTGAAAAAACGGTCTTGTCCTCTCTTATGCCATCAATAAAATACCATATCCCAAAACCACCATTAAAGAAGAAGAAAAACCATGTAATAACAGCTTTTGACCTGCTCTTTAACATCTCCTTTGCAAGCAGCAGCACACCATACATTACCTGGAGTACAGCAAAAAACATTGGAAACATATATGCAAAACGCAGGCTGCTGCCCCATAAATATATACTTGATGAATTTGTTTCACATAAAAACGGGTAAGAAAGCTTTGTACCTGGAAGCAGTGAATACTCTGGCGGAAATTTACCCTGTTCTGCAATACTGCTTATAAATGCGAGATGCATATTCATATCGCCGTTTGATGCCTGGCCTGCATGCATATTTCCATACTGGTCATATGGTATGGTATGTGAAAGCAGCATCAGTGTAAAAAATATAAAAACAGGCAGCACAATTAAAAGGTAGCCATATTCATGGATAACCTGCTTTATATCCTTTTTAACCCTGCCAGCATTTCCAGCCTTACTTTTAGCATTGCTGTTAATATTTTCCTGGTTCTTTAGCCTGTTACGGCTGGCAAAACAAAAAACAGCTATTACAGAGGCAGTTACCAGAAGTGCTGCAATATGTGAAGCCTTATTAAAACCCATTACCATTGAAAACAGCGCAGGCATCCATCCTGCCAGCAGGCTTCCAAATACACTTCCTAATAATACCCTTGCTGTTCCTGGCTCTTTTTTTAGTATATTAAAAGATAAAACACATCCAAATACCTGGAATAATAAAAAATACCCTGCTCCTGCAATGTTTCCAATTAAACTGCCATCCATGCCAATAGTTACCTTCCTATAATTATTATTTTTGGTATTATACTATCATCAACGGCAAAAATCAATAAGCAAACAAACATTAGGCAGCAGAGCTGATATGCTTTTGGCACAAAACCCACCATTTTTATTTTTAAGCCGTCAGTTACTTACTTTTTTCTTTTAACCAAGTTTTTTACAATAATTAAAGAACACTGGAAAATACAGGGCAGGAACACCCCCAGGACGTTGCTTATAGATAATTTTTCCAAAAAAATTCGTGAAGGTTGCTGCTTCACGAAAGAATTTTTTAAATATTATATTCTGGATTATATGCCTAAAATGCCTGTTTGTCAATAATTATGAAATAATAATTCTTACAGAAATTACTGTTAATTTTACCTGAAAGCCGTCAGATAAGCCGTCAAAAGCCAGAATGGAGCAAATTTCCATATTTTAACATTATTTTATGCCTGTTTTAACCGGAAATTTCTATATTTAAGTGTTTTACAGCCTATAAGGTGTTATAAAAAATTTTAAATTCTTATATTCAATTACATTAAAAAGCAGTAAAATCTTTTCGTGAAGCAGCAACATTCACGAAAGAAGAAGAATCTGGCACAGCTTAAACCCTTATTTTATAAAGCTTTAGTTTCTGTATCTGTTAAAAGCAGGATATAGCCTGACGGCTTATTTATTTAAACTGTAATTAAATACCCCTGGCTGTATAAATCCTGGCATGTGTATGGAAACCGCTGTATAAACAGGGTGAAAACAGTGCTTTTAAGGGTTTATAGGAGTTCCCTGTGAATAACCTAAATACATTATATTAAGGAGTTATATTTATGAGAAGTAAAATTTTAGCCATTGCATTGGCGGCGGTAATTGGTGGCACTTTATTCCAGGCAGCCGGTATTTCATATAGTGACAAAGGAATAGTAGCTACAAGAAAGGGCGTTGATTATGACAGCTCTGATTATGATGAAGGAGATGGATATGACAGTGAAGATGAAGAGGAGGAAAACGAAGAAAGCACTGAACTTACCAAAGGTGATATTAAAGTAAGTCCGGCTAAGAAAACAATTAAAGTGGGCGGAAGCTTTAATATAGAAGTATATCCAAGTGATGATGTTTCTGATGAATATGCTGATATGCCTGATGAAGAATGGGAAGAAATACTTGATAACAATATTGATAACATTACATTTAAATCCACCAAAAGTTCTGTTGCATATGTAAGCACAAAGGGAAAAGTCAAAGGAAAGAAAAAGGGCAGTGCAATAATAAAAACAACTATTACATTTGCAGATAGCAGTGAAGGGATTTATAAAACTAAAGTATATGTAAAAAGATAACAGGAAGGCAGAACTGGCATACTATGGCAATTAAAAAAGTATATAAAAATTTCTTTTCATATATTCTTATTTCTGCTTTGTGCATAACGCCATTAGATATAATGGCATTGCCTAAAACCGCAAGTGCAGAGGTATATATGACTACAAGTGATAATAAATGGCATTATACCCTTAATGCAGATGGTTCAGTGTCAATCAGGGGAATGCCGTATGAAACTGTAACTGAGGAAAGTGTTGAAATACCTGCAAGTATTAACGGAAAGAAAGTTACATCAATAGGTGACATGGCTTTTGCACACAGGAATTACCCATTTAAAGAGATTGTTATACCATCCAGTGTAGTTTCAATAGGTGAACATGCTTTTTCTGGCAATGAAAGCCTTGAGAGCATTACCCTTACAGACAGCATAAATGAAATAGGTGAATATGCCTTTTACCAGTGCAGTAATCTTAAAAATGTCAGGACAGATGGCTCTGGTACACCTGGCGGGGCAGGTAATGCCAGCATTGGGAAATTATCATTTGGGAGCTGCACAAACCTTGAGAGCATATCAATACCAGCAGGCATAAATTATATAGGGACATATGCATTTGACATGTGTGAAAACTTACGTGATGTATCAATACCAGACAGTATACAGGAAATAGGGGAAATGGCTTTTTACCTTTGCAAAAGTTTAAAAAATATTTCAGTACCTGGAACTGCTAAAAACATAGGAAGAAGTGCCTTTCTTGCATGTGAGGGTTTAGAAAGCGTTACACTTGGAAATGGTGTTGAAAGTATAGGTGATTACGCTTTCTGCGGCTGTGAAAACCTCCAGGAAGTTACAATGCCTGACACTATTTCATACCTTGGCATTAGTGCTTATGACGGATGTATAAAGCTTACAGGGATTTCCCTGCCTGCTGGTATTAAGGGCGTAAATGAAAGGGCTTTTTATGAATGTAAAAGTTTAAAGAACATTGATATACCAGATGGTGCAACATATATAGATAAGGATGCATTTTCATATTGCCATGCATTAGAAAGTGCTACTATTCCTGAAAGCGTAACCAGAATAGGTGAAGATGCATTTTTTCTATGCACACCACTTGTTATCTATACACCATCCGGCTCATATGCCGAAACTTATGCATATGAAAAAAATATAAAGCTCTATGTAACAGGCCTGGACGCGGAAGAAAGCCCGTCCCCGCCAGAAACATTACAACCGCCACAGGAAACTCCTGGTGTGCAAATACCAGCAGCCACTCCAGAAGTGGCACAGACCATTGCACCAGCTTCTACACCTAAAGTTACACAGACTCCTGTGCCATCTGCCACTCCAGAGGTTACACGGACTCCTGCACCATCCGCTACTCCAAGTGTTACGCAGGCTCCTGCACCAACTGCTACTCCAAGGGTTACACAGACTCCTGTACCGTCTGCCACTCCAACTGCTACTCCAAAGGCATCGCAGACTCCTGTACCATCTGCCACTCCAGACACAACAAAAAAGCCAGGCACAAATAATACATATTCATTTCTGGACACTGGAAGTTCTCTGAAAATAGCAGACAGCCTAGGAAATTTCTATAATAATGCCATATTCATTGAAACATCAGGTACAGGTTCTTTTACTGCAACGGTAGAAGGGGCTGGATGGCTCAGGCTTTCAGACACAAGTAAATTTTCATTTGCAGATGGAAAGTCTGCCATAACATTAAACGGAGACCAGAATATTTATTTAGCTGTAAGCAAAAATACTGGCAGCAAACGTACAGCCACTATTTCAGTAGTACATGAAAACCAGAACCTTGTTAAGGAAATTACTGTAACCCAGATGGGCAAAGATGAAGCATATCTTTATACAGATATAGATGCATTGTACTTTGATGAGCCAGCAGCAGGATATAGTGACAGTTTTACGGTTTTAGCAGATGAAAATACAGTATGGACAGCATCTGCCTCAAAAGGCTGGATTAAGATTGTTAAAGATAGCAGTTCCAAAGACAAAAAATACTCTTCTGTTGAAGGCAGCGGTAACTGCGGGCTGCGTGTTTTTGTCAAGGAAAACAATAAAAAAGACAAGGACGGCAACTATATAGATAGGTCAGGATATGTAACTGTTAATGCAGGCAGTACAGGAAAATATAAAATATATATACACCAGGCAGAGAATGAAAAATCTGTCAGGCATTTAATACGTGAACTGTCTGCCAGCGTACCAAGAAAAAATATTGCCAAAGGGCAGACTGTAAAAATAAAGCTGGATTATCCAGACGGGCTTTATGCATCTGATATAAGCAAAGTAACTTTTTCAAGTAATAAGAAAAAAGTGGCTTCTGTAAATTCTAAGGGCGTTGTAAAAGGCAGAAAAAAGGGAAAAGCAGTAATTACTGTAAAAGTTACTGCAAAAGATGTGGATTACGGGCCCGTTTCCAAGTCTTTTAAGATAAAAATAACCGTTGGCAAAAGGAAGATAGATTTATCTAAATTTAAAAATTCTAAAAAAAGGCGGGTTAATTAGCCATTATTTTTTATAAATACAAGAAAAGGAGGGAAGTTACTCCAGGTAACTTATTAAAATTATGATAAAGAAAATTATTAAAAAAGCTGGTTGTGTTTTACTTACATCTGCAATATTAGTTACAGGCTGGCGGCTGCCATATTCTATAGATAACGGCTTTATGCTGGCAAATGTGGCAAAGGCTGCAACAGTGACAGATAAGCTTCCAATTAAATGTTTTATATTAGGCAGTGAAAATTGTACAACATATAAAACCCAAAGCCTTGAAGAAGAAGCAGGTTACATATTCCCAGACGATAAATGCACTATTATGGAAATTAATGAAGACGGCACAGTAAAAGTGGAATATCCATTATCGAAGGGTACAAAGGAAGCATATGCCCGTGCATCAGATTTCTTTGCAGATACGGAATGGCAGGATACAGTAACAGTCCTGGGCATTAATGCAAAGGCATACGCCAAACCAGAAGGCAATAAGCTTACAGGGGAAGTATATGCTGATGACCCTGTCTGCATTATAGCTTATAAAAATGAAAGGACACAAATCTTATATCCAATCCAGGACGGGTATAAACTTGGATGGATAGATGGCAAGTATAGTACAGGCGGCACATCTGCAGAAACAGAGCCAGAAGACAGTAATAGTGGCAATGACACGGGTTCTATTTCTGGAAATACTTTTAATGCCGCACAAACCTTTAATGCTGCTTCTTCAAAAAGTAAGAAAGATACTAAACTTGGTTCTCCTGTCCCTAAAGGATGCAAATTTTCCAAAAAGACAAAGGATGGCAAATGGTATGGCTACCATGACATAAACAGGAATGTTTCAAAAAAAACAAAAGTATATGCTGTTTATGGAGGCAAAGTTGTTTTTAAGCAGCTTTACAGAACCTACAATAAGAAAAAATATCTTACAAGTTATGGAAATTATGCTGAACTGACATTTAAGATTAACAAAGACTCATACAAGGTTAAATATGCACATTTAGACAAATTTAATGGCATAAAGCAGAAAATATCCAGTACAAGTACAAAAAAAGCAAGCGGAAGCACTGGCAGCTATACCCTTAAAACTAAAACAGTTAAAAAAGGAGATACCCTTGGCTATATTGGTATGACAGGAAATGCTTCAGGTGTACATCTCCACTTCGAGGTCTGGAAAAATGGGAAAAGAATTGACCCTGTTTCTGTAATAAGCGGACTGGTATAAATTTATAAAACCTGCACAAATACTTACTTTTAACAAACTATCCTAAAAATGCGCACAGGCTGTATTACTACAGCCTGTGTCCCTTTTTATGCTGTTGGATTATTTCCTGTTTTATTTTCCTGTCTTTTTAACTGGAATCCATATTTCTGTATAGTAATTTTCATCCTGTGTCCCTTTTGGATATTTATCTGGTATGTCGTACATTTCCACACAATAACCTGCTACAAATTCATATTCCTTTAATGCTGGAAGCCATTCAGAAAATATTTTGATATTTGTGTCCTGTAAAGCGTCTGGCATTGCACCCCTTACCGGGAATACTGCCCATGTAAATGCAGGTATTATCCTTGTTACAAACCCTTCTGGAATATCTGCTGACGGGTTATAAACATCAGCTATAAGATACTCAAATTTCTCATTTCCCATATCAGGGTCAATATTAATACCAAACATTCCACATACATGTTTACCTTTTCCTGACGCATAATGTTCCTGCCAGAATAAAGGAACTTCCTTCTGGGCATTTTCATAGCTAAATGCTTTTGAGGATGCAATTACTGTAAAACTTTCTTTCTTTGTAATCCTGTAATCCATTAAATAACCACCTTTCAATGATATTGTTAGTTTTAACGGCGCAAATGCCTTAAGCATAGTTTTTCTCTTACGCGCTGCTGAAGGTGAAATTCCATGAAAACGTATAAAAGCTTTTGTGAAACTGTCAGGGGACTCATATCCATATTTCATTGCAAGCCCTGTAACTGTAATACTGCTGGAAAGCAGTTCTTCCCCTGCAAGGGACAGCTTACGGTTACGTATATACTCTTTAAGCGGGTATCCACATAACATGCTGAAACCTTTATGGAAATAAAACGTGGAAATACAAACATGGTTTGCAACATCATCCACTGTAATATTATTTGTTATGTTCTCTTCAATATATAAGACCGCTTCCCCTATTGCTTTTGTCCATTCCATTTAAAATAACCTCCCTCCAGGGCTCTATTATATCATAACGGATGTGCGCTTTCCCGCTATTGTTTGTTTCTTTTTGTCCAGATAATATTCCAGGAATATTTTACTGTAATATAAAAACAACCCCCTGTACAATAATGCATTTTAATATAATTATGCACCAATGTACAAGAGGTCTCTTCCAAACCTGCTAATGGTTACCTTTTATTATTTGTTTTATTATTATTTTTGGTTGTACCATTATTGTCATCTGTTTTGCTGGTAGTCCCGCCATTAGCGTTGCCTTTACCAGTATCATTATTTTTATTGTTTATATTGTCGTCATTTGTATCTGCACCATTAGTACCTGTTGTACCAGTGCTGCCTGTTCCAGTGCCTGTTGTTCCATTTCCTGTACCAGCATTGTTGCCTGTGCCATTATTATCACCATCCAGGTCATCTATTGCATCACCTGTATCGTCAATAATGTCATCAGCGCCATCTTCCAGGTCATCCATAAGACTGTCATCATCACCATTATTGTTGTTATTATTATCTGTACCGCCGTTGTCGTCCATAGCTCCATTTGTTGTCTCAGGGGATGTAGCAGAATTATTATTTTTATTGCCACATCCGCTAAAAAGCATAACCGACAGTGACATTGCAGTGATAAATAAATAAGCTTTTTTCCTCATATCTTCTCCTTTTCTGTTATTCTGAAAATTTTATTTGCACCATTAGTATGGCACAAGGAGAAAATATTATTCCAGTTTTTATAACCAGCGCTATAAATGCCTGGATAAATTTTACACTAAATTTTAAAAAATTTAATCAGCTTCCTTCTTAGCCCTTTCAAATTCATCTACAATATCCTGTCCTGGTGCTTTTGTACAAAGGCTGGCAACAATTATAAATGCAAAACTAACCACAAAACCAACAAGCAATGAATAAATGCCTGTTGCTGCATATATTGTCCTGCCTCCTGCAAGTGGTATGTAATCCCATATAATAACTGTAATGCCGCCTGATAAAATACCTGCAACAGCACCATAAAGGTTTGTCCTCTTCCAGAAAAGCGATGCAACAACAAGAGGCCCAAAAGCAGAACCAAGACCTGCCCATGCATCAGATACAAGCCCCATTATACTGCTTTCAGGGTTCCATGCTATTATAAATGCAAGTACAGCTACTATAATAACTGTAATCCTGCTTATCTGTAATACCTTCTTATCACTTGCAGAAGGTTTAATAATATTTTTATAAATATCCTTTGAAACAGATGAAGCACAGACTAAAAGCTGTGAATCTGCTGTAGACATTATTGCAGCAAGTATACCGCATATAAAAATACCACCAATAAACGGAAGTGCAAGCTTACTGTTAAATACGCTGTTAATCATTTCAATAAATACATTTTCGGCATCTTTAAGTACATCACTTCCAAAATATGCCCTTCCAAGAACACCTATAATGCATGCTGCAACAAGTGATAAAAAGCACCAGATAATAGCTACTGCACTGGATTTTTTAATCTCTTTCTCACTCTTTATTGCCATAAAACGCACAAGTATATGTGGCATCCCGCAATATCCAAGCCCCCATGCAAGCTGTGAAAGTATATCAATAAACCTGTAAGGTTTTCCGCCATTTGAAAACAGGCTCATATAATCACTATAGCTTCCTGTTATCCCGCTTGCTGTAACCTGTGCTTCAAAACTTCCGTCAATAAATGAATATGCACATACAGGTACTACCATTAAACCAACAAGCATAAGCAGGCCCTGTACAAAGTCTGTAGTACATACGGCAAGGAAGCCTCCAAGAAATGTATATACAAGAATTACTACTGCCCCTATCGCCAGCGCTACATGGTAATCAATGCCAAATACTGCATTAAAAAGTTTTCCTCCTGATGCCAGTGCAGATGCTGTGTACACAAGGAAAAATATTACAATTACAACTGAAGATATTGTTAGAATAATCTTTTTCCTGTCGTGAAACCTGTTTTCAAAAAATTCAGGAAGTGTCATTGAATTATTTGCAACTATTGTATAACGCCTTAACCTTTTTGATATAAAAAGCCAGTTGCATACAGTACCAATAAATAAACCTATGGCAATCCACGCCTGCCCTGTGCCAAGTGCATATACTGAGCCAGGAAGTCCCATAAGCAGCCATCCGCTCATATCAGACGCCTGTGCAGACAGCGCAGCAACCCAGCCTCCAAGACCCCTGCCTCCGAGAAAATAATCCTCTGTACTTGAAGTCTTTTTCATCGACCAGACCCCTATACCAATTAAAATAACAAGATAAAGTACAAATGCAATTAATATTGCAATAGTGCTTAATGATAACATTTCTAATCTCCTTATAAATATAATTTACTGCCTGTGTTATATTGCAGCATTTTAAAACTTATCTTACATCCAGTTCTTTAAATTCCTTATGAGAACCAATAAACTTATATGCAGGACGTATTATTTTACCCTTATTAACAAGCTCTTCAAGGCGGTGTGCACTCCATCCTGAAATCCTTGAAATTGCAAACAGTGGTGTAAAAAGTTCTTCTGGTATGCCAAGCATTGAATATATAAAACCACTGTAAAAATCAACATTGGCACATACTGGCTTTAATACATGGCTTCTGCCCATAATTAACTCCGTAGCTATCCGTTCAACTGCTGTATGCAGGTGGAATTCTGCAACTGTTTCTTCACCCTTTGTCTTTGCCAGTTTTCCTGCATAATCTTTAAGTATTTTTGCACGCGGGTCTGACAAAGTGTATACAGCATGGCCTATCCCATATATAAGCCCAGAACCATCAAACGCTTCTTTTCTCAATATCTTTTTAAGGTATTCCCTGATTTCGTCCTCATCTTCTATATCACATACATTTTCATGCAGGTCTTTAAACATCTGCTGCACTTTCAGGTTAGCCCCGCCATGCCGCGGTCCTTTAAGCGATGCAATTGATGCTGCAACTGCTGAATATGTATCTGTGCCTGAAGAAGTTACCACATGGTTTGTAAATGTGGAATTATTACCGCCGCCATGTTCTGCATGTAGTACAAGTGCAGCATCAAGCACCCTTGCTTCAAGCTGTGTGTACTTTCCATCAGGTCTTAACATATATAATATATTTTCTGCAATTGAAAGCCCCTGTACAGGTGTCTTTATCAGGAGATTTTCAAAATAAGTAAAATGGCGGTATGCATAATAATTATAAACAGATATAAGCGGAAGTTTTGCTATTAGCTGTAATGACTGCCGGAGCACATTTGATGCTGATATATCATCAGGGCTGGCATCATATGAATATAATGTAAGTACACTTTTCTGAAGGCCGTTCATAAGGTTCGGGCTTGGAGCTTTCATAATTACATCCCTTACAAATGTCCCTGACAGTTCTTCAAGGCTTTCTAATACCTCAATAAATACCTTAAGCTGTGCTTCCGCTGGCAGTTCCCCAAATAATAGCAGGTATGTAGTTTCTTCAAATGCAAACCTTTTGGAAACGTCATTCCCTACAAGGCTGTTTACATCATAGCCCTGGTAATACAGGCGCCCGTCAGCAGGTTCTTTCACGCCTCCCACAATATTGTAACCAGTTACATCAGATATCTCTGTCAGGCCGGTAAGCACACCTTTCCCTGTACTGTCACGCAATCCCCGTTTAACGTCATATTCCTGGTAAAGACTTAAATCAATCTGGCTTGATGACATACATTCTTCTACAAGGTCACCAAACTGTGCATCAAGCTTTTCACTTAAAGCCATCATAGACTCATTACCCATAAACAGCACCTCCATATATAATATTTGTATAACCATAAATTTACAATGCCATAATACAAAAGACTGTATATGTCCTTCGTGTATACATGTATTATCGTACCCTTGTATACAATCCAGAACACAAAACTAACTTATAGTATAATAACAACTATTATACTATAACCTAAAGCACAGCATTAAGTCAAGCTGGTTTACAGTTATCTTTTGTTTTTTGTG
Organism: uncultured Lachnospiraceae bacterium; assembly: GCA_910588655.1. Lineage (GTDB taxonomy): Bacteria > Bacillota > Clostridia > Lachnospirales > Lachnospiraceae > Butyribacter. Next base: position 97,902 of record CAJUPJ010000001.1, on the reverse strand, counting down.
TATGGCGGACGGTTTCTGTGCCAGAACCAGAATTTTCCGTAAAAGGGCACGCTTCCGCTACGTTAACCCACGCAACGGCACATAAAGCCAGATATTTAATGTTCCAAAATAAACTGGCGTTTATTCCGTAACATTAAATATCTGGCTTAAATGCCGGCGGGGTTAAAGTGCCCCTTTTACGGAAAATTACTGGTATCTGGCACGCGAAACCTGTTACCAGCAATTTACAATAAAACACAAAACAATAAGATAACTCTGGGTGGTGGAAATGATTTTGCTAGCCATAGCACCGCTTTCTAAGCCATTTAAATGGCTTAGAAAGGCTAAATAATGTAGTGGCATTAATTATTTGTACAAAAAGATACCATTAACCTTCCGTATGTCTAAATAATCTCCCTTTCCTGCACAGCATAATTACCAGTTATAAATTTTATTTTTGTAATTATTGCCAGGGAACAGCAAGTTTCTAGTGTTCCATCTAATATTATTACATGACAGGGGCACACTTCTGCTACATGGCTTAACGCAATGTCATTTAGTCCAGAGTCCAAATATTTTTATAAATTACCAAAGTGTAGATTGCCAGCGCATCCAGCATATATAATTTTTAAACATCTTTTCTTAACTAAATGACATTGCATTATAGCACCGTAGCAAAAGCGTGCCCTGGAATGGAATGATTTAGTGGGACACAGGAAACCTTGCGTCCGTCCTCCAAAAACAAAAATACATAAAAACATATTATGCCTGTGCCCTTACAATTTATCCCAGAAGTGCTTTGTCGTTTGCAAATTCCTCTCCGCTTACTTCTTCAAATTTCTGAAGTAAGTCTTCCACTGAAAGCTTCTTCTTTTCTTCTCCTTTTATATCAAGTATAATCTGCCCCTCATTCATCATAATAAGGCGGTTGCCATGTACTATTGCATCACGCATGTTATGTGTGACCATCATTGCAGTAAGGTTATTTTCTGCAATAATCTTATCTGACAGTTCCAGGACTTTTGCGGCAGTCTTTGGGTCAAGTGCTGCTGTATGCTCATCAAGCAGCAGAAGTTTTGGCTTTTTAAGTGTTGCCATAAGAAGGGTGACTGCCTGGCGCTGTCCTCCGGATAAAAGCCCTACTTTTGATGACATCCTGTCTTCAAGCCCAAGGTCAAGGCTTTTTAACAGTGTGCGGTATCTCGCCTTCTCAGGCTTTGTTATTCCCCACCTGAGTGTCCTCCTCTGTCCGCGCCTTGCAGCAAGTGCAAGGTTTTCCTGTATCTCCATTGTAGCCGTTGTACCATTCATAGGGTCTTGGAACACCCTGCCAAGATAAGGAGCTCTTTTATGTTCTGGAAGCCCGGTTACATCATTCCCGTCAATTATAATGCTTCCGCTGTCTATAGGCCATACACCTGCAACTGCATTAAGCATTGTGGACTTGCCTGCACCATTGCCGCCTATAACTGTTACAAAATCACCCTCGTCAAGATAAAGGGTTACTCCGTTTAAAGCTTTTTTTTCATTAATTGTACCAATATTAAATGTCTTATGAATATTATTAATCTCTAACATATTATCCCCCAAGCATCAGCTTCTAGCTGCCTTTCTGTATGAGTTTTTAGACCTTGCACGCATATAAGGCACTGCAAGGAATATTGCAACTACTATGGCAGAGAACAGTTTCATATCAATAGTAGGAAGCCCAAGCCACAATACAAACTGTATTACAACATAGTAAATAATACTTCCTACAGCAACAAATGCAAGTTTTGCTGAGAAGTTAAGCTTTTTGCCAAATAATGCTTCACCAATAACTTCACCAATAATAACAGATGCAAGCCCTATAACAATAGCCCCGCGTCCCATATTTACATCAAAATTTCCCTGGTACTGTGCAAGTATGCCTCCTGCAAGCCCTACAAGCCCGTTTGAAAATGCAAGCGCAATAACCTTGGCTACAGATGTGTTTATGCCCTGTGCACGTGACATATTTTCATTACAGCCTGTTGCCCTTAATGTAAAACCTATTTCAGTTCCAAAGAACCAGTACAGCAGCGCAATTATTACAACAAGTATGCCAACCACTTTTATAATCGTAAGAGGGTTATCCCTTCCTGAAACTATAAGGTTATACATATCCACACTTACAGCCTGGTTTGCCCTGCCCTGCGCAATATTCAGGTTTACAGAGTAAAGTGCAATCTGTGTAAGTATTCCTGAAAGGATTGCCGGTATTCCAAAAACTGTATGTAATATACCTGTTACAATACCAGCAAGCATACCTGCTATACATGCAATGCCTACTGCCACAACTGGCGGAAAACCAGCAAGCACCAGCATAACTGTAACTGCACCGCCTGTTCCAAGTGTACCGTCAACTGTAAGGTCTGCAAAATCCAGGATTTTATATGTAATAAATACGCCTATTGCCATAATACCCCATATAAGCCCCTGCGCTGCTGAGCCTGGAAGTGCACGTATTAAAGCTGTAATATCACGTGCACAAAATACTTGTATTAAATTAAACATTTTTCCTCCGTTCTGCCAGACAGGAAGAATTAACAAACCAGCCTGGCATTAAATATATTCCCAAAAGCATAAGATATTTTAATATAAACAATTATCTTATACCTGGTTTTTAATATCTTTTATAATAGCTCCTGACATTGGGGGACATTCTACATTAAGAATTCCTCCATCCAGGGAATATAATTTAGCTTCATCTGAATAGCCATCCCTGTTTGTTATCATAAGCCTTGCCATATGTGTATTGTCAACCATTCCAAGACGCCATACAGGTATCCTTAAATTCCTGGTTTCTTCACTGCTGTTGACAATTACAACTATCCTGTCATTTTCATCAAACCTGCCATAACTTATAAGCTGGTATTCACCATTAAGGAAAAGTATTGAACCAGTTTTTAATACCTGGTAATCCTTGTGTATACGTATAAGTTCCCTATGGTATTCTATAAGCTCATGGTCTTCATGCCCCCAGGGGTAAGTACGCCTGTTATCAGGGTCAGTCCATCCACAAAGCCCTGCTTCATCACCATAATATATTGTAGGCGCGCCCGGCCATGTCATCTGCATCATTACGGCAATACGGAATACTGCCTTGTCAATACCCTCATTTGCTGCCTCTGGCCCTAATGTTGCAGTCCTGCCTACTTTCCTGTTAGTACGTGTAAGAAACCTTGAATGGTCATGGTTTGAAAGCTCATTCATTGCAACCTGGAGTGACTGTGTGCTAAACCTGGTCATAAAATTACGCATTGAGCCAAAAAACGCATCTGCATTTCCAAGCATGTCACCACGGTATTCATCGCTGTGTTTCTCAACACCCGTAAGAAACCATGTTACAGGTTCCATAAATGCATCATAGTTCATAACAGTATCCCACTGTCCGCCACGCAGCCAGTCTGTAGGGTCGCCATAATGTTCTGCAAGTATTATGGCTTCAGGATTTGCCTCTTTAACATTCTTCCGGAACTCCTGCCAGAAATAATGGTTAAATTCAGGCGAATTTCCAAGGTCTGCCGCTACGTCAAGCCTCCATCCGTCTACATTATACGGAGGTGAAACCCATTTGCGTGCAATCCTCATAATATAATTAAAAAGTTCTGGTGACTCCTCATAATTCAGTTTTGGCAGGGTATCGTGCCCCCACCAGCCGTCATAATGTGTATTATATGGCCATCTGTCCTCATAAAATTTAAAAAATGAACGGTAAGGGCTGTCGCCTGCAACAAAACCGCCCTTTGCATAACCCTCTGCATTTTCATATATACATTCCCTGTCAAGCCATTTATTAAAAGAACCACAGTGGTTAAATACACCATCAAGTATAACTTTCATGCCTCTTCTATGGACTTCTTCCACAAAATGCGCAAACATCTCATTGCTTGCCTCAAGGTTCTCCTTATCAGTTACGCGGCAGATATAGCGTGTCGCATCTTTATTCGGGTTTACAGGGTTACAAATAATCTCCCCGTTATCCCCACGCTTTAAAAGTTCCCCCTCATCTTTTACAATCTTTCCAAAATGTGGGTCTATATAATCATAATCCTGTATATCGTACTTATGGTTGGAAGGTGAAACAAAGACAGGATTTAAATAAATAGCATCAACACCCAGTTTCTGCAGGTAATCAAGTTTCTGCATTACCCCAGCAATATCACCGCCATAAAATTCCCTTACCCCCATTGCGGCAGGGTATTTAAACCAGTCTGTAACCTTCTGTGTGCCTTCGCCAATATAAATATACTCATCCGTTTCTACATCATTTGTATGGTCGCCATTGTAAAACCTGTCAACATATATCTGGTAAAATATTGCGCCCTTAGCCCAGTCAGGTGTATTATATGAAGGTGTAATAAAGAAATTATAATATGGTTCAACACCGCTGCATACACCAACACTGTTATAATAACACACAATCTGCCCACTGTGGACTTCAAAATAATATTCCACTTTCTCTGTGCCAAGCTGTATTGTGCCCTCATAGTAATCAAAAAGCCTGTCATTGGAAGTTTTTTCCATAAGCTGCCTGTCATTGCCACAGACAAGGTAAACCTCATCAACATTTTCCCTGGCACTTCTGAAACGTATCCTTACCAGTTCATTCTCACCTGGTTCTGATGGTATCCTGTAAAACGGAGTTCCATCACTAAATAATGCCTGTGGGTTAAAAATCATAGTCAGATTATCTATAAAAAGCTGGGTTTTCATAGCTTTAGACATTTTATCAAATCTAACATTAAAGTCCATCTTTCCATCTCCTTCCATACGGTATATGGCTTTTCTATATGCCAGCTATTTCTTTTGCATGGCTTAACAATATATCCTTTTTATTCTGTCCAGGTTCTTCAAGGACTATATCAAGCAGTTCTCCTAAAACCCTGCCTATCTCTGGTCCAGGTTTTACGCCTGCCTTAATCAAATCATTTCCATCTATATCCAAATCTTTTATACAAAGAGGTGTTTCTTCTTCTATTATTTCCCTGTATTTTCTGGTTACATCCTTAAGGTTTCCAAGTTTTTCCTCAAATGTTACAGGATTTTGTGCAAGTATATCTGCATACTGTACAAGAAACAGCATATCCATAATATCCCTTCCTATCTTTGAAGCCGCCCTCCTTACAGCACGCTTTGCTGGAACAATCCTGTAATCATGGTATTTTACAAGCCTTTTTACAATTGAAACCGTATTATTGTCAAATGCCAGTCTTTTTAAAATATTTTCTGCCATTTTCTCACCCTTCTGTGGGTGTCCATAAAAATGCCCTGTGCCATTTTCATCAACAGACATAACTTCTGGCTTTGCAACATCATGCAAAAGCATTACAAGACATAACATAAGCTGGTGTTTTTTATCAATTCCTGTTTTAAGCTCTTCTGCCTGCTGGAACACATCATCCGGGATAAAATTACTGCCATCCCCCATACTGCTGCCCCTTAATAAACAGCCCATAATTTCTATACTGCGCACAGAATGTTCCCCTACAGTATATATATGATGCGGGTTATGCTGTGCAGTTTCCATCATTTTATCAAGCTCTGGCAGAAAAACCTTTGTCATTCCAGTATTATATGCTTCACGTATCTTTCCAGGGTACTTTGACACAAGAAGTTTGGAAAGCTCTGTCCTTATTCTCTCTGCACTAATCTTTTCAAGGTTTACCGCCCTTTCTGCAGCTGCCTGCATTGTCTTGTCTTCAATAGTAAAACCAAGCTGGCCTGAAAACCTTACTGCCCTCAGCATCCTGAGCGCATCTTCATCAAACCTGCTGCCAGGATTGCCCACGCAGCGTATTATCCCGTCTTTTAAATCATCCAGCCCGTTAAATTCATCTACAAGACCATCACTGTCATTATATGCCATCGCATTAACTGTAAAATCCCTGCGTCCAAGGTCAAGCCGCAGATTACTTGTAAACTCAACATTTTCCGGATGCCTTCCATCTTCATATTTTCCATCAATCCTGTAAGTAGTAACTTCATACCCTGTATCACCAATCATAACAGTAACAGTACCATGTTTAATCCCTGTATCAACTGTCCGCCTGAAACATGATTTTACAAATAAAGGTTCTGCTGATGTTGTTATATCCCAGTCTAAAGGCTTTCTCCCAAGCAGCGTATCCCTTACACATCCGCCAACTGCATATGCTTCATGGCCCGCTTCTTCCAGTTTATTAATAATATATGAAACATCCCCAGGTAATATAATTTCCATAATAAATCCCCCATGCCATTTAAACGGCATAAATGGTTTTTTAATTACTATGCTATAAATAGCATATCTTAAATATGATAACATAAAATTACCAGCAATGCAAACCAGCCACCCAATAAAAATAAATCTCCCATAAAACCATTTATGGGAGATATTTTAGAATATAATAATTAATACATCTCTTTACAAATATTTCTTTAAAAGTTCTGCTTTATCTGTCTTTTCCCATGATAAGGCAAGGTCATTGCGCCCAAAATGCCCGTAAGCAGCAGTCTGCCTGTAAACAGGCCTGCGCAAATCAAGCATTTTAATTATTCCTGCTGGACGCAGGTCAAAGTTATCACGGATTATTCCAACAAGCTGTTCATCACTAAGCCTGCCTGTACCAAATGTGTCCACCATTACAGATGTAGGCTGTGCAACCCCTATAGCATATGAAAGCTGTATCTCGCACTTATCTGCAAGCCCTGCTGCCACAATATTTTTTGCAACATATCTTGCCGCATAAGCTGCTGAACGGTCAACCTTTGTACAGTCCTTTCCCGAAAATGCACCACCGCCATGACGTGCATAGCCGCCATATGTATCAACTATAATTTTACGCCCGGTAAGCCCGCTGTCACCATTAGGCCCTCCTATAACAAACCTCCCTGTAGGGTTAATAAAATATTTTGTTTTCCCATCTGCAAGTTCTGCTGGAAGTACAGGGTCAATTACATATTTGCGGATATCTTTATGTATCTGTTCCTGTGTTACCTCCTCTGAATGTTGTGATGAAATAACTACAGCATCAATATGTACAGGTTTTCCATTTTCGTCATACTCAACTGTAACCTGGCTTTTCCCGTCAGGACGCAGATAACTTAAAGTCCCGTCTTTCCTGGTCTCTGCCAGTTTCTTTGCAAGCTTATGCGCAAGTGATATTGGATATGGCATATATTCTTCTGTTTCATTGGTTGCAAAACCGAACATCATTCCCTGGTCACCTGCACCAATAGCCTCAATTTCTTCATCACTCATCTGGTTTTCCTTAGCTTCCAGTGCTTTATCAACCCCCATTGCAATATCGGCAGACTGCTGGTCAAGCAGTATATTCACTTTACATGTATCACAATTAAATCCCTTCTCATCACTGTCATAACCAGTTTCACGTATTGTTTCACGTGCAATTTTTTCATAGTCAACCTGTGCTTTTGTAGTAATTTCACCCATTACCATCACATAATCTGTAGTAATAACTGTTTCACAAGCTATACGGCTCATAGGGTCTTGTGCAATAAGTGCGTCTACAATTGCATCAGAAATATTATCACATATTTTATCAGGATGCCCCTCTGTAACTGATTCAGATGTAAATAATCTTCTCTCCATATTATACCTCTTTTCATCTGCCACCTGTTTATATAATACCTGCGGGCAGCCTGCCAGATATTACTTTTAACTTGTCTTTGCTGTACTTATAATGTATATACTACATGCTCTATAGTACATAATCCAGTACATAATTCCTTGTAAAACAAAAAATAAGCCCACAATAATGCGGACTTGATATAACAACTCCTCTTATTGTTCGGTTGCCCGCTCAGATTAGCACCTTCCTTTTTAGGGGGTTGCCGTGGTTTCACAGAGCCTTAACTCTCCGCCACTCTTAATAAGAGACTTCTACAATATTCTTTAATATATTAAAATAAAAATATAATATACAAATACTATATAGCTATTCCTGGCATATGTCAAGTGTATTTTAAACAATACACATCCGTTTCATAAAATTTTATAAAATAGATGTGGTGTTAACAATTTTTGACTTGCACTTTCAAAACAGATATGGTAAATTTAAACACATAAAAGGGGAAACCATAGAAGCGGCTCTACCCCAAAATATTTGGTTTTTTACCTATCTTTTTAAAATAGGCAAGCCGTCACTATTAGTGGTAGTGGCGGCTATTTTCTTTTTCCCTTGTAAATTTGGTAGAACAATTAGCAAAGGCAACAACGAGTATACCTATCTGAATTAAATCCTGATATGTAACATACATTGCCATCACCCTCCTTTCCACATGGTCTGGAGGGCTTTATTTAAACCCTCCGTAAAACAGGAGGGGTACAGCCGCCTTAGCTCTATGGTTTCCCGCATTGGCAATATATCACATTTTCCGGCATCCTGCAACTTCCATGTCATATCCAGAATATTTCATATAGAAGCATATTGGAGATACACAAAATACTATTAAACTTTGTAAAATTACATAATAATATAATACATATATAATGCAAATATTAAATTATAAGCCGTCAAAAACTATATATTATTAATCTTGTTAAGATAGCTAAATATTTTGTATTATATGGAAATATATGGAAATATAGGAAATTTAATCTTTAAGATAGAAAACATTTAAATTATTTCGTGAAGGTGCTATCTTCACGATTAACAATTTTAGTGGAAATTTATTTTGAATTATATTCTCAAATAGCCTGTTTGTCAATAATAAAACAAAAAATTATAATTTATATTTTTATAATTTATGCTTAAATATGAATTATAAGCCGTCAGATTTCCCGTCAGAAAAATCTAAAAAAGACACAAAAATTTATTTCTTACTACTATTTAACTAAATCATCGAATTTCTCTTTTTCTCTGCTTTTTTCTTTAATATACATTATTTTACCCTTTTCATGGTTATTGATTTACACATGTTATAAAAATTATAAATTTAATATTTGCTATATAACCGCCTTATTGTAAATTAATCTTTTTTCTGCATTCAACTGGATTTTCCTTCTAATTTCCTTTTATTTCCAGTTTCGTGAAGATAGCACCTTCACGAAATACACAGGTGTAATATTTTAATTTATCTTTGCACTTCCTTATATTACAAGGGTGTTGCAGCAGATGCTTTAATGAAATCCGGACTAAATATTATTAGTTTGACGGCTTTCAAAGCATTTTAAGCTAAAAGCAGTTCTGCGTATACCTGAAAAAATTTTTTATTACACAACATTATTCCATGTTATCAGTTGTAAAGCAAGAAATATCAAAAAAGATGCTGCATTTATAAATTAACCTTAACGCTTTTGCCTGCGCTTATAAGGTTTTTAAAAGATATTTTACGCTTTACAATTGATATAGATAAAAGAAAGTTTATTTATAAAAAGAAAGGGGAAATATTTATGTTTTTAAAACAGAAGAAAGAAACAAAACGCAAAATTAGTTTCTTTATGGCAGCTGCATTAGTTTTTTCACTTATACCAGCACCATCAATGGCAAATGCAGCAGAGAAAAGTACACCAAATGCCAAATTACAAGGAAATGTTGATAATGCAACTATAAAAATTAATGGAACAACTGCTGTATCAGGGGATTCTGTTTCATTAAAAGATGGCAAAGCAACTATTATTGTTGAAGCTGATAATGGGTATATGTTTGATAGTGTAGATAATATAACATTAGAAACAGAAGTTACAGGGGAAACATTGGAAACAACTGCACCATCTTCTACACCAAGTGGCGGTGCTGTATCACCAGATGAAACAGATACTCCAACTACAACACCAAGTAGTGAGCCAACAGAAACTCCTGGTACTCCTACATCAGAACCTGCGACAGGTGGTGCTGCAAGTGGCAGTTCTACTGAAGCAGCTGCTTATTCCCTTAGGGAAAATACTACTGGTACTCTTAATGAAACAAAGACTAGCATTACTTTTGAACTTACTAATATTACAAAGAATATTTTAATCAAGTTATCAGGCAGCGCAAAACCAGACACCAGAAAGTTTAAGGTAACATTTGAAAACAAACTTGCTAAAGCAGGTTATGAAGCTAAATGTGACAGCAAAGCATTTACGTCTGGCAATAGTGTAACTGGAGGAAGTATTGTTTCTCTTGTTGTTAATGCAGATGCAAATTGTGTGTTTAAAGATGCACCTGTAGTAATGGCAAATGACATCAAGGCAGAACTTACACCAAATAAAACAAATACTTCTTATAGTGTAAAGGGCGGCATAAAAATAACATCAGAAACAAAAGTATCTATTTCAGGTAAAGCATATGAAAAATTTAATGTAACTATTAAAGATGCTTCTGCAACCCTTAAAAATGCAACTCTTACAGCTACATATAATAATAAGGAGTTTACAGGCGGGGAAGTTTTAGAAGGTGATGCTGTTATCCTTAAAATAACACCAAAGGAAGGTTATGCATTTACTGAAGTTCCTGTTGTCAAAGCAGGTACAGCAACTGTTCCATCTTCTGCTTTTGAAAAAGTTGCTGGTGGTGCTTATAATGTAAGTGTAACAATTGAAGCTGCTACAGAATTATCTGTTTCAGGTACAGCAGAGTTACAAAAATTAACAGATGCAAGCCCTAGTGATAATGCAAATAATGCCAGCCTGGCAGAAACAGATTTTACAGATGAAAAAGTTCTTGGAAGCTTTTTAAATGCATTTGCTAATGACCAGTATATTGATGAAGCTAAAGCAAATGAAATTAAAACAGCAGTAAGCAAAAATGAGGCATATATCCAAGCAGCACTTAACGTAACTGGTGCATCAGCAGAAGCTAAAACAGAAGCAACAGGATTAATTAAAAATGACACCAGCCTTGGAATTAATACAGATAATCTTTCATAAGAAAATGCAGCCTTTCTTGATATTACACTTGCAAGTATTTGTAAAAAGGTTTCTGATAATTCAACAATGGCATCAATTATTATAGAAGAACTTGATAATAAAATAGCTGTTACTATGGATTTGCCAGACTTCAAAGCCATTTCTTCTGGTAAGGACAGGAAGTATATTGTTATAAGAATTCATGGTTCAAAAGCAGAGAAACTTCCAGATGCTGATATTACAGTTACAGATACAAAAATCAAATTTTTAAGCGATAAGTTCTCTACATATGTTATTACATTTGAAGATACAGATAAAGCAACACCTGCACCGAGCCCTACATCTGGCAGTACAACAAAACCTGTAGTACCTCCTGCATACAATCCTGGAGGCGGCAGCAGCACAGCTACAGCTACACCTGTGCCAAGTACTGCACCAAGTACAGAACCATCCAAATCACCAGATGCTGCACAAAGCCCTGCACCTGGAACTACAGATACAGCAGCACCATCAGAAAAACCAGCAGAGCCAGAAGCCACAAATAAACCTGATGTTACACCAGAAACAACAAAACAGCCAGCAACAGGCAATGGTGGTTCTTCATCTAAAATAAAGGTTGGAAAGAATGTTACTATAAGTAATACAAAGTATAAAGTAACTTCAGTAAGTGGTACTAAAGCAGTCCAGTTTACAGGCACAAAGAAGAACGTTAAAAAAGTTGTAATTCCATCAGCTGTTAAGGTTGGCGGCAAAAAGTTCCAGGTAACATCTATTGCCAATAATGCACTTAAAGGCAATAAAAAGATTACAAAACTTACAATAGGTGCAAATATTAATAAAATTGGCAAAAATGCTTTTAATGGCTGTAGCAGTTTAAAGAGCATAACAATCAAATCTAAAAAACTTACAGCTAAAAAAACAGGTAAAAATGCTTTTAAAGGAATTAATAAAAAAGCGGTTATAAAAGTACCTAAAGCTAAAATAAAGGCATACAAAAAAATTGTTAAAGCTAAAGGTGCACCTAAAACTGTAAAAACCAAAAAATAATTCCACATGTGTGGTTGAAAATAGTTTGTAATATACCTTTACATGCAGTATCTTGCAAGGCAGCTAAAAGCCCCGTCTGTACAGGCGGGGCTTTACTATTTACATTGTTACAGGCTTCCTTTTGTAGAAAGTACACCTGCAATCCTGTTATCAAATTCAAGAGCCCTGTCAAGAGCTTTTGCAAATGATTTAAACGCTGCTTCAATTATATGGTGGTTATTTACACCATCAAGCATTTTAATATGCAGGTTCATTCCTGCACTATAACTTATAGCATAGAAAAATTCATGAAGCATCTCTGTATCAAAATCTCCTGTCCTTGGCACAGTCAGTCCTACATTAAACACAAGGTATGGACGCCCTGATAAATCAAGTGCACATAACATAAGCACTTCATCCATTGGAAGTATACATTCACCAAAACGCTTAATGCCTTCTTTGCTTCCTGCTGCTTCCTTAATTGCCTGTCCTAATACAATGCCTGTATCTTCGATGGTATGGTGTGAATCAACATGCAAATCACCCTTTACAGATACTTCCAGGTCAAAAAGCCCATGCCTTGCAAAGCTGTCAAGCATATGGTCAAAAAAACCAATGCCTGTATTTATATCTGATTTACCTGTACCATCAATATCCAGCCTGATTTTAATATCTGTTTCCCCTGTTTTCCTGGAAACACTGGCAACACGTCCCATATACAATTCTCCTTTTTCCACTTAATAATATTTATAAATATATTATAAAAAACACATTGCATTATCTTCAAATATAACTAATAAATTATATTTTATTATTTGTTAAATTTTCTTCACTAATAATACAACTTTCCTTTGCCAGATATTCCTTTACAATATAAACTGGCCTGTTTTTTCCTTGTATATATGTTCTTGCAATATACTCTCCCATAATTCCTAATATTAATAATTGTATTCCTCCTAACAATAACACGAGAACTACAATAGTAGGATATCCTGGAACATCTATTGCAAAAAATATTTTCTGGATAAACACTACAACCATATAAACTAAAGCAGCAAAAGATATTCCAAATCCAAGATATGTTGCTATTTTTAGTGGAAATGTAGTAAATGACAAAAATCCCTCCAAAGCATACTTTAGCAATTTAAAAAAAGACCATTTAGATTCGCCTGAATATCTTTTATTTGCTATATATGGCATATAATATGTCTCAAAACCAACCCATGAAAAAATACCTTTTGAAAAACGGAAATATTCCTTCATTGAAATAATTGCTTCAATTACATTTTTACGGAATGTCCTAAAATCACTTGCTCCTGGATAAAATTCAATTTCACATACCTTGTTAATTAATTTATAAAAACAATTCTTAATTCCAGAAATTATTTTCCCTTCAGACCTTTCTTTCTGATAAGCAGCAACTATATCAAATTCATTATTTTTTTCCAAAAATCCTACCATTTCTAATACAATACCAGGAGGTTGTTGTAAATCTGAATCAATTATACTGGCATAATCTCCAGAAACCCTTTCCAGACCTGCGAGTATTGCAGCTTCTTTGCCAAAATTACGTGAAAAACTTACAACCGTAACACAATCTTTATTGTAATTATATACTTCTTTTAATTTTGATAAAGTCCCATCCTTACTTCCATCATTTATAAAAATAACTTCATAATTCTGTCCAGCAAATGTTTCCTTTACTAATTCCCAGAACGGAATTATATTCTGTACTTCATTATAACATGGAACTACTAGTGATATTTTCATAACTATACCTTCCCATAAAACACTGGTTTATTCCAGTTTTACAAATACACTTCCATCAATAACCTTTATTGATTTATCATTAGGATATTTAGCCATTTTATCTATTTCATCTTTATATTGCTGGTATTGTTCTTCTGTAATATCCAGATAATCCCGCCCTAGATAATTTAATACAAAACTTTTCCTTGAATACAAGTTTATCTGTTCTTTTGAAATATAATTTCCGCCATAATACTGTATGCCTGTCCAGTTTTCATTATAAGCTGCATCAGTTATAGTTTTTCCTATAAATATAACTGGCATATTTTCATTATAATCCTCCACAGATTCTATCCTGCAATATAATCTTCCAAAATAATTTTCAGTCTTTTTATTAGCATAATACAAAGCATTATAATTGACATTACTAAGCCATGTATAATTTAATATTGCTAATATAAATACAAAAGTGAAGATGTTACCTGATATGTTCTTTTTAATATTTATTTTTTCAAAGCTGGTCTTTTCAACAAATATTAAAGGCAGATAAAAGATTGAAATTGTTCCCAGTGACATCATAGTCCTTATATCTGATTCTGGCACCATTATAATAATTGAATTTGAAGCTAATGGCAATATTGCAATAAGAATACATAATTCTGCAAATTTTAATTTACCACAATTCCTCCAAGCAAAAAACAATAAAAATATTACACATATAAATATTAAAAATATAATCACTTTAGCAATCAAATTTGCATTTATTGAAATAAAATCTTCTTTGAATAACATCAAATATGAAGAATACGTATTATATAACAGTTCTGGAAATTGTTTTAAGTCTATATTCCCCATATTATTTATCCCCTTATAATCTGTCAGTTCCTTTTTAAAAACATAAAGACATAATGTTAAAACTATTCTATATATTACATAACCTGATAACAGAGAAATAAAATAATAAACAGCCTTTTCTAATATACCTCTCCAGTCTTCCTCTTTTTCTAGGCAATTTCTTACCAGTGATAATACTAAAACTACAGCTATAAAAGGATAATATGCCTGGTAAATTCCTAAAGAACAAGCATATAAAGTTCCTGATAAAATTATAAGGAAAATTTTTATAAAAATACTATTTACAGTATTTATATTTTGTACAAAATAAGCGCCTGCCAGCCCTAATAATATTGCAAGCATATAATAATGTATTGTAAAAGCAAAAAACATGGTATCTGCTATAGGAGGGAATACTATAGTTATTGCAGACAATAAAATACATATACATTTATTCCTAATCCTGAAAATATGGACTAACAAAACATTAATAAATCCTAATAAAATTATTGCAAGAATACAATTAAAATAAGAACTGTTGTAATGCCATATCTTATCAAATATAATTCCTAAAACAGATAAAAACCATCTCCCAGATGAAACACCTGAACCATATCCAGATGGCTTATTTACTATACTATCATAATTATCAAGGTTATTAGCCATAAAATATAAATAACATATAAAACCTGTTAAACAGCTTGATATAAATGTATATTTAAATATTGTCCTTCTGTCTGTTCTGTCCACTTTCATCCTCCTTAAATGCCCAAACATGACAAACCACCTGCTGCCATATTTTTAATGACAGCAGGTAGTTTATTACTCAAACCTTACCGCTATTGAATTAGCATGTGCTGTTAGCTGTTCAGATTTTGCAAATTCTTCAATATCTGTGTGTATCTCTTCAAGCGCTTCCCTGGAATATGAAATTATGCTTGTTTTCTTTACAAAATCGTCGACTGATAATGGAGAGAAGAATTTAGCTGTGCCGTTTGTAGGCAGTACATGGTTTGGCCCTGCAAAGTAATCCCCAAGTGGTTCGCTGCTGTATTCCCCAAGGAATATTGCACCTGCGTTTCTTATCCTGGTCATTATGTCAAACGGATTTTTTGTAATAATCTCAAGGTGTTCTGATGCTATTTCATTAGCTGTTGCAACTGCCTCTTCCATATCTTTTGCTATAAGTATATAACCGTAAGACTCAAGTGATTTCTTTATAATTTCACTTCTTGAAAGCTCTTTTACAAAACCATCCACTTCATCTGAGACTTTCTTTGCAAGCTCTTCACTTGTTGTTATAAGTATAGCTGATGCCATTTCATCATGCTCTGCCTGTGACAGCAGGTCTGCCGCAACATAACGCGGATTTGCGGTTTCATCAGCTATTACAAGTATTTCACTCGGGCCTGCTATGGAATCAATACTGGCATGTCCGTAAACTGCCTTCTTGGCAAGTGCTACAAATATATTGCCAGGTCCTGTTATCTTATCTACTTTTTTTATGCTCTCTGTACCATATGCAAGTGCGCCTATTGCCTGTGCACCACCTGCTTTATATATACTGTCTGCACCCGCTTCATTTGCAGCTACTAAAGTCATAGGATATACTTTCCCGTCAGGTCCAGGAGGTGTTACCATTATAACCTTGTCAACACCCGCAACTTTTGCTGGTACAATATTCATAAGCACAGAAGACGGATATGCTGCCTTGCCGCCAGGAACATATACACCAACCCTTGATAATGGTGTAACCTTCTGCCCAAGGATTGTGCCATCTGGTTTACTGTCAAACCAGCTGTAACGTACCTGTTTTTTGTGGTACTCATATATATTGGCAAGTGATTTCCTTATAACCTCTACAAGCCCTGGGTCAACCTTTGTATATGCTTCCTCTATTTCTTCACTTGTAACTTTAATATTTCCTGCATTAATATTTGCCTTGTCATATTTTTTTGTATATTCAAATAATGCTTCATCTTTTCTTTCCCTTATGTCTTCCAGTATTTTTTTTACGGTTTCTTCATATTTACCATACTGGCCAGGGCTTCTTTTTAAAAGATTTTGCAAAATATCATTGCGTTCTTTTTCTGTTATTTTAATAATTTTCATTCCTGTTCCCCCATTTCTCTAGTACAGTGCGCACAATAAAACTATTCTGTAATTACCTGTTTTAAATCATGTATAAGTTTTGTAATACGCTCATGCTGCATTTTCATGCTTACTTCATTTACAACAACACGTGCAGAAAGCGGACAGATTTCTTCTAAAACTTCAAGCCCGTTCTCTTTAAGGGTAGAACCTGTCTCCACAATATCAACTATAACCTCTGAAAGCCCTACTATTGGCGCAAGTTCCACTGAACCATTAAGTTTAATTATCTCTGCTGTCTGGTGCTTGCAGTTAAAGAAATAATCTTTTGCAATACGTGGATATTTGCTTGCAACCCTTATAAGCGAACCATCATTTAACTGTTTCCTTGCACTTGCAGGCCCTGCCACACACATGCGGCACTTGCCAAAACCAAGGTCAAGCACTTCATAAAGCTTCCTGCCTTCTTCAATAATTGTATCCCTGCCAACTACACCGATATCTGCTGCACCAAGTTCCACATATGCAGGCACATCTGTTGCCTTTGACAGAAAGAATTTATAACCAAGTTCTTCATTTACAAAGATTAGTTTCCTTGTCTTATCATCTTTCATTTCTTCGCACGTTATGCCAATCTGCTCCATCAGCTTAAGCGTATGTTTCGCAAGCCTTCCTTTTGCCAGTGCAAATGTTATATATCTCATAAAAATCCTCCAGGCTGTTCCAATCTGTTAAAAGTGCTGTCCCACATTCCATTCTTCTATATTATCCTCTGCTTTCAGGTAAATCACCTTTTCAGCTCCCATGCGTTTTGCATATTCCTTATATTCTTCTTCCTGTTTTTGGGAAGATTTGCGGACAAGCTGTATAATACTGCCCTGGCGGCGCATCCTCTCTGCTTCCTTTACTGCCATGTCCCTTAAAGACTGCGGATAAAGAAGGATTGTCCCCTGGGTTATTCCAGTATCAAGAAGTTTCTGGCGTGAAAGCGCTATAATAAGCTGGTCAATTACTATTGCAAGGCCTATAGCCGGTGCATCTTTGCCAAACTGGCTTACAAGGCTGTCATACCTGCCGCCTGTGGCAACTGCTTCACCATTTCCATAAGTATATGCCCTGAATATTACACCTGTATAATAGCTGTAGTTACTTAACATGCTTAAATCTATCGTAATATAATTTCCAAATCCGTAAGAACCAACAATATTTTCAAGTTTTTTAAGGCGTTCAACCGCTTTGTATACATCTTCACTTTTTGAACGTGCTTTTACAAACTCTATTGCCTCGTCAAGATTGTTTAACATCTCTGGCATTTTCAGGAAAATTTCTTTCAACTCATTTGAAACAGTAAGGCTGTCAAGCAAATCTTCAACGCCAAAAAAGTTCTTGCTTTCAATAAGGCTTCTAAGTTTTGCCGTTTCTCTTTCTGAAAAACCAGCTTCTTTTACAAGCCCGTTAAAGAAACCAGCATGTCCTATTTCAAGCTGGAATTCTTTAAGCCCGCTTTTTAAAAGACATTCAATAGTAAGTGCTACCATTTCCGCATCTGCATCAGAACTGCCATCATTAAACAGTTCTGCCCCTGCCTGTGTAACCTCCTGTAACTTGCCTTTGTATTTTCCTGTATTTACAAATGTATTGCCAATATAAGACAAACGTATCTGCATATGTTCATCTTTATAATATTTTGCAACACATCTTGCTATTGGAGGTGTCATATCGGGTCTTAAAACAAGCGTATTATTTCCCCTGTCAAAAAACTTAAACATTTCCTTTGATGCTACAGTACCTCTTTCTTTGCTGAATATATCAAAATATTCAAAAGCTGGTGTCTGTATATCCCTGAAACCATATGAAGAAAGCACCTCATGCACAGCAGACTGGATTTTAAGCTTATTGGCACACATTACACCATAAATATCCTGGACGCCCCCGGGAGTGTGTAAAAGCTCCGCCCCGTTGCTGTCCCATTCCATATACATATCCTGTCCCATCTGTCCTAATTCCTCTCTATATGCTTTATATCCTGTTTACTTATCATAAATCCCTGTAGGGCTTTCTGCTTTCGGGTCATAGCCTTTTGCACGCAGCGCATTAATTATCTGCTGTTTATGCTCATGCCCAAATGCCTCAAGCGTAATTGTAAGTTCTACTGCTGCATTTCTGTTAATGCTTACAAACTGGTTATGTTCAAGCCTTATAATATTGCCATTCATTTCTGCAATAACATTTGCCACATTAACAAGTTCACCTGGCCTGTCCGGAAGCAGGACTGCTATTGTAAATACACGCCCCCTCTGTATAAGTCCGTGCTGTACTACAGAAGAAAGTGTTATTATATCCATATTGCCGCCGCTAAGTATTGAAACGACTTTTTTATTTTTGCATTTTAAATGCTTTAATGCAGCTACTGTAAGAAGACCTGAATTTTCAACAACCATTTTATGGTTCTCTATTATATCAAGGAAATTTACTATAAGCTCATGGTCTTCTACTGTTATAATTTCATCAATATTTTCCTGTATATAAGGAAATACAACATTTCCCGGGGTTTTTACTGCTGTACCATCTGCAATAGTTTCAACATCTGGAAGTGTTACAACTTCACCTGCATTTAATGAAGCTTTCATACAGCTTGCACCTGCAGGCTCAACACCTATAACCATTATATTCGGGTTAAGCAGTTTTGCAAGTGTTGAAACACCTGCTGCAAGCCCGCCGCCGCCAATAGGCACAAGTATAATATCAACTGTAGGAAGTTCCTTAAATATTTCCATAGCAATAGTGCCCTGGCCTGTTGCAACTGTTTCATCATTAAACGGATGGATAAATGCTGCACCCTTTTCCTCTGCAAGCTTAAGTGCATACTGGCTTGCCTCGTCATATACAGAACCATAAAGTACAACCTCTGCACCATAACTCTTTGTCCGGTTCACTTTAAGAAGCGGTGTCGCTTCTGGCATAACAATAGTTGCTGGCACGCCAAAAAGCTTTGCAGCATATGCAACGCCCTGTGCATGGTTTCCAGCAGAAGCAGTAACAAGCCCTTTCTGCCGCTCCTCCTCTGCAAGCGTGCTTATCTTATAATAAGCGCCCCTTACTTTGTAAGCACCTGTATACTGCATATTTTCAGGTTTAAGATAGACTTTGTTGCCTGTCTGTGCAGAAAAATATTCACTGTAAATAAGATTAGTAGGTAATACTACCTCTTTTACTTTTTCTGCTGCTTCCTCAAATTTATCAAGAGTCATCATAATTATAAATTACCCCTCTCTGGATTTTACATAAACAATTTCCTTAAACTTTTCTTTATCTTCTAATGCTGCTTCAAGCAGACCCTGTCTTTTTAAAGAAACAAATACGGCGGCAGCCTCTGCCTGGCAGTTAATAGATTTCTTTGGGTTAAATTCTATATCTGTAAAAGCATCATATTCCATCACCTGTACAGCAAGGTCTTCCTGCATATTTAAAGCATTAATATATAACCAGTTATAAAAATATGTTTCTGGTTTTGTTTCAAATTCCATGCCACCAGATACAAATGAAATAATTCTGCCACTGTTTTTTAAACGTTCATCTTTTTTAGCTGCTTTTGATGATACATACAATAAATCTGTATACGGGCCTCCGTTTTCAAAAACCTTGCCTCCCTGGAAAGCTGACTCAACAGAACATTCCACGCCATCACTGGTTTTTGTCATAAGGTTAAATGCACTTAAGTTTACACCAAGTATATCCTCTGATTTGCTGGAAATCTCAAGGACTTTTTTACCATTGTTCTTTTTAAGAAATTCACTATGCAGGCTGCATATGCATTTCTTTTTCTGTTTATCAGAAAAGCCGCTGAAAAATTCAAATTCTGTATCCTGCCTTATGCAGAATTTATTATCAAGTGATACTGTAAAAACAGGCCTGTTTGCCATATTATGCCCCCTTTGTACATATAAATATGTAAACATCTGGTAATACTGCCAGTTATTTATTATACCAAAACCATAAAATAAAGCAATGCTATTTTCTTACATCTGTTCCTACTGCCCGTCTGCACTTGCTGGCGGCACTGAAAACAGCGCATCTACAAATGTATCAGCATTAAATTTCTGTAAATCGTCTATTTTTTCACCAATTCCTATATACTTTACAGGTATTTTCATTTCAGACTGTATTGCAATTGCTATTCCGCCTTTTGCTGTACCATCAAGTTTTGTAAGTATTATTCCTGTTATATCTGCTACTTCATTAAACTGTTTTGCCTGTGCAAGTGCATTCTGCCCTGTAGTGCCATCAAGTACGACAAGTGTTTCACGGCGTGCATCTGGAAATTCCCTGTCTATTATACGGTTGATTTTCCTAAGCTCCTCCATTAAGTTTTTCTTGTTATGAAGCCTGCCTGCTGTATCGCATATAAGCACATCTGCATTTCTGGCTTTGGCGGCATTTACTGCATCAAATACAACAGAAGCAGGGTCGCCGCCTTCCTGTCCTGATATTATTTCAACGCCTGCCCTTGAAGCCCATTCTGTAAGCTGTTCTATTGCAGCAGCCCTGAATGTGTCGGCAGCGGCAAGCACAACCTTTTTCCCTTTGCTTTTAAACTGGCCTGCCAGCTTGCCTACAGAAGTAGTTTTTCCTACACCGTTTACCCCTATAAGCATAACGACTGAAACCTCTTTTTCAAAATCATAAGCATTTTCATCCACCCGCATCTGCTCTTTAATTGAATCAATTAAAAGCTGGCGGCATACTTCTATTTCCTTTATCTTCTGCTCTTTGACTTTCTGCCTTAAATTTTCAATAATCTTCTCAGTTGTGGCAACACCTATATCTGCCATAATAAGGACTTCCTCCAGTTCCTCATAAAAGTCCTCGTCAATCTCTGAAAACCCCTTGAAAATTGAATCAATTCCAGACACTAAATTATCACGTGTTTTTGCCAGGCCCTCTTTAAGCCTGCTAAAAAAACCTTTCTTTTCTTTCATAATACTAAATCCATGCCCTTTCCTAATAAATTATCCAGCCTATACTTCCACCAGGTTTACAGACACAAGTGTTGAAACACCTTTTTCCTGCATTGTTATTCCATACAGTATATCTGCGGCGTCCATTGTGCCCCTGCGGTGCGTAATTACAATAAACTGTGTATCTTTTGTAAGCTTATGTAGGTATTCCGCATACCTGCCTACATTTGAGTCGTCCAGCGCTGCCTCTATCTCGTCCAGAAGGCAGAATGGCGAAGGCTTTAAACTCTGTATTGCAAAAAGAAGCGCAATAGCTGAAAGTGCCTTTTCCCCGCCTGAAAGCTGCATCATATTCTGTAACTTTTTACCTGGAGGCTGTGCTATTATATTTATCCCTGCAAGAAGTATATCTTCACCCTCTACAAGCTCAATAGTACCCCGTCCGCCGCCAAACAGTTCTTTAAAGACATTATTAAAACGGTGGCTTATCTCCGCAAACTGTATTTCAAACTGCCTGCGCATTTCTGTATCAAGCTCTTCTATTACACCAACAAGCACTTCTGCGGCTTCTGTAAGGTCGGCATGCTGTCCCGCCAGCAGTTCATACCTTTCCATAAGTTCATTATACTGCTCTACTGCATTTACATTAACATCCCCAAGTGCCCTTATAGTGCTTTTAAGTTCCTCAATACGTTTCTTCATATCAGCAAGGCTTAGTGTGCTTTCAGTTTTTAAAGCTTCTGCACTGTGGTATGTAAGTTCATACTGTTCCCACATATATTCTGTATAAGAATTAATCCTGTCCTCAAGCTTATCCCTCTGGCTGCCAAGGCGGAAACATTCCTTGTCCAGTTCACTTGCAAGCTCTGCGAGCTCCTCACGTTTTGAAAGACATTCCTTATTCTTTACAGATAATTCTTCACGTTCTGCCTTCCTCTTTTCAAGCCCTTCCGAAATCCTGGCTGTTTCAAGCTTTATATCTTCTATATCCTGTAATACCTGTTCTATTTCCTGCTGCTTGCCACGCACAAGTTTGTCAATATTGCCACTATTTGATACAGCTTCTTCAATACCTGTTTCCATATCCTTTATTTCCTTAGTAATACGGTTTATATTTTCGGAAATAAAGCTGCGCCTGTTCCCAATGGAAGTAATTTCTACCATAAGGTTTGAATTCTCTTGGGAAATGCTGTTTTCAGAATTATGCAGTTCTTCAAGCCCTGCATTTAATAAAGAAATCTGTTCTTCATAGGACTGGTTTTTACCATCATTATCTGACAGTTTTATACTAACCTCTTCAAGTGCTTTTTTAAGTTCGTTATCCCTTTGTTCAGTTTCTTTTGCCTCAATATGGATATGCACGAGTTTTTCTTCATTTGCTTTAAAATCACTTAAAGCCCTGTCATAATTAATCCTTGCTGTATTCTGCTCTAATACAAGTTCCTGTATTATTTTTTCATTGGCTGCTATTTTTCCTGTAACAAAACTTCTTTTATTTTCTGCTTCTTCCAGCCTTGCCGAAATCTTTGAAAGCTTGTCCCCAAGAGTCTTTACCACTTTCTCCAGGTCTTCCATCTCCCTGCGCCGCCCAAGCAGGTTATTGCTGTTTTTAAACGCGCCACCTGACATAGTACCGCCAGGATTTAACAAATCACCTTCTATAGTTACAATCCTTATAGTATGGTTGTATTTTTCAGCAAGTGCAATAGCATTGTCAATATTGTCAACTACTATATGCCGTCCAAGCAGGTATTTTACAAGCATGCTGTACTGTACATCTGCTTCCACAAGTGAAGAAGCTGTCCCGATAACACCTTTCTGCCCCATAATGCCGTCTGCCTGCATTTCCTTGCCCTGCCTTATATTAGTAAGCGGAAGGAATGTTGCACGCCCGTATTTATTTTTCTTAAGGTACTGTATCATATCCTTTGCAGTCCCGGCATTATCTGTAACAATATTTTGTATGCTTCCGCCAAGTGCAGTTTCAATGGCAGTTTCAAACTCTTTCCTTACCCTTATAATATCAGCTACAACACCAATTATGCCAGGGTGTTTTTCCCGCTGTTCCATTACACGTCTTATGCTCTGCCCAAAACCGTCATATCTTTCTGCCATGTTTTTAAGGGAAGCCAGCCTGGAATTTTCAATATGGAACTGCTGCTGCATGTCCTTGTATTCATTTTCCAGGTTCTTAATGTTATTATTTAATTCTGCTGCCGCATATCCATATTCCTGGTTTAACTTCTTTTTTGCAGAAATTTTTTCTGAAACTTCATCAAGGGCTTTCTGCCCTTTCTCCATAATTTCAGTAAAAGCCGCCGCATCTGATTTGTTTTTAATAACCCTTTGTGTAAATTCTGCTTTCTTAATATTATTCTGTTCAAGAAGCGTTTTAAGCCTGTTTTCCTCCGCCTTAATCCCGGAAGCCTCATTAAGTGCTTCCATCATTTCATTACGGCAGTTTTCTATTTCCTGCTGGCTCTCTTTTATCTTATCCTGCACAGTTTTTAAAGCTGCTTCATTTTCCTTCTTAGCCGCTTCTAATTCTGCCAGTTCCTCATTATTTGCCACAGACTGTGTATTATAATCTGCCAGTTCATTTTCAAATGCAGTTTTACGCTCTTTAAAGCTCTGTATCTGTTCTTTAAAATGCTGTTCGCTCTGGTGTATTGCATTTATCTGCTCATTTAATACTTTTATGCTGTTTTCAGCATTATTATACTGTACTTTCTTTTCAGAAAGAATCCCGCCCTCTTCTTCAATAATGCTATTCAGGTTATTTAACTGTTCTTCCAGTTCCTTATACTGCTGCCTGCAGTCCTCTAAACCAGACCTTGCCTTTTCCAAATCACTGTCTGCAATTTCTATTTTCTTGTCTGCTTCTGCAAGTTCAGCACCAGTCCTGTCATATTCCATAAGAAATGCATTTACATCAAGGTTTTTAAGTTCATCCCTGTATTTTAAATATTCCCTTGCTTTTCCAGCCTGCCTTTCAAGAGGTACAACCTGCTTGCCAAGTTCAGAAAGCACATCTTCAATGCGGACAAGGTTCTGTTTCTCTTCTTCCAGGTTCTTTTCAGCTGCCGCTTTACGCCTTTTATATTTTACAATTCCTGCTGCCTCATCAAAAAGTTCCCTGCGTTCATCAGGCTTTCCGCTTAATATTTTATCAATCTGGCCCTGTCCGATAATTGAGTACCCTTCCTTGCCTATGCCTGTATCAAAAAGAAGCTCCTGCACATCCTTAAGCCTGCATGACGCACCGTTCAGGAGATATTCACTTTCACCAGAACGGTATACACGTCTTGCAATTTTTACTTCCTCATAAGGCACATCAAGCCTGTGGTCTTCATTGCTTATTGTAATAGCTACATAAGCAAAGCCCAGAGGCTTACGCATCTGTGTACCTGCAAAAATAACATCCTCCATTTTAGCGCCGCGGAGCTGTTTTGCACTCTGTTCACCTAAAACCCATCTTACAGCATCAGCAACATTGCTCTTGCCACTTCCATTCGGGCCTACAATAGCAGTAATGCCATCATGGAATTCAAATACCAGCTTATTGGCAAATGATTTAAAACCATGTACTTCAAGACTTTTTAAATACATCTGCTATCTCCTGTTCTTACTGGCATCCAGCTTAAGGATTGCCTGGTATGCAGCAGACTGCTCTGCCTTCTTTTTTGTCCTGTCTGTAGCCTTTGCAAGCATTTTGCCGCCAACATTTACAGATACTGTAAATGATTTATTATGGTCAGGCCCTTCTTCGTTAAGAAGCTCATATTCAAGCTCCTTATGGTCTCCCTGCACAATCTCCTGGAGTATGGTCTTACTGTCATAGAACAGTTTTTTCTTCTCTATATCCTTTAAAATGTGCTTATATATATACTCTCTGGCGCGCTCAAACCCTCCGTCAAGGTAAACTGCACCTATAGTAGCTTCAAGCGTATCAGACAGTATAGAATCCCTCTCACGTCCTCCTGTTAAATCTTCACCCTTGCCAAGCTGTAAATATTCCCCAAGATTAAGTTCCCTTGCACATAATGCAAGGGTAGGCTCACATACATAACTTGCCCTGGTCTTTGTCAAGTCCCCTTCTGGTTTTTCAGGGTTTTCATTATATATATATTCACTCGAAACAAGTTCAAGTACAGCATCCCCGAGAAATTCCAGCCTCTCATTACATTCATACTTCTTAAGCCTGTTTTCATTGGAATATGAACTATGTGTAAGCGCGGTTACAAGCAAATCCGGCTGGCTGAATTTATAGCCAGCCTTTTCTTCAAATTCTAATATTTTCTCCTGTCTCATCTGGCAAAATCTCCTATCCTGCTGCAATTAGCTTATATAAATCTTCTACTGTATTTATACTTGCCGCAGTATCCTCATCAATTACTATATCAAATTCACTCTCCACACCCATAACTATCTGGAACAGTTCCAGTGAATCTGCCCCAAGGTCATCATAAAATGACATATCAATAGAAACAGACTCTGCATTTGTCTGTAATACTTCTGCTATTATTGCCTGAAGTTTTTCTAATTCCATTTTAATCCTCCATTTATTCAATAGTCAGGTTTTCCTTGATTTTTTCATTTATCTTTTCTTCGCCAAACTGCAGGCACTGTTTAATTGCCTGTTTTATCTCCAAAGAGCCAGAACTTCCATGTGCTTTTACAACAAGCCCGTTAAGCCCAAGCAGAGGTGCTCCTCCCTGCTCTGATGTATCAAACTGCTTTAATGTCTTTTTAAGTGCCGGTTTTATAAGAACTGCACCTGTTTTGCTTCTTACAGAGGACATAAGCCCTTCTTTAATTTTAGACATAAGCGTTGACGCAAGCCCTTCGTACAGCTTAAGGATTACATTTCCTACAAATGCCTCACACACAATAACATCTGCGTCACCTTTAGGTATATCCCTTGCTTCAATACTTCCTGTAAAGTTAATATCTGTACATTCTTTTAATAAAGGATATGCCGCTTTAACCAGGGCATTACCTTTTTCTTCTTCTGCACCAATATTAACTATTGCAACTCTTGGATTTTTTACGCCTGCTACATGTTTCATGTATATAGAACCCATTTTTGCAAACTGTACAAGGTGAGATGCTTTGGCATCAACATTTGCGCCACAGTCAATAAGCAGGGCAGGGCCTTTTGCTGTTGGGATAAGAGGGGCAAGCGGCGACCTCTCAACGCCCTTTATCCTGCCTACAACAAACTGTCCGCCAACAAGTATTGCACCAGTGCTTCCCGCTGAAACAAATGCATCTGCATCACCATGTTTTACAAGGTTCATGCCTACAACTATTGATGAGTTTTTCTTCTTTCTTATAGCCATAACAGGAGGCTCATCAAAGCCAATAACATCATCAGCATGTACAATGCTTATACGCTCTTTATCGTATGTATACTTGCCAAGTTCCCTGTTTATATCATCCGTCCGTCCAGCTAGTACAATACTTAAATTAGAAACTTCGCCAAGTGCCTCAACCGCACCCTTGACAGGTGCTTCCGGGGCATTGTCACCGCCCATTGCATCAACTACAACTTTTATCATGCTGCCCATCATTATCCCTCCATATAGTATTTGGAATTATCTGCATATAGCATTTATTGTACCCGGAAATACACTATAGTGCAAGGGTGGATTTGCGCACAGATACGTCTGTTTCATAGTTTCATAAATTTCCAGTTATCTTTTGCTGGTGGACGGACGGTTTTACGTGCCAGAGCCAGAATAACTGAAAGTTATCATGTATACATTTTATTGTACAGGAATTTATGAAACTAATGTACCAAAATAACATGACAAAAGCATGAATGAATAATTTGTAAATAAACCGCTTCAGAAAACGTTTAATTTATTGTTTATTAACAAAATGTCCACAGTTTATTTATTCATGCATTTGTCCTGGATTTATAATGTTTTTATCTTGCACTTTTACACAAAATATGTTATATTGGATATACAAAAAAGAACAACCGCCCACAAGGGGTTGACCGATGAAAAGCAGCAAAAGCCACCCATCACCAGTCAAAGTATCAGGGTGGCTTTTGCTATGTAATGCTACTTACAAAACGTAAACACGAATGTAAGCAATGCCAGAAGGAAAAGACCAAAGGTCATTAAATCCTTAAAATCAAAATGATTTTTCACAGGCATCACCCCCATTCTCTTTAGAATGAGGCCAACACACCCTGTAACACGATTGTCCATTTAAATAATATAACATATTTCCTGACATCTTGGAACGTTTGTTGATTTTTTTGAGTTTCTGCATTTTTTAATTTAAGTGCCATCAAGCCCCATTTTTAATACGGTTAACAAAAATGGGTATGCTATAATGATGTTAAGAAAATTGTCCTTATCGTTCCTGTCTACCCATTTGCAGATATAATAAGCAACTATGCTTGCTATAACAGAAATTTAAAATACAGTAACACAAAAAACCACTAGCGCCAACCGCCAGTGGTTTTAATTTTTGCCAGATACTGCATAACCAGATGCTGCTTAAGGCATTATTTCTTAACTTTTACTGTCTTAGCTGCACCTTTAGCCTTAACTATCTTCTTATATGCCTTAACTTTCTTCTTTGGCACTTTGAATGTAGCCTTTTTGTTAATTCCTTTAAACGCATTAGCACCTACTTTTTTAGCTGTAAGCTTCTTAGTCTTGATTATAATGCTCTTTAAGTTCTTGCAGCCTTTAAATGCAGCCTTGCCAATCTTGTTTACATTAACGCCGATTGTAACTTTCTTAAGTTTCTTATTATTCTTAAATGCATTGTTTGCAATAGAAGTTACTTTATAATTCTTGCCACTGATTTTAACAGTTGCAGGGATTACAACATTCTTTGCATTTTTCTTGCCGCTTGTAAACTGTACTGCCCTTGTACCTGACACAGATGTAACTTTGTACTTTGAGCTGTTTACAGTAACTTTCTTGCCAACCTTGACTTTTACAGTACTGCCACCTGTGTTATCATCCTTGTCATTGCCAGCTGGGGCTTTTGTTGCATCCGGCTTGCTGCTTGCACCTGGTCCAGCTGTATCTGAAGGAGAAGCAGATGGTGCTGTACTTGGTGCAACAGAAGCATCAGGTGTTGCAGAAGCGTCAGGTGTTGCACTTGGTGTAGCTGATGGTGCAGGTGTAGAAGTTCCTGAAGGTACATATGAACCTATTCCAGAACCGCCGCCTGTTGAACCACCACCGTTTCCACCCTGGTTATTTTCTACATCTTCATAGTAGAATACATATGTAGAGAACAGTTTACTGCTAAATTCAATTTTACCTTTTACAAGTTTACATTCAATTTTCTCTGTTTTACCATCGTGTACCCTTATTACAAAGTACTTTCTTGTACAATTAGCAGCAGGTGTTTCACTAAAACTATCACCGAAAATTCCTTTAGCTGCTATAGAAATTTTTACTTCTTTAGTCAGTTCATTTACTTCAACTCTTGCTACTTCATTGCCATCTTTATCCCTGCATATAGCAGTTAATGAAATATCAAGGGCAACTGCTCTGTCTTTTGCTTTTTTGTCTTTAGAGTCAATCGCATTTTTACCTTTTTCTTCATCTGTTTTATTAATTCCTGCATTTGTTACACTCAGAGCAACACCAATAGTTCCATTAGCATTTAATGCTTCTGTAACAGCAGCAGCACTTGCAGCAGTTACTTTATCACTCTCTTTAAAAGCATTTTTAATATCTGTTTCAACAGCCTGTAAAGACCCTGTATCTAATGTTGCCGCACCAACATTATCTTTTGAATTAGTTTCATTTTTAACTTTAGCTTCCTCTGCTGCACCAGATATTGTTATTACTGTAGACTTTTTAAAGCTGCTAACACTTGCTTTATAAGCATTTCCTGTTACTCCTGTTTCAGTGAGTGTTGCACTTGTTTTATCTTCTAAAGTAACTTCAGGCAGTTTGCCATCTGCAAAATAATAACCACTCTTTGGTGTTATTGTAATATCCAATGTATCTGTAGCTTTAACATTATTTCCAGATTTAAATTCCTTACCTGATAAAGAAACTGCAATATCAGCATTAGTTACAGTACCACTATAGTCAACTTTAAATTCATCAGATACAGTTGCTTTATCTTTTGTTTTAGCTTCTATTGTAATGCTTGTAGCAACTTTTCCTATGCTAATTGTACTACTATAGCTTCCATCATTAACTTTGCTTACACTTTGTTTATCTGTACCTAATGTTATTACAGGTTCTGCTAAAAATTCTTTATTTGCATTTGATGTAACAACCTTAATGGAAATGCTACTGTCTTCAGGCACATTTATTGTCCCAGATGATGTTGCAACTACTTTTTCACCTATTTTAGCTTCAAAGACAGCACCTGCATCAGTCTGGTCAATAAATTCTACAGCAACTCCTTTATCACCAACAGGAGGTATTACTTTTCCATCTTCCATAACTATTGCTACTTCAATATTTTTATTTGCTGCAATTCCATCAATAGAGATTAAAGCACCATCAATCTTTTTATCAGCTTCTGTTAAAGCTGTGCTTGTTGCTGATAAAGAAACTTTTGCAATTACATCATTTGCTAATGCTGATGATGGAGATACTGCTGTTTCTGCTTTTCCTACATTATCAGTCTTTTCTCTTACTACAACAGACGCACTTGTTGCTACTCCACCCTTTTCTAAAGATATGCTTCCTAATGTTACTGCTCTATCAGCCTTTACTTCCATAGAACCAGTATTTTCTGGTGTTACTCCTTTAAGAGTAACACCTTCTAAAGGAGTTACTATAACGGAAGCTGTAGTTACCTCTTTTTGCCCAACTGCCCCGCCTGTTATAACTTTAGCAACTTTTACATAATCTTTGCTTGTTTCGTCTAAATTTACATATACATTGCAACTATCATTTGTTTTCGTAGTTGCTGCTTTTGCAACTGGTGATACTGGTAATAATGAGATTACCATTGCCAGTGCCATAAAGAAACTAATCTTACGCTTTGTCTCTTTTGTCTGTTTAAAAAACTTCATAAAAAAACATTCTCCCCTTTCTTTTCATAAATGTTATTGATTGTTAATTTTATATATACCAATTGTAAAGCGCAGAATATCTTTATCACAACCTTAAAAGCGTTAAGGTTTATTTCTAAATGCAGTATCTTTAAAAATGACATTCTTTGCTTTACAACTGATAACTAAATTGGATAAGCCGTCAGGCTTTCTGCCATATGTACCATATCCAGGAAACAAAAACCTTATAAAATAAGAGGTTAATCTATTTTATGTCTTTGTCCTTTCGTGAAGATGGCTGCTTCACGAAAGATTTTACACGCATTAAAACGTAATATAAAACCATAATATATTACTTTTTATAACATTATTCAGGGCAAAAAACACCCAAAACCGCCTTTTTCCAGTTTAAATCCTGGCAAAAAACGGATTATTTTGGTGTATTTTTTCCATTTTTCTATTTGACGGCTTATTTGACGGCTTTCAGATAAAATTAAAGGCAATATTAACAATTTTTTAAAAAAATATTCTTTTTCCCTTATTGACAAAGTGCCATTTTAAGCATATAATCCAAGATACAGTCCAGGTGTAAAATCTTTCGTGAAGCAGCCATCTTCACGATTTTTTTTGCTGTAAAAGCTTTATTTTCCAGTATTTTCTAAATAGCAGGAATTCCTTCCATAAAATATATTTCCATATTTTGACGGCTTAAAAATAAAATCTATAAAAAAACAGGCAATGTTTTTACATTGCCCATTTCATTTATTTTAATCCACTTCAAATTGTTTTATTATTCCTCTTATTGTAGTATACAGACCAGGTTTTAATTCTTCAAGTGTTACAGGCGACTTATATATTATTGCACTGTAACATGTAGAATTTACAAGTTCTACTATCATAAATATCATAAGCTCTTCATTTTCAAACTTACGCCCTGATTTTTTTATCAGTTCTTCAAATATATCCATGCAGTTCATATTATCTTTGCCCGCTATGCGTATATTAGAAAATACTGCCCAGCTTAAATTTTTAGAGATAAATTTAAGTAATGCCTGGTTTTCATTAAGCTGGTCTATAACATTGTCTGCTATAAATACAACACAGTCTTCTAAAGTCTGGCATCCGCTTTTTTCCAGTGCTATATTGGCATTTTCAAAAAGACGGTTGCCTTGTTTTGTTACAAGTCTGTCCCTTATATCGTATTTATCCTTAAAATACAGGTAAAAAGTTCCTTTTGCAAGTTTTGCGCTGCTTACAATATCTGAAATAGAAGTATTATTTATACCCTTTTCTGTAAAAAGCTTAAATGCCGAGCTAAGTAAAGCTTCCTGCTTTATCTTTTTATTTTCATCTAATTTGCCCAAATTTATTTCCTCTTATTCTGTTTATTCCTCTTCTTCAGCTGTTACTGCTGATGTTGACATAATAAACTTAACGCTTCCGTCCATTCCTTCAGGTATACCGGAGAAACTCTTATATTTTGAAGAAGCATTTACAATCTTCTTAAGCCTGCTGTGTAAGCTGCTTCCTGAGTCAAGCATGTCATCCACTGTACCTGTAAGTTTATTTACACCATCACGCCTGAATTCTGCCATGCCGTCTGCAAGTGTGTCTGCACCATCTGCAAGCTTGCCTAATGCTTCTGACACATCACCTGTCTTGCCTACAAGCTTTGTTACACCTTCTACAAGCTTTCCAGTACCATCTGCAAGGGTTTTAATTCCATCACGCAATGTACCACTGTTTGATACAAGTTTTTTACTGTTTTTCTTAATTGTTCCTGTATTATTAATAAGTGTATTTGCACCATCTGCAAGTTTCTGGTTATTTGAAACCAGTGTCCTGCCTGCATTATAGAGTGCACCTGCATTTTCGTCAAGACTCTTAATTCCAGCATCAAGCTGTGTATCATATGTTGAAACAAGAGTATTTCCTGCTTCTTTAAGCTGTGCCATGCTGTCTGTAAGGTTTCCTGCTGCCCCGCCGCCAAGTGCGCCTGCATCTGTTTTTGACTCTATTTCTGCTAATCCGTCTGATACTGCTGACAATCCGCCTGATAATTTCGCAAATCCTGCTTCCATGTCACTTCCTGTACCTGTAGCAGCCTCTATTCCGCTTGAAGCTTTCTGTGCTGTGCCTACATAGTTTATAATAGCCATAATTGCAGCTTTCCCATCCTCATCTTCTGCCTCTGCGTAAAGTTTCTTAAGTTCTGCAATATAGCCCTCTACTTCACCATTATACTGTGTAATATTTCTGGCAGCATCATTGACTTTATCCATGCCTGCCTCTAAACTGTCCACACCTGCGCTTAACTGGGCTGTTGCATCTTTTAACTGCCCTGCACCTGTATGGATTGCTGAAAAACCTTTTACCACACCAGAAAGTGTATCAGCTGATAAAATCTGGTTAATTGTTGAAACATATTTGTTTAAGCCAGCAGAAAACTGTGATGAGCCAGCGGCAAGCACTTCTGTTCCCTTTGTTTTAAGTTCACCTGTCTTATTTACAAGCTTCTTTGTATTTTTAGCATATTCCTTTGCACTTTTTGCAAGTGTTTTTGTACCATCAGCATAAGTAATAACACCATCAAGAAGCTGGTCTGCACCTTCTGTATATGAATTAATGCCTTTCTTTAACTTTACTGCACCATCGTCCAGTTTGCCAGCACTTTTATCAAGTGTATTAATTGCGTCTGAATAATCACCAAATTTATTGTCAAGCTTGTTTAAATTACTCTCAATCTTACCTGAACCATTAACAAGTTCTTTGGCTGCATCTGATAATTCATCCATTTTATCTGTAAGTTCATCAGTACCATCAATTTTATCAAGGTCTAAATCACTGAAAAACTCTGATGTTGCAATAGTATAAGAAGATTTCAGCTCAAAATTTTCAACATCTGCTGTTATTTTAACTGTATCTGTTATTTTATCACTTAATTTGCCCAAGTCAATAGAAACATCTTTGCCTAAATCAAGGTTATCAAGACCAAGGCTTTCTGAAAGCCCTGGCAGCCCATATGCTACAACAATATTATTATCTCCTTCAGAAATTACATTCCCATTATCAATAGAAATATTTTTAAATTTCTCTACAGGAAGTATCATGCCTGTTACCATTACAAATGGTGTGTAAATATCTGTTTCTTTGCCATCAATTTTTACAGTTTTCTTTGATGAATTTGTATATTTTATATTAATTTCAAGTTTTCCGCTCTGTCCTGCAATATCATTAACATCAACGTCCCTGCCATCAAGTTTATATGAAAGTTCAATTCCTACAGGGCTTTCCTTTTCTGTTTTGCCCTGGTAATAAATATCCTCACTGGCAGTATTCCATGTAAGTTCTTTGCCATCCTGGGTAAATTCCTCGTCACCTTTTGTATTTGAAATATCTTTAAGATTTGAAATATCCTTTAACTCTGAATTAGTGCCTGCATTTTTAAGCCAGTCAGATACTACAGTATCTGTAGGTTTTCCATTTGCATCAAGTGTCTGGTAAACAGTTTCCTGCTTAGAAGGCTGGGATGAAGAAAGACCTGAACTGGAAGACGCCTTTATTTCTTCTGAAATTCTTTCAGCCTGTTTTGCAACTGCCCTGTTTGTAAGCACAAACATATGTGAAGCATAATCAACACTTCCAACAAGCAGCCCTGCTGCTAAAAGCCCGCTTACACTAGTAACCATAATTTTCTTTAAATTTTTTTTCATAATTATCCTCTTTTCTGCGCTGCTTTCTACACGTATCCAGCTTTGTGGCAAGCAGCGCCCAGACACAAAGCCATGTATAAAACATATTTATATTATTTAATTTGATACAGATTTTTCATTTATAGCAGGAATTTCATTTTGTACACTGTCCCTGTGTGCAACTTTTGCTTTTATCATATCAAGTGATGTCCTTGCTATAATTCCATCAAATACCCAGAGCATTGCTGGAAGTATAAATATAACTACTACCATACTTATTACTGCACCTCGTGAAAGAAGTGTACATATTGAACTTATCATATCAATTTCTGAATATGCTGATACTCCAAATGTTGCAGCAAAGAAACAGAAACCACTTGTAAGTATTGATTTAATGGAGGTATTATGTGCTATGCTTATTGCCTCTTTTTTGCTGCGCCCGTTTACAGTACGCTCTTTATGGTATCTGTTTGTCATAAGTATTGCATAGTCAACTGTTGCGCCAAGCTGTATTGTGCCTATAACTATACTTGCTACAAATGGAAGTGGTGTATCTGCATAAAATGGGACTGCCATATTGCATGCAATTGCAAATTCAATTACTGCCACAAGTATTACAGGTATTGATATAGACTTAAATGTTATTAAAATTATAAGGAAAATTGCCGCTATGGAAATATAATTCACATTCTTTAAGTCAATATCTGTAACATCTGACAAGTCTTTCATAAGTGGTGCTTCACCTATTACCATTGCATCTTTCTGGTAGCCTTTAACTATGTCAGACATTTCTGCAATCTGCGCATTTACTTCATCAGTTGCAGAAGCATAATCAGAACATACAAACTGTAATTCGTAATTATCTGTTTTAAGCATTTCCTTAATATCACTTGGTATCATTGTATCCGGGAAATTAGAACCTATAAGTGAATTAATGCCTATAACCCATTTAACACCATCAACTTCTTCTATTTCTTTAATCATCTGGTTCTTTTCCTTGGCGGACAACCCATCTTTTAAAAGCACCATATGGACATTGCTCATATCAAATTCTTCTTTAAGTTTATCATTTGCTTCTGCACTTGGTATATCCTTTGGAAGAGATTTATCAATATTATAATAAATTTCATAATTGCTGTTGCCATGTACTGCTGGAACAAGCACTATAAGGAATAATATAATTGCAACCCATCTTCCTTTTATAATACCATGTGACAGTTTTTCAAGCGGCGGGATTATCTCCCTGTGTGTTGTCTTTTCAATAGCTTTATCAAATGTAAGTATCATTGCCGGAAGAACTGTTACACATGCCACAACACCTATAACAACACCCTTTGACATTACTATTCCTATATTTGTACCAAGCTTAAATGTCATAAAGCAAAGTGCCAGAAATCCTGCAATAGTAGTTACTGAACTGCTTGATACTGATATAAATGTATTGCTTATTGCATGTGCCATAGCCCTTTTGTTGTCACCAGGATATCTTTTCTTATTGGCTTCATAACTTTCAAGCAGGAATATTGAATAATCCATTGTAACTGCAAGTTGTAATACCGCTGCAAGCGCCTGTGTTATATATGAAATCTCACCAAGGAATATATTACTTCCTAAGTTATAAACAACTGCCATCCCTATATTAAGAAGGAAGATTACAGGTGTTAAGAATGAATTCATTGTTATAAAAAGAACAAGCAGGCTTAAAAGTGAAGCTATAACAACATAAACTGGCATTTCTTTAAGTGCAAGGTTCTTAATATCTGTAACAACACCTGACATCCCGCTTGCAAATACATTCTTGCCAACTGTATTTCTTATATCTGTAATGGCGTCCATTGTATCATCAGCAGATGTTGTATTATCAAATAATGCAATCATCATTGTTGCATCGCCATTAAAGAATGCATCCTGCAGTTTCTTTGGCATCATCTCCGTTGGTACTGAAATATCCAGGAAATCATCATACCATAAAACGTCTGTTACATGGTTAATCCCCTCAATCTGTTTCTCCAAATCTGCTGCTTCCTTCATGGTCATTCCTTCTGCTATAACCATCGAGAAAGCACCCATTCCAAACTCATCCACCAGAATATCCTGTCCCTCAACCGTTTCAAGTGTAGCTGGCAGGTAACTTAATACATCATAATTGACACGTGTAGTCACGTAACCAATTGCAGATGGTACTAATAAGATTACAGCAGCCAGTAATATGATATTCTTATGCTTCGTAATCCATTTGCCTAAAGTAATCATCCTCTTATCCACCTTTCCCAGAATCCAGCCTGGTACATAATAACCGTACCATAGCATCTGCAAGAATAAATGACTGTTGGTCATTTCCTGTTAAGTACAATAACATAAAAATGACTAACAGTCAATCTTTTAATTATAAATAATTTATAAACTTTTATTTTGGGTGGATGGGGACGCATGGTTTCTATGTGTACTGCTAAATTACATTGTATTGTAGCGGAAGCGTGTCCTGTTATGTAATATTCTGGCTCTGGCAAGAAAAACTGTCCACCAATCCACACAAAAAACACAATATAACTATAAATTATCCCTCTTTAATCCTATTTACATATTGACATTGTAGGTAATTAGGTTTAATATATATCTTAATTCAAGAATAAAGGAGACTATAATATGACAAAGAAACCATACAAAGACAGAAATTTTAAATTTGAAACAATCCAGCTCCATGCTGGACAGGAAACCCCAGACCCTGTTACAGATGCCCGGGCTGTTCCTATCTACCAGACATCATCATATGTATTCCATAATTCTGCACATGCAGCAGACAGGTTTGCACTTAAAGATGCAGGTAATATTTATGGAAGGCTTACAAACCCTACACAGGATGTTTTTGAACAAAGGATTGCTGCACTTGAAGGCGGTGCTGCCGCAATAGCTACAGCTTCTGGGGCAGCAGCAGTTACATATACAATACAGAACCTTGCATTTGCGGGCGGACACATTGTAGCAGCAAAAAATATTTATGGCGGTACATATAATCTTTTGGCACACACCCTCGCCAGCTACAATATAAAAACAACATTTGCTGACCCGTTAAATCCAAAATCATTTGAGGAAGCAATACAGGATAATACCAAAGCACTTTATATTGAAACACTTGGAAACCCTAATTCAGAGGTTACGGATATTGAAGCAATTGCCAAAATTGCACATGCACACAATATACCACTTGTTATAGATAACACATTTGGTACACCATACCTTATACGTCCTATAGAATATGGTGCAGATATAGTTATCCATTCAGCAACAAAATTTATAGGCGGACATGGCACAACAATAGGCGGTGTTATTGTAGATGCAGGAAAGTTTGACTGGAAAGCATCTGGAAAATTCCCACAGCTTACAGACCCAGACCCTTCTTACCATGGGATTAGTTTTGTAGAAGCTGCTGGTGCTGCTGCTTTTGTTACCAGGATAAGAGCTATTCTGCTGCGTGATATGGGCGCTACCCTCTCACCATTCCATGCATGGATTTTCTTACAGGGTCTTGAAACATTATCATTAAGGGTAGAAAGGCATGTTTCTAATGCTATTAAAGTAATTGATTACCTTAAAAAACAGCCTTTAGTTGAAGCAATACACCACCCATATGTATCAGAAGACCAGGAACAGCAGAGGCTTTATAAAAAGTATTTTCCAAATGGGGGAGGTTCAATATTCACATTTGAAATAAAAGGTGATGAACAAAAAGCCAAAGATTTTATTGACAATCTTGAGCTTTTTTCACTGCTTGCTAATGTAGCAGATGTTAAATCACTTGTAATACATCCTGCTTCAACGACACATGCAGAACTTAGTGCCAGGGAAAAAGAGGAGCAGGGAATTAAGCCAAATACAATAAGGCTGTCTATTGGTACTGAAAACATAGACGATATTATTGAAGATTTAGATGAGGCATTTAAAAGTATATAAGATTAAATATAGAAATATATTGTTAAGATATTTTTTATTAAAATGGAGAATATATATGTCTAAAATTTATAATGGTGCTGATGCACTTATTGGAAATACGCCACTTATAGAATTATCAAATATTATGAAAAAATATAATCTTGAAGCAAGGCTGCTTGCAAAGCTTGAGTATTTTAACCCGTCAGGAAGCGCAAAAGACAGGATTGCAAAAGAGATGATAGAGGATGCAGAAAAAAATGGCAGGCTTAAACCTGGTGCAGTAATTATTGAACCAACATCAGGCAATACAGGAATCGGGCTTGCTGCTATTGCTGCTGCCAAAGGATATAAATTAATTATTGTGCTTCCAGAAACAATGAGCGTTGAACGCAGGAATATTATTAAAGCATATGGTGCAGAAATTGTACTTACAGATGGAAGCAAAGGAATGAATGGCGCTATAGAAAAAGCAAAAGAAATCGCAGATAATATAGAAGGAAGTTTTATACCAGGACAGTTTGAAAACCCTGCTAACCCTGAAGCGCACAGAAAAACAACAGGCCCTGAAATCTGGGAAGACACAGACGGGCAGACTGATATTTTTATTGCTGGTGTGGGTACTGGCGGTACAATTACTGGTGCAGGCGGATATTTAAAAGAGAAAAATCCTGATATCCAAGTTATAGCAGTAGAGCCAGAAAATTCCCCTGTGCTTTCAAATGGTACAGCAGGAGCACATAAAATCCAGGGGATAGGTGCAGGATTTGTCCCAAAAATATTAGATACAAAAATATACGATGAAATAATTACTATAAGCGATGAGGATGCTTTTAATTATAGTAAAGAACTTGCAAAAGAAGAAGGGATATTAACCGGCATATCCTCAGGTGCTGCATTATGTGCCGCAATAAATACTGCCAAGAAAGAAGAAAGCAAAGGCAAAACAATAGTTGTACTACTGCCGGATAGCGGGGACAGGTATTATTCAACTCCGCTTTTCACAAATTAAACCAGGCGGCATGGGGGATTATTATGTCTAAGAAAAATAAATTTTTAAACCTTGACATGGGGCTTGTTAATGAAAATTATATTATAATAAATAACAGTGATAAGGAACTCTGGCAGTCAAGGGGATTTGAAAGTGTTAAAAAATACCCTGTATTTGATTACCTGCCATCCCATAATGAAACTATTATGCTTGGGAAGCCATTGTATATAGAAGAATTTGGAATTGAAAACATTATAAACAGCAAAATCCTTGAAACCAGTACATGCTGTGGCACTTATGGAATGGGAGGTCCTGGATTTTTCGGCATTAAGTTCCAGACAAACTCTGGAATACGCTGGCTTGTGTATTGTATATGGAATGCACCTGAACATGTCCTGTTAAATGACAGGGTTATTGAATGTCACCCTTTATTCCAGGAAAAATATAATCCCTGGCTTGGACATAACGCGTATAAAGAAAATATGGCACAGCTGGATAAAATATTTTCAGGCTCTGTAATATATGATATCCAGCTTACAGATACAGAAATAACTATTAATTTCAA
The DNA here is from genome assembly GCA_910588655.1 of uncultured Lachnospiraceae bacterium. Lineage (GTDB taxonomy): Bacteria > Bacillota > Clostridia > Lachnospirales > Lachnospiraceae > Butyribacter. The sequence continues at coordinate 58,237 of CAJUPJ010000001.1, read as the reverse complement.
AAATAGCATTTCTGCAGAAAATACCTTATGTTCATATAAATATTCAGATAAATTTCCTGAACAGGGCGGCACAAAAAAGAAAAGAAACTCATTTGAAAATGGGACAATGAAAGACTACTGGCTGGTTACATATGATGGAACTGTATTAAGTGTGTAAAAAACTTGTTTGGATAATTTATAGTTTAATGGTGTTGATGCTTTTGTGTGGATTGGTGGACGGTTTTTCTTGCCAGAGCACAGAAACCGTCCGCCCGTACAAAAACACAAACAAAGAATAACTGTAAATTACCACGCACCCTTATTCCCTAAGCCATGCCATTCCCGGATATAACTGTCCTGTACGCACAAAGTATTCAACACATTTTGCAGCAAGCCCTGCATCCTCCATTGTATAACGCATTAAAATAACTGACTGCCCGTCGGAAGCATCTATAGGCGACCATTCGTCTGAGTACAGGTAATCCGGATTAAAACAGGAATAAACACATTCATCTGCCATACAATAATTCTCAACATACTGTAAAAAGATTAAATTATTATTGGCTTCAATCTGCATATAATCCCCCTCTAAATCCGGGTCTTTATATAAGGAAATCCCAACGCCTTCTTTGTTACGTATATCTTCCAGCAGCCTGTTTAAATCCTTCTCTGTTATTCTTTTGCCGTTTTTTTCTCCATATGCATCGTATATGTACAGCTTCTTTATTCCAGATGGCATCTTTTCTGGAGGGTTTCCTTCTGGAACAATGGATGGGAGGACTTCTGTTGCATCTTTTGGAAGGTTTCTTACATGTTTAAGGAAGGTTTCTGCTGCTTTTGCCTCCTTGATGTTATATGTATACCCAAGTCCTTTAGCCACATATTCTGTTGCAGAGTTAAATAAATTACACATTTTAAAAACTGCTTCCCATGCTTCCTCTATGCTGCCTCCAAAGTATGTATCCAGGTATTCATGGTATTCTTCCTTTCCAATCCACTTATACAGGTACTTTGCTGATTTGCCTGTACTGACACTAAAGCCTGTTATTATTCCAGCCTTCCATGACAGCATTTTTTCAAGCTGCTTACGTACAACAAAGTTTGCCATATCCTGTACATAAGGCATCTCTTCACGCCATAAACCTTTTGCCAGGTTATTGCTGCACCACCAGAATTCATTTATACATTCCCTGAACCGGACCTCTGAAGGCTTTTTTACATGGTAATCCCTATCCGACGCTTCTGGTATATCTGGCAGGATATTTTCTTTATCCAGTAAAATCCTGCAAAGCTTGTCATTAAGAATATTCTCTTTAGCATGTATAACTGTTTCCACATGAAGGTCAATCCTGTTTCCATCATCAAACTGCATCAGCCAGCCATAAAAATTCTCTTTATCACCTGGATTTTCCTCACTTTCATCTGGGTACTGCATATATAAAATATTTCCAAATTTCTTAATCCAGTCCTTATCATTTATAAAAGACCCTGTTTCCTTTACTACAAATACTATATCATAATCCTGGAAAATATCCTCTGGCACATTTTTATTTGTCCTTGAACCATTCATATATACTGCTAAAATCCTGTTATCAGCCTTTGCAATATCCATAAATAAATTATACATATCTGCTTTACTGCGCATAAACTGCCCTCCATGTTAAACCATAACCTCTGCCTGCTGTTTTAACAGCTCAAAAAATTCTTCTTCTGGCATAGGTTTTGCATAATAATAACCCTGTACCTGGTCACATCCTATGCTTTGCAAAAGTTCTATCTGGTCTTTTGTTTCTACTCCTTCTGCAAGCAGCCCCAGGTCAAGCTTGCCAGCCATTGAAACCACCTGCTCCAGCAAAAGCCTTCCCTTCTCTGAAAGCATCATATTTTCTATAAACTTTTTATCAAGCTTAATTACATCAAATGGTGTTTCAAGCAGGATATTTAAAGAAGAATAACCGCTTCCAAAATCATCCATAAGCAGTGTAAACCCCTCTTCCTTTAACTGTAATGCTTTAAGGCTTATCTGCTGGTTATCTGCTGTTTCTGTTATTTCAAGTTCAAGAAGGTTTTTGGGAATTCCATACTCTTCTATCATATTAGAAAGCACATATAAACATTCGTCATCACGCAAATGCACCCTTGACACATTTACAGAAACAGGACATGTCTTAATTCCATAGTCCATGCACTTCCTTATAAAGCTGCATGCCTTCTCCCATATATAATAATCAACCTTTCTTATAAAACCATTCTCTTCAATAACAGGTATAAACTGGTCAGGATAAATCATTCCACGTTCAGGATTTTTCCATCTTACAAGTGCTTCTGCCCCTATAATTTCATTCTTTGCAATACTGTATTTAGGCTGTAAGTACATTAAAAACTGTTTCTCTGCAATAGCCGCCTGCATATTTTCTTCAATAAACTTCCTGTTATAGAGTGAATCCTTAAACTGCTCTTTATAGAATAAAATATTTTTTAAAATATTATTTTTGGCAGCCTTCCTTGCCATTGCCGCCCTGTCCTCCATCTGGCGCAGTTCCATTTTCTTATCTTCTACTGTATAAATGCCATATGACATCTGCAGCTTTATATTTTTAAAATAACTTGCCTTGGAGTCAAATTCCTGTATAAATTCTACAAGCTCTTCTTCACTGTTATATTCTGTTACAATCATAAATACGTCACTGCGCAGGTTTATAAAAAACTGTTTATCTTTACAGCTTTCTTTTAACTTGTTTATAATAAAATCTAAAACCTCATCCCCGAATTTCTCACCATATAAATCATTTACTATTTTAAATTTACGTATATCAAACTGTATAAAACCTATTTCTTTTGATGATGAATATAAAAGGTTATTGACATTCCTCCTGAAACGGCACAGCTTGCTAACAGATTTAAGCAGGCTCTGCATTTCATTATCCTCAGGAATATCTTCTAAGCTTATACTGCTCTCGGTTATATATTTAAGATGTTCCTTTAACATATCCTCTAATATATCAATGCTGGCATTTAACGCCCTTGGACATTTTTTAAGTATAAGCCCTTCTTTACGTATAGACGCCATCCCCGTTGGTTCTGATATATCCCTTCCTAAGATATCACGGCAGTTAATATCCCCATGCATCTGTCCAGTAAAACGTTTTATAAACTCATCTGTCTTTTTATTAACATATAATTCCAGCTCCTTATCCTGGGAATCATAAAACCCTATTGCCATCCCCAGCACAAGCATAGCAGCTGTAATACAGCCACATATACCGCCCTGGCGCATCCCTCCGCCAAAGCATGTACTAATCTTAAATGCTGTCTTTAAATCTAAACCAATTTCTTCTGCAAATGCCCCAAATAATGCCTGTGAACAGTGGTACTGCTGTTGCAGGAGCTGTTCTGCCTTTTCCCTATGTGTCATAAAATACCCCATTTCTTTACCACCACATATTTATATATGTAGTCTTATTACCATAATTATTACTGTTATTTATTTTAACATATAAGTATTATAAAGTGAAGTTTCTGCTTCCACAAAATTTTTTCTAAAAGTTTTTAGGAATTGGCATTTCTTCTTATAGATGTTATAATTATTATGTTTACCTGATGCACCAGATTTTAAAGAAAGGCAGAAAACAATGTGTTATAATACTTTTAATATTATAAACCACAGATTTTAACGAAAGGAGGATTTTTATATGTTTACACATTTTAAGTTTGACAATGTAAAGAAATACACTATTCTTGGCATAGCACCGGATTTAAAGAACTTATAACTAATAGTTCCCAGAGAACGCCATATAGCCGGTACTTGCCAGATTTTAAATGGTTCAGGAGGCAGATATGGGCTATAAAAGAGCAGAAGAAGTCCTTCCAGCAGAACTTCTTGAACAGATACAGGAATATGTATCTGGAGAAAGCATTTATATACCAAGACGCAAGGACTCACGCCGTCACTGGGGTGAACAGTCTGGGACACGCAAAGAACTTGTAAAGCGTAATTCCCAGATAAAAAAAGACTATGCAGGCGGACACTCTATAAAACAGCTTGCAGATAAATATTTCCTTTCACCCAAAAGTATACAACGTATTTTATATACAGATAAAAATTAATTTTTCAGCTTATCCTTCCACCACCAAATACATAATTATCTTCATAAAAAACTATAGCCTGTCCTGGTGTTACCGCCCTCTGTTTTTCATCAAAGTGACATTCAAGGCGTCCGCCAGGCAGTGGTATAACTTCACACCATGCACCTGCATGTGCATATCTTATCTTAGCCACAAGCCTGCGTGGTTCATTTAAAGCTTCTGTTGCCATATAATTTATATTATCCGCAAATACTGTATCTGTAAATACACTATCTGCATCACCTAATACTACTTCATTTGTTTCTGGAATAATCCTTTTTACATAGTATGGCTGTTTTGCAGGGAGATTAAGCCCTTTTCTCTGTCCTATTGTATAATTCTCAATTCCTTTATGCATCCCAAGCACATTGCCATCTTCATCAACAAAACTGCCTGCTTCACATTTACTCCCCGTTTCCCTTTCAATAAAACCTGCATAATTGCCATCAGGTATAAAACATATATCCTGGCTTTCGCTTTTATCCGCCACATTTAAACCAGCTTTCTTTGCAATGGCGCGTATCTCTTCTTTAGTGTAATCCCCTGCTGGCATAAGTGTATGACAAAGCTGTTCCTGTGAAAGCCCGTACAGCACATAAGTCTGGTCTTTCCTGCCTGCTTCCGAACGGCAGGCTGTATAACGCCCGTTAGGAAGCTTTATTATACGTGCATAATGTCCTGTTGCAATATAATCTGCACCGTTTTCCCTGGCATAATTTAAAAGCGCCTCCCACTTAATATATTTATTACATGCAATACAGGGGTTAGGGGTACACCCCTTTTTATATTCATCTATAAAATAATTAATTACTTTCCGGCGGAATTCCTGCTGGAAATCTATTACATAGTATGGAATTCCAAGCTGCCCTGCAACACGGCGTGCATCTTCTATGGCAGAACTCCCTCCACATGCTTCCCCTGGCACACAGCCATCCTGCCATGTCTGCATTGTCACCCCAATTACATTATACCCCTGTTCTTTAAGAATATATGCCACAGCAGAAGAGTCAACGCCTCCTGACATGCCAGTTATAACAGTTTTCTTATCCATATCTGTACCCTGCCTTTCTTTATTCTGTAACTATTTTTATGTATTCTGCAATCACATCACCCGTTTTGCTTAAAAATATACATTCCTTTGCAAGTGTAATATCATCTGTAATAATATTATCTACATTTAAAATTATCATATTATTAATGCTTTCTTCTGTATTTACTGTCCATGCATATATCTCTTTTCCAGCATTATGTACATCTGATACTATTTTTTCAGTTATGCTTGTTGCTTCTATGCTAAAATGGTCTGCTGCCTTAAGCTGGTTAATATCGCCATATGCAAGGCTCATTACATATACCGTCTGTATATTTTCATTATATGCTTTTACATTTTCCAGGACTTCATAAACCTGTGATGTAATTACACAATTATTATAAAAGTCTTCTGCTTCTATAATATCTGCCACTTTCTGCTCAAATTCCCGTTCATGTCCTGACGGTTTAAGCTCTATATTAAGTTTTATCTTGTTCTTTTTAGCAAATGCAATTACCTCAGACAACAGTGGTACTTTTTCCCCTGCAAAACTGCTGTTAAAAAAACTTCCTGCATCCAGCCTGCTTATTTCCTTATAATCCATTTCCCATGTATTCTTATTAACACCTGTTGTACGCTTAAAATTAGTGTCATGCATTACAAATATCATGCCATCCCTGCTCTGCTGTACATCCAGCTCTATCCAGCCTGCACCAAGCTTCTTTGCCCCTTTAAACGCTGCCATTGTATTTTCCGGGTAATTCCTGGATGCGCCGCGGTGCGCTGTTACTGCCATTGTACGCACATATTCAGCCTGTATATTTATCTTATTATTATATAAACCATACATATATAAACTGCAAAATGCAACAGAAATAATAAATAAAAACCATTCTGCAATATGCACAATACGCCTTCTCTTAATATTTTCCTGCCCCTGTGGGGCTTTTATATGTATAATTTCCTCATTAAGTGCCTCTTTATGCCTGTAAAAAAGAATACTTATACATGCATAGCTGGCAGGGGTCACAAGTGCTGATACTACCAGAAATGAAACTGCAATAAAAACCCATATAACTGATGCTGAAACAATCCCAACAAGTTCCATCTTTGGAAACAGGCTGCCTAAAAGAACAGCCACAATAATCCCTGCAAACAGCAGTATAAAATACACTATATAAAACAAGCACTGTACACTAAGCAGGAAAAACAGGTCTTTTATTTTGTTCTTATGGCTTAGCCTGGCGCTTTTTCTCCTTGCTTCTTTAAAACTGCACCCTTCCAATGTAAAATAATGGAAAGCATAAACCCACTTTAGAAGCAAAGCAGCAAGTCCAATTATAACCACCATGAAAAGTATTAGCAGCCCCTTGTTCCCTGTAATAAAATCCATAATAAATTCTGGCACAGCTATACTGCTTACATAACCTGATGCCACACCAATATTCATAAATGGTATAAGGAACAAAACTACAAATACTATCAGGATATTTTTCCCTTTAAAAACCTTTACTGCATTAATAAGGGCATATTTAACTGTCTGTGAAATAGTAGTTTTAACCCCCTGGCATGACTGGTCAAGTATAAATATAACTGCACCTATATCAGCCATTGTATAAACCGCCATACATATAAGCAGCATAAACAAAACAATTATTGTAAAGGGATTAAGTAAAAAAGGTATAATATTTTCTATAGTAAGGTATTTATAACCAGTTATATCCATAACAAGGTTAAAAATTCCCCAGCAAAGCGGTGTAAAAACAGCCAGTGACAATATTTTATATAGTATTTCAAAGCCTGCCAGCGTCCGCCAGTTTACATGTATTAACCTTGCTGCTTTCCTTATGCCTCCCATAACTGCCCCTCCCTGTAATGTGTATTATCTATTTCTGTATTGCATTAGGATATATCCTCTCCATCCTGGCATCACCGAAATATTTATCCATTGACTGTTCCCATTTATAAACTGCTTCCTGTCCGCCTGACCTTGTATCATAACGTATAAGTGCCATTACAGAAACGCATACATCCATTGCCATAAAAAGAATTAAAAAAACCGTAAGCAACCGTCCTGTTTTCTTTAATATAATATCAATAAAACGTGCCATTACAGGATAAATGCCTTTTATCCATACAACTGCCGCAATTCCCCAGAAAAAACAGTAAAGCAGGTTAATCCTTCCCCCAAGGTTAAACTGCATTTCACTATAATCCCAGAAAACTTTACCAAATATAATTTCTGTAAAAACGCTGCATATATATTCATATGCCCCGCCCAGAAAAACTCCTGCCCAGAATATATAATGTTCCTGTTTATCCCTGTCTTTATAAAGCAATGCTGTTAAAAAAGCAACAGCAATCCCCCACACAAGGCTGAACGGCCCGTATACAAGGCTGCTCCTGCTCATCCACACACCTGCTGTAATACGGCAGAATATGGTTTCTACAATATCACCTAAAAAAGCGCCAAGCACAAGCAGCCAGAACAACTGCACAAGGCTGCATTTATTTTCATCACTCCCGGGTATATCTGCCTTATCCTGTACAGTAGACGGGTATACCTTTCCAATACGGGTCTCAATATGTCCTGAAACCTTTGCTGCCAGTCCCAGTGTCCACTTATGAAGCCTGCGGTCCAGCCTTGGTATATGTGGTATTTTCCGTCCCATATGGCATACAGACATAACAGTCCCTGACAAATCTATAAAACCAATAAACAGCAGCCCCCATACAGCTGCTTTGCCTGCAAAGCCTGGCAGTATGACGTACAGCCTGGTAATAAAACCGTTTACATAACGTACTGACAGAAAGCCAAGCAGCCCCCACAACAAAGAATACTGTAAACAGATATAGCCATCAAAATTCCATTTTTTTGCTGAATAATCCCACCACTTTTTCTGTTTCATCCTTTCAAGTATTTTGCCAGTAAACCATTCAGCAGCAGTTGCAACTGCCATGCTTCCCAAAAACAGGAAAAATGCATCTTCTTTTAATTCCTGGAAAAAAACTGCAATTATTACTGCTGTAAAACCATAAATAAAGCAAAATGGCCCTGATGCAAAACCCCTGTTCCTGAAATCCTTTTCTTTTATTGTTGCTACTGCTGTTTCTGCCAGCCATGCAAGAAAAGAATATGTAAAAAACAGCATGGCAGTTTCATAAAATGTATAATTCATCTTATATCTAATCTCCTTAGTAGTGGTACTTCTTTCTATATATTATAAACATTCCCAATGATAAAGCAAGTGCCATAAGTTCTGCAACAGGCGTAGCCATCCATATGCCATTTACCCCAAATACTACTGGCAGTACCAGCATTGTAATTAACATAAATAAAAATGACCTGGAAAATGCAAGTATTGCTGAAACTGCCCCGTTTGACAGTGCTGTAAACATCCCGCTTGCAAAAATATTAAAACCTATAAAGAATAATGCTATTGTACATATCCTGTTGCCTGTTACTGCCAGTCCATACACAGGGTTATCCGGGCGGGCAAATACTGACACTAAAGGTTTTGTCATAATAAATGATGCCGCCACTGTAATTATTGAAATAACAGCTATAACCTTTAAACTTGTACAAACCAGCTTTTTAAGCTTTATATTATCCTGTCCGCCGTAATAATAGCTTAACATTGGTGCAACACCATAAGAATACCCTGTATATAAAGAGCTGGCAAACATCAGTACATACATAATAATTGTAACAGCTGCAACACCATCTTCACCAACATAGCGCAACATTGTCCAGTTAAACATCATTGTAATAATACCAGTAACAAGTGCTGTTGCCATTTCAGAGCACCCGTTTGCTGCTGCATTGGCAAGGACTCTGAAACGTATAACCGGCTTTTTAAAATGCAGCAGGCTTTTTTTACTGCTGAATACAAACAATCCTGCAACTGCTGTAACTGAATATCCAATACCTGTTGCAACAGCTGCCCCTCCAATGCCCATGCCAAATATGGCAATAAACACATAGTCAAGCACCATATTTAAAACGCCGCCTGCCACAGAACATATTAATGAAAGTGTTGCCCTGCCGCTTGCAATCATATAAAGCGAGAAATTATTCATTAAAAGAACTGGTACTGTAAACAGCAGGTATCTGCTTAAATACTCCATACAATATCCTGACACATCCGCCGAAAGCCCCATTCCTGCAAAAACCTTGTCCATTAACAGATAGCCAAGACCACACATAACAAAGCCTGTAACTACATTTACAAGAATTAAAAATGTAAAATCCTCCTTTGCTTCTTCACTCTTCTGTTCCCCCATCTTCTTCATAATAACAGCACTCCCGCCTGTAGCAAGCATAGTAGAAATTGCAGTTACAAGCTGGATAAGCGGGGCTGCCAGGTTTATTGCTGATAATGCCTTTGTACCAACAAGGTTTGATACAAACAGCCCGTCAACCATAGTATAAAATGACATAAAAACCGACATTGCAATAGTTGGTATGGCAAACTTTAAAATATTGCCAAGGGTAACAGGTTTCTCATATACATTTTCCCTTTCCATAATAAAACCTCCTTTTGTTGCTTTTTCATTCTATGTATAGTATGATAAACTATACAGTTACTGTACGGTCAATAGATAATTTTAATTATTTTTATAAGAAAGGACTATAAATGGATAGAAAGAATAAGCTGCTTACGGTTGGACAATTTGCAAAGCTGCATGGCATTAATAAAAAGACACTTATGTGGTATGATGAAACAGGGCTTTTCCGCCCTGCTGTTATAAATCCTTCTAATGGTTACAGGTACTATAATTACCACCAGAGCCCTGTACTGGAAACTATTCTTCTGCTGCGTGAACTGGATGTTTCTATTAAAGAAATTAAAGATTTTATGAAAGAACGTTCTGCTGCAAACCTGGAACGCCTTCTGTATGAGAAAACCAGGGAGCTTGACTATAAGATTACCCATATGCAGGCATTAAGGGAAACATTATGTAAGCACCACCAGCATATGCTTACACTGCTTGAAATGGATTTATCTGAAATAAGTATTATTGAAAAGGATGGACGCTGCCTTGTTACAGTAGATATAACAGAAAATACTTCTTTTGAAGAAGAAGTCGAAATGATTACAGCGGAAACAGCTAAATACCAGCTCGGACGCCTGCATGATGCCAGTTATGGTTCAATGATTAGTGTTGCCAGCCTTAAAGCTGGCAATTATGATAATTATTCAAAACTTTTTATCGAAATCCCTTTCCTTGCAAAAGAGCCAGGGCTTCACATGCAGCCAGGCGGCAGATATTTACAGGCTTTCCATAAAAGAAGCTGGGATAAAATACCAGAAAGCTACCAGAAAATATTTGGATTTGCAGAAGAACATGGGCTTTCCTTATACGGATACTCTTATGAAATGGGCATTAATGAAAATGTAATTGATGATATAGAAGATTATATCATACAAATTGAAATACCAGTACATTAATAAAAACTCCCTATATTACTGCTTTTTACTAAGCCAAGAGAAAAAAATAAGTAATGTCCAATAAAACATACTGCCAAAAATACCAGATATACTACAAACGTATACATTACACACGAAACAACCTGTTGTTGTTTTTGTTCCTTTGCCAGTATAGCTTGCTGCTGTTTTTCCAGCATTTCTGTTTTCACTGATAAATCATCTATTTCCGATGATTTTAATAAATAATCAGTTGTAACATCAAAGATTGCACTTAATGATACTATTTTCTCAAGTTCTGGTGTTGCCTGCCCGCTCTCCCATTTTGAAACAGACTGTCTCGAAACCCCTAGTTTTTCTGCAAGCTGCTCTTGTGTCAAGTCTTTTGCTTTTCTTAATGTTAATAGTTTTTCTGGAAAATCCATAATTTTTATCCTCCTTAATTATAATAACTGGATAATACCAGATAAGCCGGCAGCTTTCTATATAACATAATGTACATTTCCGCAACCAATGGTAGAATATATTCTACCATATTTAGCAAGCGGCTAGCAAAATAATTCCCACTGCATTATTTAACAAATGACTAGCAGAATAATCACCACCACCCCACTTACAGTTATCTTATTTTTATGCTTTATTATGGATTTGTGATAACAGGTTTTGCGTGCCAGATGCCAGTAATATTCCGTTAAAGGGGTACTTTAACACCGCCGGCATTTAAGCCAGATATTTAATAGTTACGGAATAAACGCCAGTTTATTTTGGAACATTAAATATCTGGCTTTATGTGCCGCTGCGTGTGTTATCGTAGCGGGAGCGTACCCCTTTAACGGAATATTCTGGCTCTGGCACTAAAAACCGTCCGTTTTTACATAAACAAAAGATAACCGTAAATAACCCCAAATTTTATTTGACAAGTATAAGAAAAAATGGTAATATACTTAAAGTTATAAAAACTGATTAAATTCAAGCCGCTGTGGCGGAACTGGCAGACGCATACGACTCAAAATCGTACGGGAAACCATATGGGTTCGAGTCCCATCAGCGGCACTTGGCAGAAGTATTGCAAATTCCTATATATTTTACAGAATAAAAAGCCTGTTTAAGCAGGCTTTTTATTTTTACAGAAAACAGGTATATATAATAAACAGGTATAAGAAAACTTTTGTTTCCTTATACCTGTTCTGGTATTTCAATGCATAATATTTAAAACTGACATCTTTATAAATATGTAACGGGCGGCTAACCAATAACTTTCTGGACGGCTTCTAAAACTCTGTCGGCCTGGAACGGCTTAACTATAAAGTCCTTCGCCCCATTCTGGATAGCTTCGATAACCATTGCCTGCTGTCCCATCGCAGAACACATAATAACATTTGCTCCAGCATCTACTTCTTTTATCTTTTTAAGAGCCTGTATACCATCCATCTCTGGCATTGTAATATCCAATGTAACCAGGTCTGGCTTTAATTCGCTGTATTTCTGGACTGCAACTACACCATTCTCAGCCTCGCCTACAACGTTATAACCGCCTTTTGTTAAGATATCTTTCACCATCATTCGCATGAACGCTGCATCATCAACTATTAAAATATTATTTCCCATGGTCATTCTCCCTTGCATAAATTATTATCAAGTCCCATATGTAATACATTCACCCACAAATCTATTACATTCTCTGTATAAGGAACTCCTAGAAAACTTCATTCTTCTTTAGTCAGTCCTATTTGACTACAACTCTTACAATAGATTATATATCTTTTGGGCAACCATGTCAAGTAAATTGGTCTTATCAAAAATATTTTATGCCAAGACAGTTTCTGTGTGCCGTATAGCACCAGTATCAAAAATACTTGCGGTTTCCCCATAAATTTCCTTTTTTCAAATCAATATACTCGCCATATGCCTTTTCAAGCATCTGTTTCTCATTAGAAAATTTTAATAAGTGGTATGCTTCGTGATATTTATAATATCCTGAATCTTCAAAATATTCTTCGCGCTGTGGTTTGCTATAATAACTGTCAGCCATCATAAGATACCAGTGTACATCCTTGACTACAACGTCTTTAGGTGTATTAAAGCTATACTGGCTTTTACCAACATATTTAATTATATTAGCCGATACTCCGGTTTCCTCACGTACCTCACGTAGTGCAGTCTCATTGTATTCTTCACCTTCTTCAACAGTTCCTTTTGGAAGAACCCATCCTTCATAACGATTTCTATAATTTTTATATAGTAGCAAAATCTTTCCTCTGAAAATCACCACACCGCCACAACTAATTGCCTCAATCATTGCAAATCCTCCTGGTTGGTGTGAACACATTTCATACAGTATACATCTTTTTTTAATTATTTGCAACGCCAAATATAATTTATATATACAGAAACCATTTCCAGAACATTATTTCCCAATATAGCCCGCAGGACATAAACATAAACTGGATATAAACAACCAAACAGGACTGCCATTAACTACATAACTGCTGTACTTCATTAACCAGGGTTATATCAGATATTAAACCTGCCTATCTCTTCGTTAAGGCTTGTATTAAGTTCTGCCAGTTCTTCCAGGTTTTTCTTGCTTCCATAAATACCTTCATTAAGCAGGTTAGTGCTTGCACTGGTTTCCTCTGCACTTGCGGCATTTTCTTCAACAACACTTGCAAGGCTGTTAATACTGTCAGAAACTGCTGTTTTAAGTTCTGAAAGCTTCTCTGTCTGCATGCTTATGCTTCCTGAAACTTCCTCTACGGATTTAATCTCTTTATAAAGGTTTTCAAATGCTTCCCTTGTATCTTTAAGGCATATTGTCTGTTCCTGTACATTCTGTGAAACATCTTCCATTTTCTCAACAGAAAGCCCGGAATTTGCAATAAGCTTAACTACTGCCTCATTTATTTCAGAAGCACTCTTATTACTCTCATCAGCCAGCTTCCTTATTTCCTCTGCAACAACTGCAAAACCTTTGCCCTGTTCGCCTGCCCTTGCTGCTTCAATGCTGGCATTAAGTGACAAAAGGCTGGTCTGTTCTGCAATATTTGTAATAACCTCTATTGCCCTTTGTATATTTTCTACTGAACTGTTTGTTTCCTGTGTCTGTGCATTTACAAATTCAATAGCAAGGTTTGTCTTGCCTGAAATATCTGAAAGTTTCTCTATATTATCTACAGCACTGCCTGAATAATCTGTCATTGATGTAACTGCCTGTTCAAGCTGTACTACTGAAGAATTTTCTTTATCAATAACATATTCCAGTTCTTTTACCTGCCTGCTTACTGTTTCTGTGTCAGACGCCTGGCTTGCAGCACCCTGGGCAATATCTTCAACTGCCTGGTTAATGCTTTTAATATTTTCAGCAAGGGTATCAAAATAACTTCCAAAACTCTTGTTATCTTCACCAAGCTTTACTGCAAGTGAACTTATACTGCCTACCATGCTGTTTAGCGAACTATGTACTGATTTTAATGCCCTTGAAATCTTTCCGATTTCATCACCGCGTCCCATATATTTTGTATCAACCTGGAATGACAAGTTTCCATCTGCAATCTGTTCAAGTGATTTTTCAAGTCTCTCAATAGGAGTAGAAATTCTGCTGCCAACTAATATTGCAGCACCAACTGCAATAACCAGCATAATAACAGACATTATTGACAAGTTTCTGATAATCGACTTATAAGAATTTGTAAGAACCCTATTATTTGCTTCCATCTCTGCCTGCATGTCATCTACATAATTACCTGTAGCAACTGCCCATCCCCATGGCTCAAATTCCTCTGCATATGCCATTTTGGGTGCAACTGTTTTTCCATCTGCTTTTGTAAAATAAAAACTGTGGTATCCTCCGCCACTTTCTGCTGCTTTAACAACCTCCTGTGTAACCATTACACCATTCTGGTCTTCTAAGTCTTTACGGTTATTACCCTCCTGCTCTGACAGCACTGGATGCATTACCAGTACATAATCTGTACCATCAATCCATATATACCCGCTGTCATCATCCCTGTAACGCATATGCCTTACAGCCTCTTTTGCCATGTTCTTTGCTTCTTCTTCTGTAATCTCCCCACCCTGGAACCTGTCATAATATGACTGGATTACAGACATCGCTGACTGTACCTGTGATTTTATCTCGGTTTTGTATCCATCATTCATCGCCTGGTCATATTTTGCAATACCTGCATCAGACAGCTTATGTGTCTGGAATGCAGAAAATAAGCCAAAAATTACAGCGATACTAATAACAACCGCACTTACAACACCCATAATCTGATACTTCAAACTAATAAACTTCTTTTCTTTACCCAAAGAAAAACACTCCCTTCTTATTTGCCAGCATAAAATGCCGGCTTTATCTTCTAATATTATACTTCATTAGAGATAATACTTCAAGCACTTAAATTCACCAGTATTAATCCTTAAACCAGAAAAAACTGGCGGGCTGCCATATACGGCAGCCCGCCAGCCTTATCTCCAATTACATCCCCATGTAACCAGAAACACCTTCTCTTATAATAAAGTACCTCGTCTAAAACGATTGCTTTAAACAGCATACTTTTTTAACTATTATGTAAATTATTTAAGCTTAATCTTGAAAGAGATTGAAAGAGATTTCTTAAATGCAAACTTCTCTGGTGCTGCACAAGGGTCAGCCTTTGTATCACCATATTCATTGAAAAGCTCAAGGCGGTATTTGTAGTTACCCTCTGACTGGTGCTCTTTCTCAATATAGCCCTGTTTTAACTTAGCGCCGCTTATAGCAACTTTCTTTCCATCAACTTTAACTACTACATTGCTGATTTTAACCTTTGACTCTTTGTAATCTTTCATAAGGTCAACAATATCAACACATAATACAGTAGTGCTTGTAATGCTCTCGCTTGCACCATCTAAGTCTTTTCTGTTAATAGTTAAAGAAACTTTCTGTGAACCTTTTTTGTTCTTGATAGTTTTAGCACCCTTGCAGGCATCATCACTCATGCCGTTCTGTACTTTCCATGTACTGTCAGCAAACATAATATATGTCTTATAATTCTTTGCCTTAGCTGACGCCTTGTCAGCTGTAACTGCAAAACCTGTAACTACCATTGCAAGTGCAAGTACCAATGATAAACTTCTTTTTAATGCTTTTTTCATTTTAAATCCCTCCACAAATATGTTTTGTACAATATGTACAACCTAAGCAACTATAATAGTACACCCTTTGTCTATATTTGTCAATATAGATGCAACAGATTATTTAAATTTAATAGTATAAGTAACTTTTATGCTTTTCTTAGGCATAGTATACTTAAATGTTGGAACTCTTGAATTCCAGGTATTAATTATCTGGATTTGTGTAAAATCATCTGTTTTGTCAGGGTCTGGTGTTAAAACTGCTTTTTTAAATGTTTTAACTTTCTTGCCATCAAAGAATACCTGTACATTTGTAACGCTGATTTTGTCTTTCATTGTTCCAGGGATGGAAGTATCAACAAAAAGTGTGTTAAAAGCAGTTTCGTTGCCTATAACTTCTGGCTTAAGCCCTGTAAGAGATACAGTATATTTCTTAGCCTTTTTAGCCTTCTTCATTGACTTTACATCTGTAAATTTAGCCTTAGATGCTGCTGGTGCAAGTTCATTAGTAGTATTCTGGAGCTCGTTGCTGAACTTTGAATCGTTATGTGCATTCCTGAAAGTCCACATTTCTGTAGTAAGACATAAATAAGCGCCATAAGATGCTGCTGCCGATGCCCTTTTCTGTAAAGGTGCAGCTATTACAGAACTTGCAACTACTGCAACTGCTAAAACAAGAGATAAAATCCTCTTTGCTGTTTTGCTGGATTTCATAAATTACTCCTCCTTCTATAATATTAATTTAAGTATGCCCAGGAACTGTCCATATAACATAGACGCTTCCTTAACATACCCAAATGCTACCACATCTTATATTACTTTTCTACGTTGAAAACAAGAACCCTTTTACACGCAAAATAAGACATTTATCTTGCAAGAATATCCGTAATTTCCGCTATATAAAGAGTGTGGTAATCCTTATCCTTATACCACGCTTCATCAATTCCGCCATCCTTAAAATCCTCTGGTTTAATTAATGTAGCGGACATTACTTTGCATATTAATAAAAGGTCTGCCTGGTCTACATATGGGACACCATTGTAATACCCTATTTCCGCACCTGACTCTTTTATCTTGTCTTCATTCCGCCCTGAAACTGACCCAAGGAATTTCATAAGTTTTTTATAATCACTCTTTGGAAAGCTTAATGAGAATTTTCCCTCTTTGTCTATAAACTCCTTAGTAAAGCGGCTCTGCCTTATAACAACAAATGCAGCATCCTTTCCCCACATCTGCCCAAGAGCTCCCCATGATGCTGTCATTGTATTTGCTTTCTGCTCATTGCCTGCGGTAACAAGCATCCAGTCTTTGCCTATCTTTTCAAATGGGTTAATCTCCATTATATCAGTTGTAATTTTCTGAAAACTATGCATATCCTTTTCCTCCTGAAAAATATTTTATACCATAATAATACCATATATTTATCATATGCAGATAACTTTTTTTTGATATTTTACCTGTTATTTGGTAAAATAATGATATTATAACAAAGCTAAAACTCCTGTCACTGTTTTAGCAGAAATGAGGTTAAAATTGAAAACAGAATTACATGCACACACAAGCGAAACAAGCCCCTGTGCAAATATAAGTGCCAGGAAGCTTGTAGAAATGTACGAAGCGGCAGGCTATGATGCTGTTGTTATTACAGACCATTACAGTAAATGGGTTATGGAACATAATAATATTACAGACCCGCTGGAATTTACAGAATTTTTCCTGAATGGCTACCAGCGTGCCCTTGAATACTCACAGAAAAGCAACTGCAATTTAAAAATCCTGCCTGGCGCTGAAATAAACCTTCTTGAAAGCCCGAATGATTATCTTTTATATGGTGCAGATACAGAATTTTTCTTACAGAACCAGCTTATGTTTAAACTGTCTTTAAAAGAATTATACAAGCTTTGCCATGAAAATGGCATACTGCTTGTACAGGCACATCCAAACAGGGCTTACTGCACACCTGCTGACCCGCATTTTCTTGACGGTGCAGAGGTATATAATGGCAATATGCGCCATAATAGTAATAATAAGAAAACATTTAAATGGGCAGGACAAAACGGGCTGGTTATGACTTCTGGAAGTGATTTCCACGAAGAGGAAGACCTGGCAAAAGGCGGCATAATTACAGATTATGGTTTTAATTCTGTAAATGGACTGGCGGAAATACTCAAATCAGGCAAATACAGCCTTATTATGGAATAAAACCACCATCCTGTCCAGGCACAAATTTGCAGACTTTGGCAAAAACGGGGGATTTATATGAAATATAAACGTTTAATACGCTGGTATAATAAAACACGCACTATAACAGAAACTATAATAAAGGAAACAAACAGGGCGGCTATCCCTGCCTTTTCAGGGCAGTCAGCCTTTTTCCTGATGCTCTCTTTCTTTCCATTTTTTATGTTTATGTTTGCAGTCCTTAAATTTACACCTTTTACAGAAACTATGTTTTTAAATACATTGGAAGTCTTTATTCCTGACTCCTTCCACAATTTCTTCTCAGCAGTTATTTCTGGCATATATAACAGCCAGTCCGCAACACTTCTGCCTGTAACAATAATTACTGCCATATGGCTTGGTTCTAAAGCTTTCATCTCCCTTGCCAACGGGCTTAATTCCGTATTTGAAATAGAAGAAAGCCGTAATTTCCTGCTTATCCGCTTTTATTCTGCAATCTATACAGTCGCATTTGCACTGCTTATAATTGCAACCCTTGCTTTTATGGTATTTGGCAACAGGATATACTTTTACACATGCAAATATTTCCCCCTGCTTGAAAATGTATTCCTGCCAATAATAAATTTAAGGCCGCTTATTAGTTTCTTTATAATGTTCTGCTTTTTTACAATTATGTATAAAGCCATACCCGACAGGAAATGCAGCTTTAAAAGCCAGATACCGGGCGCAATTATTGCAACAAGCGGCTGGCTTGTTTATTCAGACTTATATTCACTGTATGTTGACCACTACAGCAATTATTCGGCTTTTTATGGTGCTATGACCGTAATAGCACTTCTTATGGTATGGCTTTATGCCTGCATGTATATATTGTTTTTTGGCGGTCTTGTCAATAAACTGCTTGAAAAAGACGGCTTTTTTACAAAATAAATTAAACTGCTTTCAGTCCTTTAAAACCTTCTGGACATCCTGCACCTTTGTCCCTTTAAAGAAATGTTTAATAATCACATCATAGTCTTCGCCAGCTTCTGCCATTGCTGCTGCACCAGACTGGCTAAGGCCTGCACCATGCCCGAAACCGCCTCCTGTTATTTTAAATGATGTACCTTTTTTATTTTTAACTGTATCAATATAAAATGCTGCACTTGGAAGCATTGAATATGAGGAAATGCTTTCACCACTTTTCCTCTTTATTTTTTCATAAACTGGTGCAAGGACTTTTCTTATATTGTATTGTGTGCATACTTTCACAACATTTCCAGTGCCAACAATAACAAGCTCTGTTACAAGCCCGCTTTCCTCACGCTTTTCAACACGCAGTTTTTTAACTGTGCCAATGCTTTTTAATGGCTTCTGTTCAAATCCGCCTTTGCTGTTCTGGGCAAGTACAAGTGATTTATCTGAAAGATAACAGTTGTACAGTGCAGAATCAATCCTGCTGCTTAAACTGGCAGTATTAAATGTTATGCTCCACCTGTACCAGTCATCACTGCTGTCATATGTTTTATAACTGCCTGAATTTATAAAATCCCTGAATTTAGCTTCATCCGAAAAATCTGCTTCCACCTGTTCTGCTGCATTTTTCCTGCGTACCTGTAAAGAACTGAGAAGGTATGGCACTTCTGCTGTTGTATTCCAGACATCCTGCCCGTCCGCAGTACATCCCCATGATGTTGAAAAATAATATGCAACAATAATCTTGCCTTTACTAGTTATTACCTGTCCATAAGTAGAGTCAACCGCCATTCTTGAGCGTTTATCTTCAGGTATATTATTGTATACCTGGCATGACACACTGTCATCAAGGTCAGCATTATATTCTTTATACCGTTTTGCATTAATCTGGTTATATGCATAACTCCTTGCGCATACCGCCTGTGCTTTTAACGCTTCCATATTATTTCCAGTGGACATCTCACTAGGCACAACAGCATAAAGATATTGTTCAACTGGCAGTTCATTAGTTACAAGAAAGCCCTGTTTAGTCCATTTTACCTCAATAGTCCCGCGGTATAACGGCTGCCTGTCCTGCCTTTTTATAGAAAGCATTTTAATCCTGGCATTTCCAGACGGGCTGATAATATATTTCTTTTTCCTGTTTTCTTTAGCCTTTTTGCCATACATATAAAATACAGCCTTTTTTCCTGCACTATAGTTTTTTACAGTTTTGCCATCACTAACAGTAAAACCACCGCCACAAGTAAAGCTTACACTGTTATGGTAATAACTTTCAAAACCGCTTGTCATTACTAAAACCCTTACTTTTTGCGAATTTGCTGCCCGTACAGGGTCTAAAACCTGTATCTTCTTTGCAGAAGAGGGCTTTTTTGTACTTGCAGGTTTCTTTGTACCAGCAGTTTCTTTTGTACTTTTCTGTCCGTCCTCTTTATTATTACTGCCAGTATTATTTCCAGTTCCTGTATTGCTGTTACTTCCATTACTGTTACTTTCTTTGTTGTTATTATCCTCCGTACCTTTATTCTGGCTGTTATCTACTACTGTCTTATTCTTGCTTGCCTGTTTCACTCCCGGCTGGATATAACCCCGGAGATATGCTTCTGACAGCACACAAAAAAGACAAAGAGCAGACAGGACAGCAAACAGTTTTAACTTTTTCTTGTCCATTATATCCTCCTTATCAAATTGTACTACACTATTTTACTAATAAATTATATGCTGCCAATTCAAAAATATTACTAAAAATAACTTAGCAGGCATATTTAGTTCTCCATACACCCCCATATATATTATATCGGCAAAATATCTGTTAAAATTAAACCTGATAGAACAGGAGTTTTCCTGAACTAAATGACATTGCAAACCAGCAGAAGCGTATCCCTGTACGGAATATTCTGGCTCTGGCATGTAAAACCGTCCGTCCCCGTCCCAACCCCGCCAATACAAAATAACTGCAAAATTTGCCTTTTTTTATATATTAGTTTATAATTAATTATTAAAAATTTTTATATAGAAATGAGGAATTCCATGATTTTACAATGCAGCCATATTACCAAATCTTTTTTAACAGATATTATTTTAAATGATATATCTTTCCATATAAATGATAATGAAAAAGCCGCTATAGTAGGAATAAATGGCTCTGGCAAGTCAACCCTTCTTAAAATTATAATGAATGAACTGGAGGCTGACAGCGGGGAAGTTATTATATCTAAGGATATTTCCATAGGATATTTTGCACAGAACCAGGAATATAATTCTGGTAAAAGCATTTTAGATGAAATGCATGGTGCACGCCCCGAAGTTGAAGAACTTGGCAGGCGTCTTGACCAGCTTTCTGTACAGATGGACAATACAGAAGGCGAAGGGCTTGAGGCACTTATTAAACAATATGACCAGGCAAGACACCGTTTTGAACAGCTTGGCGGTTATTCATATGAAAGTGAGATTACAGGTGTACTTAAAGGGCTTGGATTTAATGAAGCAGATTTTAACCAGCCTGTACAGTCACTTTCTGGTGGTGAAAAAACAAGGGTTGCCCTTGCCATGATGCTTCTTAAAAATCCAGACCTGGTTATACTTGACGAACCGGCAAACCACCTTGACATGAATTCAATACAATGGCTTGAAGGATATCTTGCAAATTATAAAGGTGCTGTGCTTGTTGTTGCACATGACAGGTATTTTCTTGATAAAATTGCAACGAAGATAATAGAATTAAGACAGACAAAATGCAGTGTATTCCAGGGAAATTATACAGAATATTCTAGGAAAAAACAGGCAGCAATGGAAGCGCTTATGAAACAGTACCTTAACCAGCAGGCTGAAATAAAACACCAGGAAAAAGTCATTGCAAAATTAAAGTCATTTAACCGCGAAAAATCAATTAAAAGGGCAGAAAGCCGCGAAAAGATGCTTGATAAAATTGAACGTATAGACAAGCCTGTGGAAGAAAACACCAAAATGAACCTTCTTTTTAAACCACGTATACAAAGCGGCAATGATGTGCTCTCAGTAAAAGGGCTTTCTAAAAGCTATGGCAGCCACCAGCTTTTTTCGGATATCAGCTTTGAAATTAAAAGAGGCGAGCATGTCGCAATAATTGGTGATAACGGCACTGGCAAAACCACTATACTTAAAATACTTATGGGAATGTCCGAGGCAGGTACAGATTTTAGCGGACAAGTAAAGTTTGGCACTAATGTACAGATAGCATATTATGACCAGGAACACCAGGTGCTCCATCCTGAAAAAACATTATTTGAAGAAATACAGGATACATACCCTGATATGAACAATACACAGGTACGTAATGTACTTGCTGCTTTCCTTTTTACTAATGATGATGTATTTAAACAGGTTAAAAACTTAAGCGGCGGCGAAAGAGGACGTGTGTCACTTGCAAAACTTATGCTTTCAGACGCTAATTTCCTGCTGCTGGACGAGCCTACAAACCACCTTGATATTGACTCCAAGGAAATACTTGAACATGCCATTAATAATTTTGAAGGTACTATTTTATATGTATCACATGACAGGTATTTTATAAACACTACTGCATCAAGAATACTAAACCTGACACAGCAACAGATGGTAAATTATCCTGGTAATTATGATTATTACCTTGAGAAAAAAGAAGATGCAGAAAGGGCACAGCTTTCCAGTACCATACAGGCTGCTTCCTGTGATAATACGGAAACAAGCCTTGCTGCTGGCAATAAGGCAAGCTGGCAGCAGCAGAAAGAAGAACAGGCAAGGCTGCGCAAAATAGAAAACGAACTGAAAAAAACTGAAACTGAAATAGAAAAGCTTGAAACACGGAATTCGGAAATAGATTTACAGCTATCAGACCCTGCCAATGGCACAAATATACAGCTATTGCAGGAACTTTCAAAGGAACATGAAGCAAACGGGAACAGGCTTGAAGAACTTATGGAACAATGGGAAGCCCTGTC
Source organism: uncultured Lachnospiraceae bacterium (assembly GCA_910588655.1). Lineage (GTDB taxonomy): Bacteria > Bacillota > Clostridia > Lachnospirales > Lachnospiraceae > Butyribacter. The sequence goes on along the minus strand of CAJUPJ010000001.1, from coordinate 35,462 downwards.
AGATACATTATAATAACAAAGAAAGGACAATAAATGAGCAAAACATCCAGAAGCATTAGCAGGAATATCTGCTAATGCTTCTGGATGTTTAAATTTAAAATATATAGATTGGATTATATTATGTGTTTTTATTTTTATTGCTGGCTGCTTTTGCAATATCACCACTCTTTGTACCAGGCAGGTTATAACATATTACTGGTGTTCCTGTCTGTATTACATCATATATCTGCTTTGCCTTTTCTGGAGGAAGGTTTACACATCCATGTGAACCACTTGTTTTATAAAGCTCACCTCCAAATGAACTTCTCCAGCCTGCATCATGTAATCCGATATTTTTATTAAATGGCATCCAGTAGTTTACAGGAGTGGAATAATTCTCCCCATTTAATGTAGCATCACGCTGTTTATATGTAATACCATAAACCCCCGCTGGTGTATCAAACCCACGTGCGCTGTTTCCTGTAACACAGTCTGTTTCAAGCACCATTTTACCATCTTTATATAAAATAACATGCTGGGCTGTAAGATTTACTTCTACATAAGTATCACCATAATCCCGTTCGCCATACCTGTCAGCAGTCTGGTAATAGCAAGGTGTCCTTTTACCCTGCCTGCCCTTCTTTATCAGCTTTGTAAGTTCCTTTATCTCCTGCGGTGTATTCATCCACCAGCCATAATCACCTTCTGCTATTGTAATTGTTTCACCATAACTGGTCTTAAACTTACGCGGACGGAAAATTGTATCATACTTCCTTCTGATAGAGGCAACAAATTCTGACACTTCATTTTCATCAATATTTACCTTGCCCTTTTTAACAGAAATCCATTTATTAATTGTGTCCCCGTTTAACACCTCTGTATTATCACCAAATTCATAAGTAATATCAGTGCTTGTGTATTTATTAAGCTTATTAAGCAGTTTATTAAGCTTCTTGTTATCTGAAGAAATATCTGGTTTTTTATACAGTCCAAGTTCCTCACAGTTTATCTCTGTTTTTAATCCTTTAACTGCACTTTCAACAGCTTCATTAACAGCCTGTGCATCAAGTTCATTACCCTGGGTTTCACTAATAATACTATACCCCTTGCCTTTTTTATAACCAGATATATAAGCATCCTTTGGCTTTGTAATATTCTCTTTCTGCATATTGCTTAAGCTGTCCACTACTTCTTTTATTTTATCTTCATCACAGCCTATAAATGTTGGCCTTCCTGCATATATAGCACTGTGCTGCAATGGCCACAGCCACTCATTCTGTTCCTCTATAATTTTAACAAGTTCATCTGTAGAAGAAACTGTTAAGCCAAGTGCATCACTTGAAAACTCTTCTTCAAATTCCACTCCGTCTTTATCTTTCTGTATTATTTTAAGCGAATAGCTGGAAAGCCCTTCCTCGAAGTCCTGCACTTCCATCTGTGAAACATCTGTACCATATACATTTGTCCCTTTAAAAAAATGTGATTTATAGTATACAACACCAGCAAAATACCCAGTAAGCCCAATTACAAGTATAAAAGCCCATACTAAAAGCAGTTTCCTTAAAATGCCTTTTCCCGCTTTTTTCTTGTCAAGTGCTGTACTGCCTATATTAATGCCAGGCTGCAAAGTAGTGCTTTCAATAGTAGCTGCTTCATTATCCACTGGATTTCTTTTATTCCTTCTTTTCATAATCACACTGCCCTTTATTATTTATTGCCAGAGGAACTCTTATCATATTACAGAATTCCTTTGTTTGTGGCTTTATCCTTACAGAATAGAATTATAAGCCTGTCTAGTACAATAGTATATTACTTTAAAGCCCGGATATCAACAATCTTTTATTACCAGATTTTTAAATTTTTGTTAAACTAGTCTGTTTTATTGTTAAAAAAAGTGGTATAATTATTACAAACCACCCTTATTATAAAGTAAAATGGAGAAATACGTAATAATGGCTAAAGTAAAAATACTTGATAACAAACTTTTTTTATATCTTACTGAATTTTTTGCAGGCATGTCTGTTATGGCTGTAGAACTTGGCGCAAGCAGGCTTTTAGCGCCTTATTTCAGTTCTTCCCAGATTGTCTGGACTATTATCATTGGTACTATAATGATTGCTATGGCACTTGGCAATATTTATGGTGGGAAAAGTGCAGATAAAAACCCTGAACCCGGCAGGCTGTACACAAGAATACTGGCTGCTGCCCTATGGATTGCACTTATACCTGTATTTGGCAAATATATTATACTTGGGATTTCAGCGCTGCTTATATTTACAGTAAACAGCAACTTCCTGGTAATTGCTGCATTTGCTGCCTGTATGGTTATATTTGTATTCCCGCTGTTTTTACTGGGAACTGTAACCCCGTCGCTTGCAAAATATTCTGTAGACAGCCTGGAAGACAGCGGAAAGACGGTAGGCACGTTGAACGCATTTAACACCATTGGCAGCATTATTGGCACATTCGTACCAACATTTGTAACAATACCAGCCGTTGGCACAAGCATTACTATGCTTATATTTGCAGGAATTTTAACTGTATTGTGTATTATATATTTTATAAACAGCAGGACAAACTATAAAAAAATTATTGTTTCTGTTATTATTTTTACAGCCTGTTGCATAACTGGTACAAATAACTCTTTTGCATTCTGGGAAAACGGGCTTGCATATGAGGGTGAGTCTGTTTATAACTACCTGCAGGTCAAAGAGTCAGACAGTAATGTTATACTTTCAACAAATGTACTGTTTGGCGTCCAGTCAGTATATATGAAGGAGGAAGGGCTTACAGGCATGTATTATGATTATGCACTTGCTGCCCCTCTTATGTCAGGAACAGAAAACCCAGACATCCTTATACTTGGCATGGGAACAGGCACATATGCCCTGCAATGCAGGAAATATTTCGGCAGCACCAGTATCGAGGGTGTTGAAATTGATGAGAAAATAACAGGGCTTTCAAGGAAATATTTCCACCTCCCGGATGATATAAATGTAACAACATACGATGGCAGGGCGTTTTTAAATGCTGTTGATAAGAAATATGATGTTATAATGGTAGATGCATACCAGGATATTACAATACCATTCCAGATGTCCTCGGTTGAATTTTTTACCCTTGTAAAAGAGCACCTGTCCGAAAATGGCGTTATGGTTGTAAATATGAATATGCAGGGAAGTGGCAGCGGAAATATAAACCAGTATCTGTCAGATACAATTTCTTCCGTATTCAGTGAAGTTTATACAATAGATGTAGATAATTCCACAAACAGGGAGCTCTTTGCTTCCAATAATAAAGACCTGTATAATGTATTTAAAAAAAATACCAGGACAATACCAAACAGGGAACTTGCCCTGCTTATGGAACATGTATCTGCAAGCCTTTCAAAATATAATCCAGGCAATTATATACTTACAGATGACAAAGCGCCTGTAGAACTGCTTGGAATAGAAGTTATTGACGGGCTGATACAAAAGGAAGCTGCATATTATAAAGAAATATATAAAAAAGAAGGAATAAAAGGGCTTATAAATAACATTCTGGGTTAATAAGCAGCAGAAAGTGGTATTATTATGAATTTATCTAAAATTAAAAAAAACTATAAATATACTTTTATAATTTTATTTCTGCTTTTTATCATGGCATACAGTAAAACATATGCCAGTGCAGAAAACACAGACTCAAAAACTATACGTATTCCCTGTGGAATAAATAACCTGTTATACTATGACAATGCAGGCAATGTTACAGGGTACTGCAAGCCTTACTTAGATGCACTTGCCAGAATTAATAACTGGCAGTATGAATATATAGAAGCAGACTGGGATGAAGCCATAAAAATGTTAGAAGACGGCAGAATTGATATACTGTTCCCATCCACATTTCTTCCAAAGCGCAATAAGAAAATGGACTTTTCTGCAATGATTGGCGGATATATGGCACCTGGAATATTTGCATTAAAAGACAGCAAATACAATTATTGTGACTATGAAAGCTTTAATGGTGCAAGGATTGCTGTGACAAAAAGTTCTTCAAATTCTGGAATACTTAAAAAATTTGCTAAAGAACATAATTTTACTTATACACCTGTTTATATTAATTCAATGAAAGATAAAATACAGGCATTAAAAAATGGCAGGGCAGATATGGCGATATTTAATGCAACTAACGATGTAGATAATGGCAAAATCATTTCAGTCCTTAATACATACCCATTTTATTATACTGTAAAAAAAGGCAACAGTGCCCTTTTATCTGAACTAAATACTGGAATGGAAGAACTTCTGGTTAATGAACCAGAACTTGTAGGTGATGTATTTAAAAACTGCCTGGTGGGCACAAACAGGTGTAATGCTGCTTTTACTGCAAATGAACGCCAGTTTATTACAGACAAGAAGGAAATAATTGTAGGCTTTTACCAAAATACAGAGCCTCTTGCATATATTTCAGATAATGGCAGGTTTGGTGGTATTTATATTGAACTTATGGATAAAATCAAAAAAGAAACCGACCTATGCATAACCCTTTTTCCTATAGACCGTAGCAAATACTGGCAAGACCTTTTAAAAGATGGTACAATTGATTTTTATATAGGTTCTTTTGGAAATATTATTTCCAAGGATGGCCATTTCCTTACAACCAGCCCTTTTATGGAATATGAAACAGTCCTTGTTACTAAAAATAATTTTAAATTATCTGATACTGCCAAGTATAGCATTGCACTTACAAAGGCACGTGCATACTGGACAAATAACCTTCCAGATGATTTTAAAAACCCTGATATCAAATTCTATAAAACAGCAAGGGAATGTCTTGTTGCAGTAAATAAAGGTGAAGCAGATGCAACTCTTCTAAATACTATTGAATACAATTACCAATGTAAAAATGTAAGGTTTGCTGAACTTGTACAATGGGAAAATTACAGGTTCAGTTCTGGCATATCTATGGTTGCCATTAAAGATATTGATAAAACTATGTATTCTGTTATGGAAAAAGCTTTAAGCATGCTGACCGAAACTGATATTGGTGATGCCACAAAAAACAACCTTAATATTACATACCAGCCTGTGGATTTTGTAGATTATATATACCCTTCCAGGTACATATTGCTAATTATTATTATAATCCTGTTACTGGCTTCTGCTGCTGGTATTATTATATACAGAATACGCCAGAAGCAGGCAGGTGTAATTAAAGAGGCACAGAAATCTGAACAGCAGCAGCTACGTATTATGGCAGCATTAAGCCTTGATTATGAATCTGTTTATTATATAAACCTTGACACAGATACCTTTACTATTATAAAAGCTATTGAAAATCCTGGCAGGATTTCAGGTATTGCCAAAGAAGAAAAGTTTACATATTCAGATATAATAAGCCACTATATAGATAATTCTGTACTTCCTGAATATAAGGACAATATAACCAGGCTTTCTGAAAGAACTGCACTTATAGAACATTTTAAAGAAGAAAAAGACTTTACAGTAAGATACCAGGCAAAACCTGATTCCAGAAACCGGGAATATTTTGAAATACACTTTGTATATATAAATTCTGGCACTGATGAGAATAATATGGTACTTGGTTTCCGCTGTGTAGATAAAATTACCAGGGAAGAAATCAAGCAACATAAAGCACTTAAAGAAGCCTTTGATGCTGCAAACATGGCTAATAATGCAAAGTCAGATTTCTTATCCAGGATGTCACATGACATACGCACGCCTATGAATGCTATTATTGGAATGACTGCAATTGCAACAGCACATATCGATGATAAAGAACGCGTCAAGGATTCGCTTGGCAAAATTGATGCTTCAAGCCGCCACCTGCTAGGCCTTATTAATGAAGTGCTTGATATGAGCCGTATTGAATCAGGTAAAATAAGCCTTAATGAAAACTGTTTCAACCTTCCAGAGCTTATAAACAACCTGCTGGTAATGGTACAGCCACAAATTAAAAAACATAAGCATAATTTACAGGTACATATTTTTGATATAGAACATGAAAATTTAACTGGTGACAGCCTCCGCTTACAGCAGGCACTTGTAAATATAATGGGCAACGCTGTTAAATACACTCCTGATAACGGCAATATAAGCCTTACTGTAAAGGAGTCACCAAGCCATAATAGTTCCAAAGGATACTATGAATTTATATTTGAAGATAATGGAATTGGTATGCCAGCAGAATATATAGAACGTATTTTTGAACCATTTTCCAGAGTTGAAGATGTAAGAACCAGCAAGATACAGGGAACAGGGCTTGGCATGGCAATAACACAGAATATAATCCATATGATGGGCGGTGAAATAACTGTTGAAAGCGAAGAAGGCAAAGGTTCAAAGTTTACAATAACCCTTTTATTAAAGCTACAGGATAAACATGAAGAATTTACAGACAGTCTTCCAGGGCTTCCTGTCCTTGTAGCTGACAAAGACCACCTTTCATGCCAGTCAATCTGCAAAATGCTTAATGAAATGGGTATGCATAGTGAATACAGCCTGTCTGGCACAGAAACCCTGGAACTTGTAAAGAAAAAACATGAAGAAAATAATGATTTCTATGCAGTAATAATGGACTGGGAAATTCCAGGAACAACAGGCCTTGAAACTGCCAGAAGCATTAACAGCATAACTGGTGGCAAAACCCTGGTTATTATCTTATCTTCATATGGATGGACAGATATTGAAACTGAAGCAAAAGACTTAGGAATTAACCTGTTTTTACATAAACCTGTATTCAAATCAGGGCTTGCAAATATCTTTAACAGCCTTAAAAGTAATATATCTGGCAACGGCTTAACGGAGAAATTAGACAATGTTAAAGAAAATAATTATTCAGATAAAAGACTGCTTCTTGTTGAAGATAATGAAATAAACCGCGAAATTGCAGTAGAAATCCTTGGAATGACAGGCATACAGATAGAAGAAGCCCATAATGGAGAAGAAGCTGTTAATAAATTTTCTGCTTCAGAACCTGGATATTATGATGTAATCCTTATGGATGTACAAATGCCAGTAATGAACGGCTATGAGGCAACCACAACAATACGTTCACTTGACAGGCAGGATGCCAGGACAATACCAGTTATAGCCATGACAGCAAATGCATTTGCAGAAGATATAGCAGACTCAAAAAATGCTGGAATGGACGAACATCTCGCCAAGCCAATGGATGTAGCAAAACTTAATGAAATACTTAAAAAATACCTGGGATAATATACACACAAATATATATTTAACAAACCCTGGCAGAAATGTAAAAAATTCTGCCAGGGTTTGTTTATGTATTTACATTATAATGTCATAAATGCTAAATTTTTATAAAATTTATTGTTGACATTTTTTAGAAAAATGATATAATAATCAAAAGGATTTTTAATTTTAAAATCCTTTTGATTATTAATGTTGGTTTTAATACAAAATTGATGTTTAGAAAGGAAATTTACACAATAATTTAGTTAGCCGTACTAGGAAGGGAGATTTAATACAATGATAAGAAAAAAATTCTTGGCAGTTATGCTCACTGCATCTATGGTAATTGGTACTGTTGCTGCTAATAATTCAAATACAAATGCAGCAGAAGCCACAACTCATGAAAAAAACCAGCTACAGGAAACAATATCTAATTTAACAAAAGGATATTCCGAATATTATAATATTTCAAATGTTAATACAACACTGTGTTCAAGCGGTAAAGCAGATGGCAATATTGAAAATACTTACCTTCTGGAGATGGAAGCCGTTTTAAAAGCTGATAGTGTTGAAGATATGGACTATTATAAAGGAATTTCAGATTACTATAGCGCTGCAAAAACTGGTCTCAGCAAAATTAATTCCCAAAATAACAAATTAAGGATGAGTGTTCTTTCTTCCGAACAATCTGATATTTATGAAGAATTAGAAGAATATATCGGAAAAGAACAGAACCTGGTATTTTATTTAAAAGAAACATATCCTGAGAATAATGAAACAGAAAAAGAAATTTTATTTGAAAACGGCGTGGATTATGTTTCATGGGAAGTAATGCTTCCATCAAGCCATGATGAATTAAGAATAAATGGCTACGAAAGAATGGCAGATATGGATTATGAATATGCTTCTGTTTCAGAAAAAGCAAATATACAAAATGCTAAAGCTGCTTATTCAATTACTAAAGCTGTTAATTATATGACTAAATATACATCAAATCCAACATCATGCAATGTATGTGGAAAAGGATGCAGCAGCAAGGTTGATACTACAAAGTATAATCCTAATTACAAACACTATGTTTCCAATGGAAGCCATGTAGATTGTGCTAACTATGTATCACAGGCATTACATGCTGGAGGGATTTCTACAGATAATACTTGGAAAGCTGCTAGTACTGCATGGGTCAATGTTAGCAAATTAACAAGCTATATGACTTCTAACGGACATTGGAAAAAAATAAATTATAAAAATGTCAAAAATGGTGATATTGTAAGTTTTACAAGTTATTCACATGTTGTTATGATTACATCATATGATGGTACTACTTATAAATTTTCAGGGCATACAAATGATAGAAAAAATGCTACAATTTCTATTAATAGTTCAACCGCATCTTCCTATAACTTTTACAGAGTAAGTTAAAAGATACCAGGAAGATATAAATTTTACACTAACTAAACATCATTCTAAACATCTATTCTATTTAAACCAGCAAAAAACTGTTAAAGGATAAACTGGATTAATTCCATTACATTCTAGCCTCCTTTAACAGTTTTTATCCATGTTTAATAAAAAATATTATATATACAGGAGGCAAATCCATGAAAAAAATTACAAAACTCTTAATTATTCCTTTTGTATTATTCATCATAACAATATGTGGTTATGACAAGTGTAAAGCAGCACCAAAATACATAAGCCTTGATAATGGTGCTGAAAATAGCCAATATGATATAACAGGAAATGGTAAAAAGGACATTATTAAAAACGGGGATGGAAATAACTGTGCTTTATATATTAATGGTAAACAAGTATTTAAACCAAATAATAAAGCAGACTATCTGTCAGTTAAATTATATCCTTTAAAAAAGAATATTTATTTTATAATATCTGAAAATTATATGGAAACTGATGAAATTTGCGGGTACTCCATGTACCAGTATAAATCTGGAAAATTTGAGAAGCTATGTGATTTTTATAATACAATAATTAAAAATATTAACAATATCCATTTTGGCATAAATATAGAACAAATTTCAGATAATAAAGTCACTGTATTGTGCCATAACCAGTTTGGAGGAACAGGCATACTTTACTGGAATATGCTTTACCAGTACCAAGATGGCAAATGGCGTCTTAAAGGTAATTCGTATAAAATAACAGAGGCCGCCACAAAAAATAAAAAATTAACATCGAAAACCAAAATAAAAATATATGAAAAACCTGGTAGTAACAAAATTTTATATACAATAAAGCCTGGTGATATTATTACAACCAGCAGACTATATATTAAAAATAAAAATGTTTATATAAAAGTAGTTAACAGCAAAGGAGAAACCGGGTGGTTTAAATCTCCCAATAAAACAGCAGAATATTTTGAAGAAGCAGTTTTTCCAGGATAATTTAATAAATAGCAGCTTTATATAATACGTTTTTTATATTTAATAAAATGACACCCCTGCTGCTTATGGCATAATACCATAAATAGCAGGGTATTTTTTAAATTTTGCCTTTATTTTGTACAGGTGCTGTTTTTTGTGTTTGTGCTGTTTTTTTACTTGATAAATTAAACCCAAGATATAACGCATTCTTTGGACATGCATGTACACATTCACCACATCTTATACACTCTGCTGAATTTGGTTTATCTACAGGATTTACTTCCATTTTACATATATTCTGGCATTTCCCGCAATCCACACATTTATCCTTATCTATTTCAAGATGGTATATACTAACCTTGTTCATTATGCCATAAATTGCACCAAGCGGGCATAATGCTTTACAGAAAAAGCGGTATATAAAAATACAGCAGGCAATTGTTACAATTAATATAAACATCTTTAATGAAAAAAGACTTCCTATTGTCTGGCGGAGTTCCGGATGGGTGCTTAAAAGCGGTATCCCGCCCTCCAGTGTCCCCGCAGGGCATATAAACTGGCAGAATGCTGGTTTACCCATGCCCATAAAGTTTGTAACAGCTATTGGCAGTATAAATACAAAAACTACAAGTATTATGTATTTTAAATATAAAAAACCTTTCCAAAGCTTAAATTTGGGAACAGGGATTTTATGTAAAAGCTCCTGGAACAATCCAAAAGGACAGAACCATCCACATATGCCCCTGCCAAAAATAACGCCAAACGCAAGCAGAAGCCCTGTTACATAAAAGCTGAAATTAAATTCCATTGAACCATTTACAGCCTGTAATGCCCCTATAGGGCATGAAAAACTTGCAGCAGGACATGAATAACAGTTTAATCCAGGGCTACAGAAATCTTTCCATTTGCCCTTGTAAATCCTGCCTCCCTTAAAATTCATTAAATGCGCATTAGAAAATCCAAATGCAGCAATCTGGAATATCTTTCTTTTTATACTTTGCTTTATCTTTCCCATAACTTACCCCAGTCCTATACATTCCAGGCAGATATTTACTGCTTTGCTAAAAACTACAGCCACCTCACCTCTTGTTATACCATATAGCGCAAATGCCCCAGCCACTACAAACACAGCCACCCTTGCTATATTTTTCATCTTATTTTCCACTAATATAGTCCTCCACAAATTTCTTATATGCAGCAACATTAGCGCCAACAACTGGTTTACCTGTAATATTGCCTTCTTTATCCACAAAAATTGTTGTAGGAACTCCTGTAACCCCTCCAAGCAGCCCGGCAAATTCACTTCCTGGAATTATATTAGTAAAGTCTGCTCCCGCTTTCTCCATAATTTCTGCTGCCTTATCTTTATGCTCCTGGTCATTTTCCCCTTCAATATCACAGACCAGGCCTATTAGCTGCACATTAGACGGCATGGATTTTGACCATTCTGCAAGTTCTGGCATCTCTCCAATACAAGGGCCGCAGAAAGTCCCCCATATATTTACCACTGTTAAATCTTTTTCTTTAAAAATACTGTCAGTTACTGTATTGCCTTCTAAATCTTTTGCCGTAAATGAAGGCATTTTATCTCCAGACTCCTTTTTTCCTTCAATTTCAGTAAACTCTATAGATTCTTTTATTGTATCAATATAATCCAGGCACTCTTTATACTGTGCCTCTTCTTTTTCATCCATACCTTCTGTATTATTCTCCTGCATAATGGCAAGATACATATACCCGTTGTGTACACCAAGTTCTTCTGCTTCATCCCATCCAGCTATAACATCCATCTGGTCTGTTACTTCTTTTGTTTCTTTATATTTCTGCTCCTCTACAAGAACAATATCAAGAATATACTTTGAATGTATTTTCATCTTATTCAAATAATCCTGCTGCATCTCTTCTGTAAAATCTTCATCTGATACCTTTTCAATTTCAGCAAACAATTTATCAGTAACAGGTTTATAATACCATGCTACTCCTACAAGCATATTGCCATCCCCGTCATCACTTGTTTCTGTTACTGCCAGACCCTTTTCCTGGTATTCCTCTGGAATATTTATAACCAGTCCCGCCTCTGGAATTTTAATATTCCCGCTGCTTTCACTGCCTGGTGTTTCCGTTACCTGTTCTTCATTATTCTTATCTCCTGCCGTATTACTGCATCCTGCCAGGACTGTGGCAGCTATAAATATTCCTAATGTTTTTATAAATTTTGTCTTTAACATCATAATTTACTGTTCCCCTGTTCTTTTTCTATATTAATTATAAACCTGATTTTTTCATTTTCACTTTCACATGTTACTGTCCAGTTATGCAGGCTTGTTATCTCTTTTACTATTGCAAGCCCAAGCCCTGCACCGCCAGTTTCTGTTGAACGTGAATTATCTATCCTGAAGAACCTGTCAAATATACAGGCAATTTTTTCTTCAGGTATCGTTTTGCCACAGTTTTCTACAATAAATTTAATGCCATCCCTGCCATTGTCTTTTAAAGAAACTTTTATTTCTGTATTTTGGTAACTGTAATTAACAACATTGCGGAAAAGGTTGTCAAATACACGCTCTGTCTTCTCAATATCACACATAACCATAATATCTGTATCAAGTTCTGTACTATAAGACAGCCCCTTTTTATCAAATACAGGTTTAAATTCATACAATAGCTGCTCTATCATTATTGTAAGGTTCACTGTTGAATATTCCAGTACCATCTGTGTAAAATTATACCTTGCAACCTCAAAAAATTCATTTATAAGGTCTTCAAGCCGTTCTGCCTTTTTCATTGCAACACCCAGGTACTTTTTACGTATGCTGTCTGGCAGCCCGTCCTCATCTTTTACAAGTGTAATATAACCAATAACTGACGTTAGTGGTGTTTTTAAATCATGTGCCATATATACAATCATGTCATTTTTACGCTGTATTGCCTCATCAGCTTCCTGCCTGCTTTTGCGTACATTTGACATAATAAAATTTAACTGGTTTTCCATTTCCTTTAACTGTGGAGGCAGTTTGGCAGTTTCTGTAATTCCTGAATACAGACGTCCTGTTTCCTGTGTCACCTTGCCAAGCATTGAAGCAATCCAGAAAAAATGCAGGCAGGCAATAATTACAGCCCCTGAACATATTGTAAATAAAAAAACTGACATGAAATTTTGGTGTATGAAATGTATTAACTTATAAAACGGCTCAGTGCCGTACCAAATTCTTGAATTACAATAGAACCAGCTAGTTTCAGCTATTGCAAGAACGAAAAGTATATAAAGAACCATATGGAATAAAAAGCGTTTTAAAAACGCCCTTGACACTTCATGCTGTACCCTCTTATCCATTTTATTCCTCCATGCGGTAGCCAACTCCCCATACAGTTTTAATAAATTTAGGTTTCCTTGCATTTTCATGCATCTTTTCCCTGAGTTTCGCTATATGTGCAAACACTGTATTATTATTGCCTAAATATTTCTCTCCCCAGACATTTTCAAATAATTCTTCTGATGTAACAGCCTGGTTCAGATGCTGGCAAAGATAAAGCAGAATAGAAAACTCCATAGGGGTAAGTTCAATATTTTCACCATAAAGCACTACTTTATGCCTGTCTGGAAATATTTCAAGCCCCCGTATATTATAATATTCTTCTTCCTTAGAAAGTGATGTATTATAAGCACCTGCACGCCTTAACTGTGCTTTAACCCTTGCAACTAATTCAAGTGGATGGAATGGCTTTGTAATATAATCATCTGCACCTAAAGTAATGCCATGTATTTTATCAGACTCTTCTATTTTAGCTGTAAGCATTATTACAGGAAAAAACCACTTCTCCCTTATCTCCCTTAAAATAGTAAAACCGTCTGTTCCTGGAAGCATTACATCCAGTACAGCAAGGCTGACTGCATTATTGCTTATATATTCCATAACTCCTTCTGATGATGTAAAAGAAACCACCTCAAAACCTTCATTGCCAAGATAAAGGGTTAATAAATCAAGTATTTCTTTCTCATCTTCCACAATTATTATTTTCTTATCTGATATAACCTGCTGTTTCATATTATGTCCCCTTAGTATATGTTTATAAAAGATTATAACAGCATGTCCATATTAAATCTACAAAAATTTTCCTTAAGATATTTTTTTATTAAAATATTATAAACTTTCTAAAAAAATATAAATTGTAGCTAAGTGTCAAAATAACTTTTGACACTGGCATCATTATATTTATTTAATAAAATTCTTTAATTTCAATGCCTGTTCAATACTTCCCTCTACCTTTAAACGTCCAAGTGTAAATGCCATGACAGGGTCAGTTTTGCCTGAAATAATATTAAATAATGTATCTGCCTTACAGATAAAAATTACATCCCTGTCATAATACTCATACGGCTCAATATTTAATTTGCCATCTTTTACTTCAACATAAAAACTGCCTGCACCCTCACCAGTAATATTAAACTGGTATGCAATGTGTTCTGTTACATCACTTACATCAGTATCCTTAAACATATCTTTCACTTTTTTAAAAATCTCATCAAATGTCATAAAAATTCCTCCGTTCCTGTTTTGCTTTGTAATAAAGGCATGCCACTTGTGGCATGCCTTAAGTTCTTCTAGTAAATATTCTTAACAATATTCTAGTGCTGTCTTTAAGCTGGAAATGGGATTTGAACCCACGGCCCCTTCATTACGAGTGAAGTGCTCTGCCAGCTGAGCTATTCCAGCAAAATGGCATTATAATTACCCATACATTAGTTTATATTGATTGTGCCAATTTGTCAAGAATTAAAATGGATGGGATAATTTACAATTACCTGGGATTTGTGCAGAAGAAACGGGCACATAGTTTACTCCTCTGCATCCAATATTTTCATCAATTCGTCTTTTTGGTTTTGGACACAACATTCAACAGCTTTCATGATTTCATCTTCGGATATGCAGGGCGGGAACATCTCTCTTGGCACTCCATGCCCAAACATTGCCGCTCTGGCAGCTTTGCAAGTTCTTCCCTTAACATATTCATAACCTCCCAAACCAAACTTTTCCCTATGGTATTGCAAATCATTTTCCCATTTTGATATTATGTATTTTGTTATGGAACTGTCTTTTTCAATTGTTTTTTTATTCATTTTTTAATGTCATTGTATGCTTTGATAAGATTTTCACTTTTATACCATAGCATATTATTTTTATCATAATATTTCATCTCCAGCCATATACGGCCGCTCATAATTCCTTTATCCTTTGGATTAATACATGTTCTTACAAATTCTATTACTGGTGCATCATCTGGCTGGATAAACAATCTTCCATCTCTAAAACTTTCCGAAAATATCATCTTTCCAAAATCTTCTCTATACAAATATAAAATAAACCATCCTGTACCAGAATAAGGTTCTGGCCACTTATCAATAACTTTAGGATTTCCATCTTTGTTATCCTGGTAGATTACATATTGATTCTGTTTCAAGTATTCCAGAAATAATTCTTCGTCATTTCTTCCCATATAAAAATTATACTGCCTGCCCATAATTATTTCTCCTTATATTCATTTATAAAAGTTTCTGGTTCAAAATCCCGTATACATACATCGATACGGATAATTGAGCCTGCATTTCCTTCTATGCCGCCCTCCATAGTACAAAAATCTAAAGGCAGCTCATTACCTTCTATAAGAAAAGTTACAGTGTCTATTAACAGAAAAGTATCTTTGGGCCTGTCAATGGGAATAAGGCTCCCATATTGTAGTTCCATTCCATATATTTCATTCATGTTTTCAACCCTCCCTTCTAATCCATCCAGCAGCAAAGCTGTTCCAGCCTTACGAGACCGTCTATGCCTTCATAAGAAGCAAAATCTGTTTCTACCACTTCCAGGACACGCAACTGGGGCATTGCCCTTAAAAAGGCCATATCCTGGTATTCTGCGCCATAAAGCCGCAGTACCTCTGTCCCTGTAAACAGGCCTATATCCTGTTTGATGCTTTGTTTTGCCTGATGATACCATTCATCAAAAGCATCATCATCGCCAAATTCCTCACTGTATGTTCCGTACAGAATGGTTTTCTCAAAAGATTTCCACTTCTGTAGCCGGGTCTATGTAGTCAAAAGGATTTTCCTTCATATAGTCTATGTAAAGCTGGATGAATTTGCCGGTTACAACAGCTCCTTCTCCGCCTGGTTTCCACTAATCGCCGATACGCAGATACTTTATTTGCTCCATATCACTTTCGTAAATGTCTTCTTTTTGCAGAAGCTTTTTTACTGCATCTTCAATCCATTTCTGTGTAAATCCAGCTTTCTTTTCTTCTTTCATTTTTATATATCCTCTATATCTTATGGTCTTTATTATTTTTCCAGAAACGTCCCAGCGCACCAGCGGCTCCCTTATCCACTTGTCCTGCGTAGCTGCTGGACTTCTTCTGCTGACAGTTCCCGGCACTCCCCTGGAAGCAGTGCCTTGTCAAGCCATAGTGTGCCCATGCGTATTCTTTTTAAATATAATACCCTGCTCCCGGCAGCTTCAGCCATCCTTTTGACCTGGTGGTATCTTCCCTCATGCAGCACAAGTTCCATTGATGTATATACTTTGCCTTCATGTGTTTGTGAAGGTTCTTCGTTATACTGGCTTTTTATAATATCCTGTATATCTTTACCCAGTTCTTCTATACTGCAGACTTTTATATTTTCTGCTTTTGCTGGAAGCGTTAGTGTTTCATCACCTATGTCAATGCCTTCTGTAAGCTGTTTTATGCCATTATCTGTAATAATTCCGTCTGCGACAAGGTAATAAGCCTTTTCAACGTGCCTGCGTGGTGAAAGCAGCATATGCGCAAGTACACCATCATTTGTAAGTAATACAAGCCCTTCTGTATCTATATCAAGCCTGCCAGCAGGAAAGATATCATCCCTGATATTGTTCCCAATATTCTTTTTTAATAAGTCTATAACTGTCTTGTGCACATTATCCTTTGTTGCTGAAACACATCCAGCCGGCTTATTAAGCATATAATACACATACTGGCTGTAGGAAACCCTTTCATCCCCGATATATACTATATCAGACAGTTCATTAACTTTTGTTTCAGGTTTTGCTGCCTGTACACCATTGATTGTTACAGTGCCTGAACGGATTATCTTCTTAACTTCATTTCTTGTTCCATATGACATTTCTGCCAGATATTTGTCTAAACGCACAAAAACCTCCATATACTTTTCTGCATTAATGCAAAAAACCATGCAGGCATCTTAAGCACTGCATGGCTTTGGTTACAGGACGGGTAATTCTATAATCCCCTGTACAAATCAGCGTATTTTACAGCTGAATTATTCCATGAAAAATCAACTGCCATAGCCCTGTCTATCATCTTGTTCCATTCACGTTTCCTGTTATAATATACATCCTTTGCATAATTTATAGTATTAAGCATTTCATGTGCATTATAATTAGCAAATGAGAAACCTGTTCCTGTGCCTTCATACTCATTATATGGCTCTACTGTATCTTTAAGCCCGCCTGTTTCCCTTACGATAGGGATTGTGCCATACCTAAGGCTCATAAGCTGGCTTAACCCGCATGGTTCAAAGAGTGATGGCATAAGGAATGCATCACATGCTGCATATATCTTATGTGAACGTTCATTAGAATAATAAATATTGGCAGATACCCTGTCATGGTACTTCCATTCAAAATGCCTGAACAGGTGCTCATATTTTTCTTCACCTGTACCAAGGACTACAAGCTGCACATCCTCTGCACAGATTTCCTCTATAACATAATCAACAAGGTCAAGCCCTTTCTGGTCAGTAAGCCTTGAAACAATGCCTATCATAAACTTCCTGTCATCTTGTGCAAGCCCGAGTTCTTTCTGTAAACCTCTCTTATTCTTAACCTTTTCCTTACGGAAATTCTTTGCATTATAATTAGTATAAATAAGGTTATCTGTCTCAGGATTCCACTCATCATAGTCAAGTCCGTTTACAATACCAGACAGGCAGTTGCTGCGGGCACGCATAAGACCGTCAAGTTTCTCACCATAGAATGGCATCTTGATTTCTTCTGCATATGATTCACTAACTGTAGTTACAAGGTCTGCATAAACTATGCCGCCTTTAAGATAGTTTGCATCACCATAAGCCTCAAGCTTATCTGCTGCAAAGAATGACTGGTTCAGGCCAGTAATGTCCTTAACCTTTTTCAAATCCCATATACCCTGGAACTTAAGGTTATGTATAGTCATAATTGTCTTAATTCCATGATAGAAATCATTCTCCATAAACATATCATGCAGGTATACAGGTATAAGGCCAGTCTGCCAGTCGTGGCAATGTATAATGTCCGGCCTGAAACCAAGACTTGGCAGTGCAGATAATGATGCCTTGCAGAAAAATGCAAACTTCTCAATATCCTCATGGACATAACCATAAGGCTTATCTCCTGCAAAATAGAACTCATTGTCAACGAAATAAAATTTAATGCCTTCATATTCCGTCTCAAGAATTCCTACATACTGCTTACGCCATGCAAGGTCGATATAAAAATGTGTGTTATACTGCATTTTCTGTTTCCATTCTTCTGGAATACAAGCATACTTAGGAATCATAACCCTTACATCAAACTCTTTTTTATCAAAATATTTAGGTAAAGAGCCTGCTACATCAGCAAGTCCTCCTGTTTTAATAAACGGAACACTCTCTGATGCCACAAATAATATTTTCTTCATCAAAAATACCTCCTTCTATTCAAGTCATGTCTCTATTATACTCCAAATATCTGATACTGAAAAGACTTTTTTATCAAATTAGTTTTCTTATGCCCTCATCTTATATTCTAAACGTATTTTATCCGCAATAAGAGCCACAAATTCTGAATTTGTGGGCTTTCCTTTGCCTGAATTAACCGTATATCCAAACAGCTCTTCTATTGTATCCATTTTGCCACGGCTCCATGCAACTTCTATTGCATGCCTGATAGCCCTTTCCACACGGCTTGAAGTAGTTTTATGGTTTTTGGCAATAGTGGGGTAAAGACGCTTTGTTATCGAACCTAACATTTCATTATCATTTACAGACATAATTATTGCATCCCTTAAATACTGGTATCCCTTAATATGTGCCGGGACACCTATTTCATGTATTATATTGGTTACATCTGCTTCAAGGTTTCCCATCTTCCTTTTGGCATGCTGCTGGTTAGTAAAAACTGTATTTATAACCTTGTGGTCTTTCTCGTCATAAAGTGCCACTGCCCTGGTCCTGTTCACTACCATACGTGTATCAAAGGGCTTTAATATATAGTATGCTGCACCAAGTTCAAATGCATTTTCTGTAACACTTTCCTGGCTTACTGCTGAGACTACTATAATTTTAGGTGTGTATTCTGTATTATTCCTTAATTTTTCCATAACGCCAAGACCATCTATTTTAGGCATAATCAAATCAAGTAAAACTACATCAGGTTTATAAAGCTCAATTAATTTAAGTGCTTCTTCGCCATCAGCAGCAGTCCCGGCAACCTCCATATCTGGTTCTTTAGTAAGGGCTTCTTTTAGTAAATTAACAATTCTTTTGTTGTCATCAACTAATAACACTCTGACATTTTGCATCACATTTCCCTTCCTGCCTCCCGGCATATCCTTTCTCTTTATATGGGGTTATAATAGCATAATATATATATAAATATATTGTTGCAATACTAAAAAAATGTTACTTTTCGACTGGACTTATAAAGCATTTCCAGCAAATAACATACTTTCTGTGTATGTGACAAATTATTACAATATATGCATACAAGATACGACGGCGGTTTCAGCACTTGCAAGAAGGCATAATATAAGCAAATTTAAAAACAGGGTTTATTCGGAAAGCATATCTTCTATAAATATTCCATATCCCCTTGTCGAATCGTTGACAAATACATGCGTAACAGCACCAATTATTTTATTATTCTGCATAACCGGCGAACCGCTCATACCCTGCACAATTCCGCCCGCTTTACTTAGCAGCCTTTTATCTGTAACTTTTATTACCATTCCCTTATTTTCCTTAGAATTAATATTTATTTTTTCAATTTCTACCTCATAATCTTCAACACTGTCCCCAAGCTGGCATCTTACTGTTGCCTTTCCTGTTTTAACTTCCTGTTTCATGGCAGCCGGCATTGCTTTACTGCTGTTATAACCATAGCCACTGTCTGGCAGGCTGTTATCTGTTGTAGATTTATTAATATTATTGTCAAATAATTCCCCCGATATACCATAATTTGTATTATTCCGTATTGTGCCAAGACGGTTTACTGCACCAAGTGTTACAGAACCAAGGACTTCCCCTGGTGAACCAGCCTCACCTTTTATTACTTGGTTTACCTTTGCAGGATATACCCCTCCATCTTTTATATCAATAAGTATTCCTGTATCTATATCTGTTATTCCATGCCCAAGTGCAACATAATTATTATCCTCTGTAACATATGTTAAAGTCCCAATCCCCTCTGTATCTTCACGCAGCCATACTCCTATTTTATATTCACCATCCCCGGCAAGCACTGTATCAACTTTAACTTTTATATTATTGTTATTTCTTCTTAAATAAATAGTAACCCTTCCTCTTCCATTATCCTGTACTGCTTTTACAACATCCTCAATATTCTGGACTTCCTGGTCGTTTACCTTATAGATATAATCCCCTGCCTTTAATATATTGGCTGCCGGCTCGTAGCTGAAACCATCTTTTCCTGTAATTTCAGATGTTCCAAGCACCATTACGCCATCAGAATTGATATACAGCCCTACAGCCCTGCCAGAAGGCATAACTTTCTGTTCCTTAATAACATCTATCTGTATATTTTTATAATGGAACAGCCCGAACAGCTTAAGCCTTGCCTTATAGCTTCCTGTATTGCTTGCCTGCATCCTGACAGTCTGGTTCAGGTTAAAATGTATACTGCCGTCATTGGCGCTGCTGGTGTTTTTAACACTTATCGCATCAACAGCGCCGTCTATCTCCCCTTCAAGCGGCACATTAAAATCAAGGCTTTCCTCCCTGTTTTCCACAAGCATAATATTATCAGGGACTTTTTTATCTATATACCATATATAGTACACTACAGCAGCAAAAACATTTACACATAATGCAAGAGCAAGAAATGCCCTGTATTTCTTTTTAAAATCCCTGCTAATAATATTTTTATTCATATCCAAATACTCCTGTCAGAAATATATTTGTTACTATTTTTTACTTTACAGCACTGGATTTCCTGTAAAATAAAAAGGTACAGCCATACATAATTATAATGTACCAGTTGTACCTTTTATATTCCTGTTCTGCCAGAAGTATGTCCCTGTTTACAAACTTTTTTTAAGATTAGATGCCAGTTCTTTCATTTCTTCTGCACTGTTAATTACAGCTTCTGTTATCTGTGCACCACCAAGTATCCTTGCAAGCTCCTGGACTTCTTCCTGTCCGCTTAACATGCGTATCTGCGTGCTTGTACGCGGCCCGTTGCTTGTCTTTTCTATAAGGTAATGTGCATCTGCCATCGCTGCTATCTGTGCAAGATGTGATATGCATATTACCTGGTGCTGCTTTGCTATAAGTGCCATTTTCTCAGCAACCTTCTGTGCTGTCCTGCCACTTATTCCTGTATCTATTTCATCAAATATAAGTGTGCTTGTTTCGTCATGCTCTGCAAGTACAGCTTTAACTGCAAGCATTATCCTCGAAAGCTCACCGCCTGATGCTGCCATCCCTATAGGTTTTAAATCTTCGCCTGGATTAGCAGAAAGCATAAATTCTATTTCATCAGTGCCGTTTGCAGTAAATTCATCCAGCGTGCGTATATCTATAGAAAACTGTACCTGTAAGAAATTAAGGTCTGCCAGTGCTGCGGTTATTTCTTTTTCAAGCACTTTTGCACATTTCTTACGTACAGCAGACATTCTGGAAGAAAGGTTTTTAAGCTTTTCTTCTTCTTTTTTTATCTTTTCCTCAAGTCCTGCCTTATATGACTCATATTCACGGTAACGGTCTAATTTTTCACGGAGTTTATCTGCATATTCATTAACAATTGCCGTTGTAGCACCAAACCTCGCTTTAATTTTCCTTACTAAATCAAGCCTCTGTTCTGTTTTCTCAAGCTCCCCGCTGTCTGTTTCCATATCTTCCATATAACTTGTTATATCCCTGTTAAAATCAGAAACAAGGCTGTCAATCTCTGAAAGCTGGTCTGCAAACTGGTTTATATTATCATCATACTCACACAGTTTTCCAATTATCCTGAGCGAATAAGCGAGTTTTTCAGATACTGTGTCATTAGCATTAGAACCCGTAAGGGAATATATTTCACCCAGCCCGTTTATAATAGAGCTGGCATTAGATAACTGCCTGTATGTGTCTTCTAAGCTTTCCTCTTCACCATGCACAAGTGCAGCACTTTCTATTTCTTCAAGTTCATATTCCATAAAAGAAATTTCCCTTAGCCTTTCCTCTTCTGGAATATTTTCAGAGTCCCTTTGTTCTATAAGTTTTTTATAACTGCTGTAAGCCTCTGCATATTCTGTATCAATGCCAGCCATCTCTTCCCTGGCATACCTGTCTACTATCCCCATATGCTCCCGCTTATATAACAGCGACTGCTGTTCATTCTGCCCGTGGACATCAATAAGCACAGCCGCTGCCTGTTTTAACACTGATGCAGGGACACTCTCGCCATTAATCCTGTTAATTCCCCTTCCCTTTGTAAACTTACGGGAAATAAGGACTTCATTATCTTCTGTTATTATACCATGTTCTTCAAGATACTTTTTCTGTTCCTCTGTATCTACAGAAAATAACAGTTCTATCAGCGCAAAAGCAGCGCCTTTCCTGATAATGTCTTTTGGAGCTTTGCCTCCTATTGCCATATTGATTGAACCAATTATAATTGACTTTCCTGCACCGGTTTCACCAGTAAGGACATCCAGCCCTTCTGCAAAATCAACCTCAATTTCATCAATTATGGCAAGGTTTTTAACATGTAAATTTAAAAGCAAGATTTTCTCCCCTCTTATTCATTTACAGAAGTTATTGTAACGCGGCAGTTTAACCTGCATCCATTTACATATGCATATATATATGCTGTACCTTCTGCCCTTCCAACTACTTTTCCATTCTCTACTGTAACTATCCTGGCATTTGAAGTATACCATGTAACTGTATCAGAAGTACCAAGTACAAGCAGGTTCTCTGTATCATACTGGCGCATTACAAGTTCTGTCTTATTAAGTGCAACTACATTAACATCAACTGTTGATGAAGCACCACTTGTTGCAAGAATTGTAATAGTAGCATCACCAGTACCTACTGCTGTTACCTTGCCTTTTTTATTAACCCTTGCAACCCTTTCATTATCTGATGCAAATTCCAAATCATCTGATGTATTATCTGGCAGCACCTTGTATGTAAGTTTAGTACTGTCGCCTCTCTGCATTGTAAGTTCAGACTGTGCGACTACTATACTTGTAGCCGGGACTGCATCAAGCACTTTTACAAAACATCTGGCTTTCTTATTGCTGCCGTCTGTTGCTGTTGCTGTAATATAAGTATTGCCTTCTGCAAGAGCCCTTACCTTGCCTGTGGCAGTAACCCTTGCTATGGAAGAATCCCCACTAGTCCACTTAAGTTTTTTAATAGTTGAATTAGCTGGCTTGCATTTAGCAGTAAGCCTTTTGCTTCTTCCTACATAACATACTAAATAATCAGAACTAAGCTTTATACTTGATATCCTCTGTATTACCCTTACTTTACATGTTGCTTTTGCATGTATGGCATCATTTGTTGTAACTGTAATCTTGGCAAGCCCTACTTTCTTACCAGTAATCTTGCCGCCACTGTTTACTGTAGCAACACGCTTGTTAGAAGACTTCCAGCTTACCTTTGGAAGCGAAGTATTGTTCGACCATACAGTCTTTTTCAGCCTGTATGTCTGGCCTACGCCAATCCTTATATTCTTTTTATCAAGTTTTACAGTGCTGTTAAGCCTTGCAACTTTAACTTTACACTTTGCACTCTGGTTATATCTTGTAAGTGTACATGTAATTGTACATGAACCTATTCTCTTACCTGTAACCTTGCCTGACGCATCTACTGTTGCAATAGATGAATTAGATGTAGACCATTCAGCTGTTTTTTTAGCATTTTCAGGCTTTATTACTTTTTTAAGCTTAAATGACCTGCCTACTGCAATTTCCCTTGTTGCAGGTGAAAGAGAAAATTCAACTGCATTGTCAACATGTACCAGACATGTTGCAATAAAACCGCCATCCTCAGCCTGGCACTGTACTATTGCATCACCAGCCCCAACACCTGTAACCTCACCTTTTTCACTAACTGTAACTACACCCTCATCAAGTGACTGGTACTCCACATTTTTATTAGATGCATTATTTGGTGTAAATACAGGTGTAAGTGAGAATTTATCACCAACCTTAATATTCTGTGTATCTGGTGTAACATCAAAATCTGTTATATTTATTGGTGCTGGTTTTACATTTATTGTACTTGTTCTGATTAAAGGCACTTTGTTCTTAGTATCTGTATATACTGCTGATACTACTACCTTGCCTTCCTTAATACCCCTTACAACACCAAGTGAAGTAACACTTGCAATGCCAGCATCGGAAGAACTCCATGTTACATTCTGGTTAGTTGCATTATTTGGTGTAAATGTTTTTTCCAGCTTTAAAGTTGCCCCAATATAGACTGTTTCTTCTGCCGGAGTTATAACAAAATCCTTTGCCTCAATTTCTGTAGGTGTTACATATATTGTACATGTCTTTACACCTGCCTGCCCTAAATCTTCAGATATACATGAAAGGACAGCCTGCCCTTCTGCTATACCCTGTATAACACAGACTCCATCCTGGTTGCTCTGTGTAACCTTAAATATTGTTTCATCAGAAGAACGGAATGTAACTTTTTTATTTACATCTTTATCAGGTTTATAAATAATCTCTATTTGTTTTGAACCACCTACATTGATATATGTAGTTTTTGATTCAAAATCTATAGATGTCAGTCTGTCCCTTACAATAATTTTAATTAATGCCTCTGCCTTATTGCCATCTGAATCCGCCAGTGCTGCTTTAACACTTACATATGCCTGCCCTGGCGCAGCAGCAGTAACCTTGCCTGTATTATCAACTTTAACCACATTTGAATTTTCAAGTACTGACCATACAAGTTCTGTATTGGTAGCATCTACAGGATTAAATGTTGCTTTTATGTTATATGTTTCACCTTTAACCATACTAAGTTCTTTTACATCAGTAGTAATTGTAGAAATAGGTTTAGATACAATATTCAAAATACAGTATGCCGTATATTTGCTGCTTGCAACTGAAATATGTGTTGTACCTTCTTTTAAAAGTGTAACTTTACCTGTATTATCAACTGTTGCAACTGTTTTATCTGAAGAATCCCATTTAAAGTCTTTCTCTGTAGCATTACTTGGCTGGTACAGTGCTTCCATAAATACAAATCCCTGCGGAAGCATTGTATCATATGTAGTATATTTTTTGCCTGCCACACCTATATCAAGGGATGTAATTGGCTGTTGTACTGTAATAATACAAGTAGCATACACATTATTGGCAGCATTGACTGCTGTAATAACAGCTGTACCTGGCTTACGTGCTGTAACCTGGGCTGCCGGTGTAGCTGCAGATGAGTCAACTACAGTAACAATGCTTGTATCAGAAGAAATCCATACAAGCTTATATGAACCTGTAAGGTCGGTTGTAATAGTCTGCACATCTCCAGCTTCCATAGTAAGCGCAGATGGCTTTATATGGAAACCTGATGTTGTCGTATCTATAATAATCTGGCAGGAAGCGGTAAGGGTTATTCCGTTTGTTGTCGTCCTCATAAGCGTAACCGTCACATGTCCGCCAGGCGGCGTGGTTTTAACCGCTGTTATAGTTGCATAACGCCCCTGCTCTGCAATTTTTACATAACTCCCATTAGGGTCATCTGGTGAAACCCACTTGTATTCTGCCTCATCATTTTCAGTACCAGAAGCAAGCACACCATATAACTGGAGCTGTTCCCCTACTGACATCCTTGTCTGTGAAATATTAAGGGAAAAAGTATCTGTTATATTAATCGTTATGCGTACTTTCTGGCCTTCTTTTATTTCCCTGAGCCCTGTTTCAAGAATTTTGGAATTTGCCGTAACATCTATATACGCCGTTCCTACCCTTGTTGCCGTAATAATAGTCCTGTCACTTGACATAGAAATGAAATTATTACTATTACCTGATGATATAGAGCCTCCTGTCGCTGTCTCATCTTCTGGCGGATTCTCTTCTGTTATAAGGGGTACAGGCATAAAACAGTTCATAAATGTATCTTCTGTTATATTAAACGCATCCGGAAGGCTGTATGTACCACCAACATTTAAAGAAATTGTTATATTTTTATAGTTACTAAATACATATACGCCATTTTTAATAGCTACAGGTGAGCATCCCGGAGGATTGGTACGTGTTTCTTCAAATCCCTTATATGTACCTGCCACATAGAAAAGTACAGAATATGTACCTGCTTTGGCATTAAGTTTGTAGCTGTTTATTGATGGCATCCAGACAAGGTTTGCATCATTTTTAAATTCATCCGTAACATTTCCAAGGGAATCCTTTACAAGATATGTCTTTGTACCTTCTTTTTTTGCAATTACCCATGCAAGTTTATCAGATATAGCATCAAGCTGGTTATTCTCAAACTTAACCGATACATTTATAATTGCACCATTCTCTACCTGGTATACAGAATCCGGCGTACCGCCTCCTGTACCATCATCTATTCCAGAAGAATTTGTACCAATATTTTCATTACTCTGGTTTGTTATCCTTGGCCTTACATAAACGACTATTGTATCCTGACGTGTAGTTGTATCATCACGCCAGCTTACTGACAAGGTAGTACGGCCTGCACCCGTTGCCCTTATACCACCACGTACAACATTATCATCGCCTTTCATCGTTTTATCAATTTCGATAATATCCTCATTATTAGACAGCCAGTCTGCCTGTATTGCACTGCTTGTAGTATTTGTAATATCCTGTGAGGCATTACCAAACATCAGGTTTAAGTATTTCAGCTCACCCGGGTCTGAAGCATTCTTTCCGAATGGAAGTTCTGCCCCATAATCCAGTATAAGTGCACTTCTTTCGTCCTCAATAAATATTTTCTTTATAGATGCATTTTTAGCATTGTCATTCAGGTATTCATTAACGGAGAAAGCTACTGTAATGTTAACCGTAGTCTGGAATACAGGTTCTGTATCACCTTTCTGCCTGTATGCAGCTATATTTAATGATGTATCACCCATCTCCCGTGCTTCTACCTTAAGCACAGAACCAGGCCCGTTAAATTCCTGCTCTCCAGCCGCACTACTGTTTGTTATAAGTATATTCCTGTTATTGGTAAACCTTGCCTCTATATATCCGACACCATGACCTGCAGGACCTATACTGAATTCATCACTATGCCTTCTCATTGTATAGGTATTACCCATTTTCTGTCCATCACTGTTCTGAAGATATACATCTGCTGCATATGTACTATCTTTACTATTAACTGCGTAAAACGCCATAAATGCAATTAAAAACACGGATGTCAGAAGCACCATCCATCTCCACTTTTTATTAGCCCTTGCAATCCTCTTCATATTCCAACCTCCATACTATACTGCTTACACAAAGACAGCCAGCCTGCCTGTATGCCACCGTTCCTATATACATATACTTCTAACATTTTATATAAATATACTGATAAAAAATGGCAATATAATGTCCTGGAATTTAATAATTATTAAATTTTTCTTACATTTCAGGACATATGGCAAAGGCACAGCAGAATTTATATTATTCCACTGCCTGTAATATGGTTAATCCCTGTCCTGCTTCCAGTCAAAGCTGTCAAACACAGCCCATTTATCTTCATTGTCTTGTCCATTTACAGCATACAGTGCCATTACAGTGCCTGTAAAGCCACTTGCAACTTCTGATGAAAGGTATTTTGTGCCTGCCTTTCCCATAAATACTTCTGTATTGCCGCATTTTGTGTAAAATTTGTAACATTCATTATCTGAAACAACCCTTAAGGAAACGGTTTCTGTGCCTTCTTCAAATTCCTGTTCTTTAACAACCTGCACCGCATCACCTATACAAAGCCTTAAAATAACAGACTTTTTATTACCATTATTATATACAGCCAGGTCATAATGGTGCTTTTCACACTGGTAAAATGTTACTCCTGCTTCCAGGGCGTCACTTTTCACATTAACATTTAATTCTGTATTAAACTCTGCCTGTCTTATGCCTGCAAATGTTGGCGCACCTGTGCCAGATAAACCAGTTTTAATGCCTCTTAGACTTAAACAGCCATCTGCAAACTTATAATTTTCCTTTTTATATTCCCTTAAATGGCACCATCTTATGGAATTTAAGTCCATATTGCTAAATGAAGCATTATAATTATTATTATAATTTCCATTAAAACTGCTGCACTGGCAAAGTTCTGCATCTATATCCAGTTCCATTTCTTTCTGTACAATGCCATCTGCGCCTGCACTAAACCAGCCATCTTCATCCCAGTGCACAGGCACAATAAAGACTTCCCTGCCAAGATGGTGGAATGGCTGCCACATGCCAGTCTGGCGGAAACCAAGACAGAACATAAATGTATTGCCATTGCCGTCTTCTACAAGGTCTCCATGCCCAATTCCCTGTATTGTGTTCTGGTGTCCTCCAAGATTGCGGTTAGTCAGTACAGGATTATGCTTGTACTGTTCAAAAGGACCATATGGGCTTTTTCCTCTTGCATAAGTAACCATATGCCCATATTCCGTGCCACCCTCTGCTGCCATAATATAATACCATTCCCCAAAACGGTAAAGATGTGGTGACTCAAGATACCTTCCACCGCTGCCTTTCCACATAGGTATGCTTTCTGTAAGCTTCTTCCCTGTTTCAATATCAATTTCACATTGGAAAATGCATCCATTATTATCATCCGGGTCACTTCCGTTACTCATAAAATAAGTCTTTCCGTCCTCAAAGAATAATGAAGGGTCTATGCCATCCTGGTCTACAAATACAGGTTCTGACCATTCACCATAAATATCATCTGTGTAAACATAAAAGTTCTTTTGATATGTATCATTAGTAGTAACCATATAAAAGCGCCCATTATTAAAACGTATAGTTGGCGCAAATACCCCTCCAGAACTGTTTATACCTTCCAAATCCACCTGCGTCTTTCTTGTAAGGCAGTGTCCAATCTGTTTCCAGTTAATTAAATCCTCACTTTCAAACAGCGGCACTCCTGGAAAATATTCAAATGAACTGCATACCATGTAATATTTGCCATTTGCCCGGCAGACACTTGGGTCTGGATAGAAACCCCTGATAACTGGATTAATAAATTTCATGCTTTTACCCCGTTTCTAAATAATTTGCTACTGTTAATACAGTTGTTACTCATCCCAGTTATGGTATACATCCTGTACATCATCATCTTCATCAAGCAAATCCAGGGTACGCTGAAGCTGCCTGATATCATTTTCATCAGAAAGTGTAACATAATTCTGAGGTATCATTGTAACCTCTGCGCTTGCCATAGGAAGCTTTGCAGCTTCAATAGCTTCACGTACAACGCTGAAATCGCCAGGAGACGTAATTATCTCATAAGAGTCCTCCTCTTCTGAAAAATCTTCTGCTCCTGCATCAAGTGCAAGCATCATTATATCATCTGCTTCCATCTCTATATTATTATCGTCCATTTCTTCCTTTGAGATAATAATTTGTCCCTTTTCATCAAACATATATGACACACAGCCCTGTGTACCAACACTTCCGCTTCCCTTTGTAAATGCATTGCGGACATTGCCTGCTGTACGGTTCTTGTTGTCTGTAAGAGCCTTAACTATAATAGCTGTGCCGCTTGGCCCGTAGCCTTCATATACAACCTCTTCATAATTAACATTGCCTGCATCGCCAGCTGCTTTTTTAATTCCACGCTCAATGGTATCATTTGGCATATTATTAGCCTTTGCCTTTGCAATAACATCACGCAGCTTGCTGTTATTTTCCGGGTCTGGCCCGCCATCTTTAACTGCAACTGCTATTTCCCTTCCAATTATAGTAAAAATCTTGCCTTTCTTAGCATCATTCTTTTCTTTCTTGTGCTTAATATTCGCAAATTTTGAATGTCCTGACATTTATTTTCTTCCTTTCATAAATATTCTTAAATTGCCACTCCTATATACCTTACCACTTTTTTGGGATATTGTCTATCCAGAAAAAATATACAGGCGGTATGTTCCATAATTTTCCTGCTGCCAGGATATTTCCAGCCGCCTTTGCTCTTCCTTTAAAACATCACCAGCTACAGTCTTTGTTTCTATATTTGCCCAAAATATTCTAATAATTCCATATATTCATCCTGTGCTGATAGCAAAGTATCTATAAGATATCCCTTTTCATTGTTATATTCCTTTAATCCTCTGTAATAATAGAATTTATGCTGTTCATTTACAATAAAAGGAACTATATTATTTCTAAGACATTCTTTAAACATTACCAGCCGCCCCACTCTGCCATTCCCGTCCTGGAAAGGATGTATTCTTTCAAAGTTATAATGAAACTCTGCAATATCTTCAAATGTTATAATGTCCTTTTTCCTGTAAGCATATAATAACCTTTTCATTTCATTTTCCACATTTCCAGGCAATGTTGTTTCCAATCCTCCCACCATATTTGGGCGCTGTTTATATTCCCCTGTCTTAAACCATTCCAGACGGCTGTCAGATGTATTTGATTTCAAAATAAAATGTATCTTTTTTATAATTCCTTCTGTTAAAGCTTCCTCTGCACAATCCAGGATATAGTCAAAACATTGGAAATGGTTTACTGTTTCTATAATATCATCTATATTTACAGGCTCTTCTTTAACCCCTATTGTATTTGTTTCATAAATATAACGTGTCTGGTCTTCTGTAAGCCTGCTTCCCTCTATATGGTTTGAGTTATAAGCAAGTTTTATCTGTGTCTGGTGATATAAACCACCTTTTAGTTTTATCTGTTTTTCTTCCCTTAACCTGTAAAGCAATGATGCCTTTCTGTTATCTATATCCGCCAAAATTTTTACCTCCATGCCCGTTCTGGTATACCATACTGGTATTTTACCATTCACACATCATTAAATCAATTACAGGTATATAAAATCCTGTATATAGAAAAAGTGGCACTAACAGAATAGTACCACCTATAATATTATAAACTTGCCTGTTATTCAATTACCAATTCAAGAAATTCCTCTTCTTCTTCATCCTCATCTTCTATTATATCTTCTTCATCTGTATATGGCACAACATAAACATGTTTCCCAATTATTCCACGCAAGTTCTTTATATTCTCAAGCTTAAATGCACCAAATTCCTGGTAACATGTCACTTCACTGTTATTATTTAAATCATCATAAAAGTCTGTAACCCAGACTGAAAATTCATCAAGTATATTTTCAAACGGGATTTGTGTAATATTCCTTGGTGAACCTTCTTCTTCACAATACCTTCCTGGCTCATGCTCAAATGAAAGTGAAGTAACGTATATCTCTTCATGGTGTCCATAAGGGTCTTTTGTAAGATATATCCCTTCTTCAACTTCCTTAAAATCTTCTGTACTATATTTATCTGGTTTATAATTCTTAAAATTCTTCACTTGAACCACCCTTTATATGTTTATATAAAATATCCCCGGAATAATTCCCTGCTATTTACGCAGTCCTATATACTGGTACTGTGCAGGCTGTTTTCCATTAACTGCCATGTCCTCAAGTTCTTTAAATACAGCCTTTGTTTCTTTCACCGTAAAGTCACGTCCTGCAAGCCCGTAAATATAATTTACAGTTTCTGTCATTACTTTATTACGGAAAAGTGCAGATGTTACTTCACTTCCAAGCGGGCCTCCGTTGCCATTATAACTTTCACACCTGTCCATAATTGCAACTGCTTTACAGCCGCTTAATGCTTTTGCAATCTCATCTGCCGGGAATGGGCGGAAAACCCTTAATTTCAGCACACCAGCCTTAAAGCCACGTGCCCTCATTTCATCGGCTGCCTGTTTTGCAGTTCCAGCTGCAGAACCCATTATAAGCATTATATAATCTGCATCTTTAGTCCTGTATTCCTCAAAAAGCCCATATTCCCTGCCAGAAATTTTCTTAAACTTTTTAGCAACTTCAAGTATTACTTCTTTTGAATTTTCAAGTGCAGTTTCCTGGTTCTTCTTTGCTTCCATTGCATAATTGCTTACAGAATAAGGGCCTGCTGAAACTGGCTTTCCAGGGTTTAAAAGATATTCCTCTGGATTGTATTCACCAACAAACTTCTTTACAATATTGTCTTCCATAAGCTCAATATTTTCAACAGCATGGCTTGTAATAAAACCATCCTGGCATATCATAACAGGAAGGTGCACAGCCTCATTTTCTGCAATTGGATATGCCTGTATAAAATTGTCATATGCTTCCTGGTTATTCTCTGCATAAATCTGAATCCACCCAGTATCCCTTGCACCCATACTGTCTGAGTGGTCACAGTTAATATTAATAGGGCCTGACAATGTACGGTTTACAAGTGCAAGTACAAGCGGAAGCCTGTTAGATGCTGCCAGCAGTAATTCTTCCCACATAAGTGCAAGACCTGCTGATGATGTGGCAGTAAGGCTTCTCGCACCTGCTGCCTCTGCACCTATTGCTGCACTCATTGAAGAGTGCTCGCTTTCAACAGGTATAAATTCCGTATCCATCTCACCATTTGCAATATATGTAGAAACCATCTGTGGTATTTCAGTAGAAGGTGTTATAGGAAATGCCGGCATTACATCAGGGTTAATCTGGCGTATAGCATATGATACAGCCTCATTTCCAGACATACGTTCTTTAATAGCCATTATACAATACCCTCCTTCATCTCAATAGCACCAAACGGACAGGCTTTTACACATATGCCGCATCCCTTACAATGTTCATAATCAAAATCCCCACGTACGCCATTGACAACAGGTATGCTGCTGTCAGGGCACACTGGTGCGCATAAAAGGCACTGTTTGCATTTATCCTTATAAAAAACTGGTGTATCAGTCCTCCACTCCCCTGTTTTAAAAAGCTTTGAAGTCCCGCCTGCAAATACCATAAGCCCTTCTGTAAGCTCCTGATGCGGTGACTGTTCATTAATCTTTGTAATATCTGTCCTCATTGCCAGTTTTCTCCAATCTGCCATAAAATACAGGCATTATAGTCAAACGGATATCCGCTATCCGCATTTCCTGCAAGCAGGAATTAGCTGCTTACGTATAATAATTACGCAGAAAGGCTCATCTTATCCTCTTCCATAGCTTCCCATACTACATCATATGCCATTTCAAGCGCTTTCATATTGCCATCAATTACTTCTGGCTTCTTTGCAAATTTATGTTCATATGATGCCCTCATCTCACCTATAAACGTCTCCCTGTCCATAACTCCGCTTACAGCTACAATAGCGGCAAGCATAGGTGAATTAGGGAAGTTCTTTCCAAGTGTTTCCTCTGAAATCTTCCTTGCATCAACAGTGTAAATGCGCCCCTCGTAGCCGTTTAATTTATCTGCAATTTCTTCACGGCTCTTTGGTGTATTTATAATAACAGCTCCATTCCTTTTAAGCCCTGCTGCCACATCTACAGATGAAAGAAGTGTTTCATCAACAACTACAACATAATCTGGTGTATATATATTTGAATGAACCCGGATTTTGCCATCACTAATCCTGTTATAAGCAGTAATAGGCGCACCCATGCGCTCAGGGCCATACTCAGGAAATCCCTGTACATTTTTCCCTGTCTTAAATGCTACATCTGCAAGGAGCAGTGCCGCAGTCTTTGCACCCTGTCCGCCTCTTCCATGCCATCTGATTTCAATTCCGTTATTCATCTCTATAATCTCCCTTTCATTTACTGTATATGAAAACTTCCATTCTATTACAATGCCATATTTTACCAGACTCTGCCAGCCTGTTTTTTAAGTGGCATGTTTAATTATATCCTGCTTTTAAAAAAAGTAAAGGGATTTTATATAATTTCTTTCATTTTAGCAATGAATATTTTTCACTTTAATTATATAGAAATTATTTATTATTATACAGATACATTTGTAACCCCATCCTGCCTTCTGCACTTTTTCAAGGCAATTTCATGCATTGTTATCATTAAAAGCAATATTATTATAAGATAAAAAGGAAATAATGAAGCACTAATATGGTTTGCTGCCAATCCAAATAAAAATGGCATAAAACATGTTCCCATATATGCTGCTGCCATCTGCACCCCTATCATTGATTGGGAAATACATGCCCCGAAATGGCATGGTGTGGAATGTATTATGCATGGGTAAACAGGCGCACACCCAAAACCTGTTATTACAAGCCCTGCAAGCGGTGTAATACTGTTATATGGAATAAAAAGCAGCACTATTCCAATAAATGCTACTACCTGGCCCATACGTATCATTTTCCTGTCATTAAACCTGACAGATAAAAAGCCGCTTAATGCCCTGCCTGCAGTAATTCCCATAAAAAACAGCCCTGCAAGCCCCGCAGCAGACTGTGCTGGTATTCCCCTGTCAAGCACAAGATAACTGCCTGCCCACAGTCCAGTAGTCTGTTCCAGTGCACAATAGCAGAAAAATGTTACCATTATCTCTTTAGACCCCGGAATTCTTATAATCTGCCGCAAAGGAAGTGCTATACACCCATCTTCCATGTTATCTTGTGCACAGTCATTATTACAATTCTTCTTTGTCCACAATGGAAGGCTAAGTATTAATATAAGGGAAAGAACAGCCTGTATTATACCAATATACCGGTATCCCATGCTCCATCCCCTGCCATTTGCCAGTACATATCCCATAATGTAAGGTCCTGCCGACGCCCCAATACCCCACATACAATGAAGCCAGTTCATATGCCTGCTTGCATAATGCAGGGCAATATAATTATTTAGTGAAGCATCCACACATCCAGCCCCAAGACCGTAAGGAACTGCCCACAGACAAAGGCTGGCAAAAGAATGGCTGCAGGAAAACCCAATAAGCGCAACCGCTGTTATTGTTACACTGGCGGCTGTTACTTTTCCTGTCCCAAGCCATACTGAAAGCCTGCTGTTCTGCAAGCTTGAAATAATTGTCCCTGCTGCAATTATCATTGAAATAATACCTGCATATGAAACAGGTGTGCCAAACTCCTGGTACATCACCGGCCACGCCGAGCCAAGCAGTGAATCCGGCAGCCCCATGCTGATAAAGGCAAGATAAATTATTACTAAAAGAAGATGTATCATTTTTAACCTCATTTCTGCAAACTGGCATACGCCAGTTTTTGCTTTATATCCAGACTTGTTTTATCCTTTACAATTTTTCCACCTGTGCGGTTGCAATCTGGCAGTTTCTTGCACGCAATTAATTGCAGTGTAAGAAAGCCAGATTGGCAATTCACTTTTTAAATGGGCAAAATGTAGCTGCTTTAGCAGACACAGAAGTGCGGCAGCACGGATTTTGCGAATGTATAAGTTAGTTAGATGCTCTTTAGAACATCCAGGCGTACAGGTGGCATTTTTTATAATAAAGCTGTATAATATTAGAAATGCTGTAATTATTTAAAATAATGCCATTAATCTTTATCTTCTATTGTTATATAATATTAAAGTTTACAGAATTGGTTATTTATTTTTTTCAATTTATAATTTTAAACTGCAAACATGCAGAAAGACCAACTATAAAAAGTCAAGCAGAAAAATATTTTAATTTTTTGCTAAAAAAGGGTATAGCAAACAAGCTTGTACAGAT